>NZ_JBFBAG010000026.1:0-158863 GCF_040682155.1 Amycolatopsis sp. NPDC051371
ATGCTGCTGGGCTCGGTCGAGATGCTGCGCCACGGCGTCACGACCAGCGCCGAGATGTACTTCGAAGGCGAGCAGCTGGTCGACGCGGTCCTCACGACGGGCGGGCGCGTGCTGGTCGCGCCGCCGGTGATGGAGCTGCCGGGCCTCGACTGGCGTGCCCAGCTGGCCGCGATCGAGCGCTGGATCGACACCGACGGCCTCCGCTTCGGCCCGGGCGAGCGCATCGAGCTGGGTTACGGCCCGCACTCGGCGTACATGCTCTCCGAAGACGGCCTGCGCGCGACCGCCGAATCGGCCGCGGATCGGGGCGCGCTCGTCCACATCCACGTGGCGGAAGGGGCGGCGGAAGACATCACCGTCCGGGAAGCCCACGGTTCCGTGCCGAGGCTGTTGAAGAAGCTCGGCATGCTCGACGGCCGCGTGCTCGCGGCGCACGCGATCCACCTGTCCGATGAGGACATCACGCTGCTCGCCGCGCACGGCGCCGGGATCGCGCACTGCCCGGGCTCGAACGGGAAGCTCGCCTCCGGGTTCGCGTGGCTCGCAGACCTGCGCGCCGCGGGTGTGGCGGTCGGGCTCGGCACCGAAGGCCCGGCGTCCAACGACGACCTCGACCTGTTGGAAGAGCTGCAGCTCTCGGCGATGTTCGCCCGGCTGGCGAGCGCCGGGGTGTCCGGGCCACCTGTCGGTGGCGGCCGGACGCGCTGGCCTGCCTGATAGTTCTCGGTCCCGCGGTCACGAAAGCGGCCGTCCTCGCCGACCTGGAAGCCGTGGCGACCGCGACATCGGCGTCAGCGGTCTTTTCGGGAACCTGCGCGACACCCCGGGCGCGGTCCACGGCGCCCGCATCGCCCTAACGACCCTCAGCCACCGGGGGCGCAGGGTCGTCCAGTACGACACCACGCCACTGGCGATGCTGGTCAGCGCGGCACCCGCAGAGGCGGAACGGGTCGCCCGGGAGGTGTTCGGGGCACTGCTGGAGCTCAAGCCGCACGAGAGCGCCGTGCTGACCCGCACCCTTCGGGTCTGGTGCGCGAACGACGGTTCGCCGGGCCGCACGGCCGAAGTGCTGCACTGCCACGCCAACACGATCCGCTACCGGCTGCGGCGTATCGAAGACCTCACCGGCCGCTCGCTGCGCAGCCCGCAGGACCTGGCCGAGATCGTCACGGCGCTGAACGCCTGCGCGTCGTCGACCAGGCCGACGGACCGAGAGACTGAGCCGTGGACGGTATCGCCACGGACTGACGGCCCGGCGGACTGAGCCGGGCCGTCAGTCCGTGGCGACGACGAACGCTTCCCGCTCCGCCGCCGGGCGCTCCCGCAACGCGAGCACCGCCGCCAGGGTGACCAGACAGGCCACGAGCATGTAGGCCGAGACGGACAGCGAAGTTCCGGTCAGGCCCACCAGCCACGCCGCCACCAGCGGGGCGAAGCCGCCGCCGAGGACGGCGCCGAAGGCGTAGGCGAACGAGACCCCGCTGTAGCGGATCGCGGTGGGGAACAGTTCGGCGTACGCCGCCGCCTGGGGGCCGTAGGTCAGGCCGAGGCCGAACGCCAGCACGACGACCGCCAGGAGCAGCAGCGGGACGGACCGGGTGTCGAACAGCAGGAAGAACGGGAACGTCCACGCGGCCAGTGCGAGGGTGCCGACGAGGTAGGTCCGCCGCTGACCCCACGTGTCCGACCAGCGGCCGGCCAGCAGCGTGAAGATGCCCCAGGCGACCGCGCCGACCATCCCGACGAACAGCATCGTGGTGCTGGACAGCCGGCTCGCCTGGGTGAACGGATGGCTCGGCTTGATCAGCGCGCCGCCCCGGCCGTACCAGCTCTGCCGGGGGTCGAGCTCACGCATGCTCGCGAGGAGCCCGCCGTCGGAGACCTTGGTCGCCACGCCGGACGGCGAGACGAGGTTCACGGTCGCCGCCACGTACGCGTCGCGCGTGGTCGACCTCAGGAACAGATGGACGTCGATCGGGCCGTCCAGCACGCTCGCCCGGGTCAGCGGCGCCGTGGTGTAGGTGAGCGGGCGGTCGGGGTTGGCGTAGGAGAGGGTGTCGGCCCCGGTGGTGGCCGGCGGCGTCGGCGTCAATGAACCGGCGGCGTTGAGGTAGTACGTGCCGGTGCTCGTCGCTGGCGGCCAAGCCGCCGTGTCGACCCAGAGGTTGCCGCCGTTCTGGAAGATGTGCAACGGCTTCGCGGTGTCGGCCATCCCGGTCGGCCGACCTTTCAGCCACGTGTCGAACCATTCCTTGCGGATGTTGGCCAGGACATCTTCGTTCCCGTGCGTCCACGGCCCCACGATCGCCTGGTAGCGGCCGGTCGCCCGCTGCCCGGCCGCGATCGGTGCGGTCACCGGGCGGCCGAATGACGCGTTCTGGGCGGCGACGTAGGCACCGATGTTGCCGCCGGGGAACAGGTCGCTCCAGCCCGCCTCACTGAGCGCGGGGACGCCGTTCGCGACGATGCGCGGCATCAGTTGCTGGACATCGATCCGGTGCCAGTACTCGTTGTCGTACGACCGGGCGCCGCCGTTCTTCAGGTCGTTGACCGTGCCGGACAGGGGGTCGGTCTGCGCGTTGTCCGCTGGCCCGCGGGGCAGGGCCCGGGCGATCGACGCGATGAAGCTCGTCGGCACCCCGCCCACCGTCGCGAGGTCGTTGTACATCTCGGAGTCCGTGCAGAACGGCGCGATGACCTTCAACGCCGAGCCCGGCCCGACCTCGGCCGCGGTGTACCACTGGTCGACGCCGAGGTACGAGCAGCCGTCCAGGCCGACGTTGCCGTCGGAGCCGGCGAGGGCGTGCGCGGCCCAGGAGACCAGGGTGGCGCCGTCGCGACCTTGCCGCGCGCCGAACCAGCCCGTCTGGCCGCCAGACGTCCCGGTGCCCCGGATCGAAGCGGCGATGTAGATGTACCCGCGCTCGACGAAGTAGCCGCCGGCCGTCGTGGGGTCGCGCGAAGTTCCGTACGGGTTCTGGGTGAGCAGGACGGGGAAGGTCCCCGGTGCGCGCGCAACGGTCACCAAGTCGGTCGGGTAGACGACCTGCGCGGACAGCACGACGCCGTCGTCCATCGTGACGGAGGCGGCCACGGGCTCGCTGTGCCCGTAGGCCGCCGGTGCCGGCTGGGGCAGCCAGCTCGCCTCGGCCGGGGTCCGGGACGACGGTGACCGCGGCCAGCGCGAGCAGTGCCGCCGCCACGAGCCGGCCGGCCACCGGCCGCGGCGGGCTGAGGTGGCTTTCCTCATGCGAACTCCTTCGTTCACAAGAGAGAAGCGAAACGCCGGTCCGGGTGGGTACTCGGTGAGTACGCGCGCTGGGACCCGCGAACCGGGTGACGTGCGCGCCCGCCGGGAGCGGGCCGGCAGGCCATCCCCGCAATTGTGGAGGCGCGTCGTTGACATGTACACCTCCGGATGGAGAGAAGAATTGAATCTCAGCGGATTCGGCGGGCCGGTCCCGGTGCCGGGCCGTTGACGGCCGGGAGCCACACGCGCAGCGTGCAGCCTTCGTCTTCGTTGCCTAGCAGCTGCACGGTGGCGCCGACCCTGGCGGCGCGCCGCGCGAGCGAGCGCAGGCCCAGGCGCGTTCCCGGGATGCCCGCTTCCCGCGTACCCGCGCCGTCGTCGGCGATCGCGAGGTGGACGCCGTCGTCCGACGAGCCGAGGCTGACGATGACGGCGTGCGCCTTGGCGTGCTTCTCGACGTTGACGAGTCCTTCCCGGAGCACCGCGAGCAGGACCGCGGTGCGTTCCCGGTCGAGCGGCGGGACGTCGCTCAGCTCGACGAACCGGGCGGACACGCCGGTCCGGCGTTCGAACGACCGCGTGTGCTCCATGATCTCGATCGGCAGCGCGCGTGCCGGCGTCGCGTCCTCCAGTGCGAGGATCGACTCGCGCAGCGCCGAGGTGGCCGCGGAGACGTCGGACTCGAGGCGGCGCAGGTTGCTGCTCAGGCCGGGCTGGTCGGCCATTTCGTCCTGGAGAGCCTGGATCTGCGCGCCGATGGCGAAGAGTATCGCCCCCACCGAGTCGTGCAGGGAGTCCTGGATGCGCCGCCGTTCGGCGTACACGGCGTCCACTTTGGTCAGTTCGGCGGCGTCGGCGATGCGCACGGCCGCCGCCGCCTGACCGGCGACCGCGCGCATCCGCTCGACGGCGATGTCGCCGAAGGGCGCAGAGCCGTGCATGCCGGCGTACGCGATCGCGATGGTGTGCGGTTCCAGGCCGCGCTGGTCCACGATGGGGATGGCGAGCATCGCGCCCAGGCCCTCGTCGCGGACCTCGTCGTCGAAGTGGTGGGTGATCGACGACGACGCGAGGTAGTCGTTGACCCGCACGACGGTTCCCAGCGCCATGGCCTTGCCGCCGATGCCCTGCCCGAGCGGGACGACGAGGTCGCGCAGCTGCTCGGTGCGCGCTCCCGACATCCAGCGGACGATCGCGCGGTCGGGCGCCGTCAGCTCGGCGACGAACCCGGAACTGGCGCCCACCGCCGCGCGGACGAGCTGGGCGGTCCCGTGCAGCACCGCGATGCGGTCCAGCACCGCCAGGAGTCCCGCCCGCTCGCGCAGAAGCGCGTCGAGCGCGGTGAACTGTTCCAGGGAGCGCCGGTTCGAGGACTTCCGTGACCGCATCGCCCCACGATGGCACACGAATACGTCGCGAAGAAACAGCTGGTGTACATGTCAACACATTTCGCGGTACGGTCCCGGGAAAAAATGCGCCGCCCGGGGTGCCCGGTCACAGCAGCCCGGCCTCGCCGCTTTGGTGATGGCCTCGACCCGGTTCCTGGCCCCGAGTTTGTGCAACGTCGACTGCAGGTAAGTCTTGACGGTGTTGCGGGTCAGGCCGGTCGACCCGGCGATCTCGGGCTTCGTCTTGCCTTCCGTGGCCAGGCGCAGCACTTCGTACTCGCGGCGGGCCAGGCCCAGCCGGGCCAGCGCGCCCGAGCGGCGGGTCTCGGCGTCGGCGATCCTGGGGTCGACGACGCGTTCGCCCCGCAGGACCCGCCGCAGCGCCGAGGAAAGCCCGATCCCGGCGATGTCCTTGAGCAGCGCCCCGTCGGCGCCGGCGTCGAGGGCGCACTTCAGCGCGGTGTGGTCGGGGTAGGCCGTGAAGACCACGATCCGCGCCTTCGGGGTGGCCTACCGGATCCGGGAGATCACGTCGGTGGCCGGCATGTCCGGCAACCGCAGGTCCAGCAGGACGATGTCGGGTTCGAACTCGCGCACCCGGGTGATCGCCGCGCGGCCGGACTCCGCCGACGCGGCGACGGACAGCGTGGGGTCCGAGCGCAGCAGCAGCCGCACGCCGTCGCAGACCACCGGGTGGTCGTCGACGACGAGGATCCGGCCGGTCATTCGCGCTCGGCCGCCGCGCGCGGGCCCGAGCCGAAGAACAGCTCCGAGATGTCCGGCCGGGCGAGGAGGTCGGCGGCGGGTTCGGCGAGGAGCACGCGGCCGCTCTCCATCACGATCCCGTCGGTGGCCAGCCGCAGTCCGAAGCGGACGTTCTGCTCGACCATCAGGACGGTGACGCCGAGGTCCCGCAGCAGCCGGGTGGTTTCGAACACGGTCTCGCACGCCTTCGGGTCGAGCCCGAGCGTCGGCTCGTCGAGCAGGACCACGCGCGGCTCGGTCACCAGCGCCCGCGCGAACTCGACGATCCGCCGCTGGCCGCCGGACAGGTCGGACGCCTTGTCCCGCGCCCGGTCCACGATGATGGGGAAGGCCTCACCGAGCTCGGCGAGCCGGCGGCGGAGCCGGGGCTGGTCCCGGCGGATCGGGTAGCCGCCGAGGAGCATGTTGTCCCGCACCGACAGCCGGCCGAACAGGCCGCCCTGCTGGGGGACCTGGACGACGCCCGCCTCGATGACGGCCGCCGGGGTGAGCCCGCTCAGCATCCGGTCGCCCAGGTGGACCCGGCCTTCGCGCGGGGTCAGCAACCCGCTGATCGTGCGCAGGACGGTCGACTTGCCCGCCCCGTTCGGGCCGACGACGCAGGTGACGGCGCCCGGCCGGATCTCGAGGTCGGTGCCCCGGAGGACGTCGCCGCCGCCGTAGCCCGCGTACACCGACTCCAGGCGGATCATCGCTCGGATCCCGTCATGTCCGGCGCCAGGACGAAGTCGTCGCCCAGGTAGGCCTCCAGCACTGCGTGGTCGGAGCCGACCTCGGCGGGGGACTCGGTGGCGATCACCCGGCCGCGGGCGAGCACCACGGCCTGGCCGGCCAGGGACAGCACGAACTGCATGTCGTGTTCGACGATCACGAAGGTCCTCCCCGCGGCGTTCAGTGCGCGGATCAGGCCGGACAGGCGGCGCAGGAGCGTCGGGTTGATGCCCGCGGCCGGTTCGTCCAGCAGGATGACGTCGGGGTCGAGCATCAGCACCTGGGCCAGCTCGACGAGCTTGCGCTGCCCGTAGGACAGGTCGGTGGCCTTCGCGTCGGCGTAGGCGCGCAGGCCGACGAACTCGAGCAGCTCCAGTGCCCGCGCCGCCTCCGGGCCCGAGATCGCGCTGCGGGCGAGCCGCCAGAGCTCGAACTCGGCACAGGCGGCGGCGACGTTCTCCAGCACCGTCAGCTCGCCGAACAGGCGTGGCAGCTGGTAGGTGCGGCCGAGGCCGAGGAACGCCCGCCGCGGCCGGGTGGCCCGGGTGATCGGCACGCCGCCGACTTCGACCGTTCCCGAGGCGGCCGGGTAGGTTCCGTCGATCACGTTGAAGAGGGTCGTCTTCCCGGAGCCGTTGGGGCCGATCAACGCGGTCGTCGAGTTCCGCGGGACGGTGAAGGTCACGTCGTCCAGCGCGGTCAAGCCGCCGAAGCGCATGGTCACGCCGCAGACCCGGAGCGCGTCCGGCGCGGTCGACGGTGGCCGCCGCCGCGGTGGGGCGGCGGGGACCGGCGTGTCGTCGAGGCGGGCACCGGTGCGGCCGGTTTCCCCGCGCCGGCGCATGAGCGCGTTCCGCACGGTGGGAAGGATGCCGCGGGGGAGGAGCAGGGCGACGCCGAGGACGAGCCCGCCGAACAGGATGAGCCGGATGGCCCCGGCGTCGGCGCCGCCCAGGGTCGTGTTCGTCGCTTCGGTGAGCGGCACCACGAGGAAGGCGCCCAGCACCGGACCCCAGACGGTGCCGCGGCCGCCGAGGAGCGCGGCCAGCACGACCTGCATGCTGAGCACGATGTCGAACATGGTGTTCACCGACAGGGAGCTGACGTAGTAGCCGTAGACCGCGCCGGCCACGCCGACGAGCGCCGCGCTCGCGACGAAGGCGAGTCCTTTATAGACGGACGTGACGACGCCGATGCCCGACGCCTTGTCCTCGTCGTCCTTGATGGCCAGCAGGCCGAGCCCGAGCTTCGAGCGCCGGATGGCGACGGTCAGCCCGACGCTCAGTAGGACGAGCGCGAACAGCGCGTAGTAGAACGGCCAGTTGTGGAACCGGACGTCCCACGTGGGCAGCGGCATCGGGAGCCCCTGGCTGCCGCCGGTGACCGACGCCCAATTCCGGGTGAGCAGGCCGAGCAGCTCCAGCACCGCGAAGCTCACGATCACGAACGCCGGTCCGCGCGTGCGGCGGGTGAGCAGGCCGAGCACGACGGCCAACAGCGCCGCGGTCACCCCGCCCAGCGGCGCCACCACGAACGGCGAAACGTCCCAGGCCGTGGCCAGGATGCCGCCGGTGTAGGCGCCCACCCCGACGAACATCCCGTGGCCGAGGCTGATGTACCCGGTCAAGCCGGCCATGATGTTCCAGCCGGACGCGACGACGGCAACCAGGAACGTCAGGATGAGGACGTTGTGGACGTAGGCGTCCGGCGTCAGCAGCGGGACGAGGGCGACGAGCACGACCGCCGCGGCCAGTGCCGGCCGGCGGATCCGGCCGGTCATGCCAGCGCCCCGTCCATACGCCCGCGCCCGCCGAGCAGGCCCTGCGGCCGGACCAGCAGCAGCGCGACGATCAGCAGGTAGGGGACCGTCGTCGCCCACCGGGTGTCCATATAGGACGCGGTGAGCGCCTCGCTCACCCCGAGGATCGCCGCGCCGAGGCCGGCGCCCGCGAAGCTGCCGAGGCCGCCGAGGATCACGACGCACAGGACGCGGCCGATCCAGGCGAAATGCGAGTCCGGGACGAACTGGTAGAGCACCGAGAGCGCGGCCCCGGCGAATCCCGTCGTCGCGACGCCGATCGCGAACATCCGCGTCATCGTGCGCTCGACGTCGATGCCCACGAGCGCCGCGCCGTCGCGGTCCGCGGAGCAGGCGCGGATCGCCTTGCCGACGAAGGTTCCGCGTAGGAGGCCATATAGGCCGAGCAGGAGCACCACCGCCCCGGCGCAGGCGTACAGCTGGGCGGTCGGCACCACCAGCTCGCCGATCCGGAACGAGCCGTTGAAGTACGACGGCGTCGCCGCTTTCGCGTCGGTGCCCCAGACGAGGGCCATGACGCCGCCGAGGGCCGTCGCGACGCCGAAGGAGGCGACCAGGGTCAGCTCGTGGTCGATCCGCTGGACCCGGGCGACGACGCCGCGGTAGAGCAGCCACCCCACGCCGTACATCAGCGGGCACACCAGCACGCCGACGAGCAGCGGGTCGAGGCCGGTGCGCCGCCACACCCACCAGGTGAGGAACGCGGCGAGCACGATCGTCGCGGCGTGCGCGAGGTTGAGCACCTTCATCACCCCGAAGATCAGGGTGAACCCCGACGACATCAACGCGTAGACGCCGCCTGCCAGCAGACCCAGGACGAGCGTCTGGACGAGGAGAAGCACGAGAACCCCTTCGGTCGGTGCGTCAGCGCCAGTCCGGCTTGCTGAGCACGGGTTGTGCGGTCGCGGCCGGCGCGGGCGCGACGATCTTGATGGCGCCGGCCTGGAACTGCCCCAGCAGCAGCTCGCCCTGCGGGCGGCCGGTCGCGTCCCAGCGCAGCTCGCCGGAGATCGTCGGGACGGCGTTGCCGTGCAGCCAGGCCGCCATCGCGTCCTGGTCGAGGTGGCCGACCGCCTTGACCGCGGCGGCGAGCACCTGGCCGGCGGTGTAGGAGTTCGCGGCGTCTTCGCCGGGCGGTGTCCCGTACTTGCGCGTGTAGCCGTCGACGAACGCCTTGTTCCCGGGGAAGCCGGCTTCGGTGCTGTAGGCGATCGGGGTGAAGATGCCTTCGGTGTTGGCCGCGCCGACCGTCTGCGGGTACGACGGCTCGGTGGGCGAGTTCTCCTGGTACAGCATCTTCGGCGAGAACCCGATCTTCTGGAACGCGCGCACGAGCGCGGAGCCGTCGCCCGCCACGGCCCCGCTGATCACCAGGTCCGGGGCGGCCTGCTTGATCGAGTTGGCGATCGTGTCGAAGCTGTTGGCGTCCGGGGAATAGGTCTGGTCGTAAACGGTCTTGACGCCGAGCGCGGCCAGCTTGCTTTCGAAGATCCCGGCGGCCTGGCTGGTGTTGGGGTCGTCGACCTGGACCAGCGCGAGGGTCTTCGGCCGGTCGGCGACCGGCATCCGTTCGACGAGGCTCACGAACTGGTTCGGCAGCCGCTGCGTCGTGGCCGGCTGCGCGAAGAACAGGTGCGTGAAGTTCCGCTCGAAGATTTCGTCGGCGCCGCCGGAGGGCTGGACGTAGAGGTAGCGGTAGCGCTCGGCGACCGGCGCGACCGCGAGGTTGAGGTCGGAGGAGAAGGTGCCCAGCAACAGGTCGACCTTGTCCTGGGAGAGGAGCCGGTTGTAGTCGGAGATGGCGGTCTGCTGGTCGAAGGAGTCGTCGAGCACCTTCAGCTGGACCTGCCGGCCGAGCAGACCGCCGTCGGCGTTGATTTCGTCGGCCCAGTACTGGTAGCCCTCCATGCCGGGCTTGGACCGGTCGGCGACCGGTCCGGTCAGCGGCAGTGACATGCCGATGACCAGTGGCCCGGTGGACGGGGCTTCGGCGGAGAGACCGCACGCGGACGTGAGCAGAACGGCGGCCACGGCAGCCACCCGAAGGATCCTGAAACGCCGGAGAAATTTTCCTGCCATGACGGACTCCTCCTGAGCGACATCGGCCATGGGAAAACTCAACTCGACATTAAGTTGGTTGACAAGTAAACTTGAGTGACGCTTTCGGTCAGCCGCCGTAAATGGATGTGACGCATGCTCGACATCGAGAAGCTCCTCGCCTTGCGTGCGGTCGCCGCGCACGGGACCATCGCCGCCGCGGCGCGCGAGCTCGGCTACACCCGGTCGGCGGTCTCCCAGCAGGTTTCGGCGCTGGAGCGGGCGGCAGGCACGGCCCTCCTGCTGCGCAGCGGCAACAGCGTCACCGTCACGCCGGTCGGGCGGGCGCTGCTCGAGCACACCGAGCGGATCCTCGTCGAGCTGCGGGCGGCCCAGGCGGCGCTGCAGCGCAGTGCCGGCGAGATCGCCGGCGAACTGCGCGTCGGGGTGCCGTTCCGCGAGGGGCCGCCGCTGATGAGCAACGCGCTCACCGGCGTCCGGCGGCGCCACCCGAAGCTCGAGCTGACGCTGGCTTCGACCACCGACGGCACGGGGGCGGAGGAGGTCCGGCGGGGCACGCTGGACCTGGTGGTGGTCTCCCGGTTCGGGCCCGCCCCCGGGCCGGCCGAGCCGGGCCTGCGGCAGTGCGTGCTCAGCCGCGACCCGCTCCGGCTGTGCGTGTCGCGGCGGCACCGGCTGGCGGCCGCGCCGGACTGCCGGGTGGCCGACCTCAGCGCCGAGTCGTGGGTCATCAGCCCGATGTCCCCGCTGGGGCGGCTCACCCTCGGGCTTTGCTCCAGTGCGGGGTTCCAGCCGGCGGTGGCGGCGACGGTGCACGACGTCGCGGCCGCGCTGGGCCTGGTCGAAGCGGAGTGGGGGATCACGATCGCCCCCGAGCTGACGCCGTCGAGCCGCGGGGCCGACGGGCTCCGGCGGGTCGCGCTCCGGGACGTCGACGCGTTCCGCCACAGCGTGTTGCTGATGCGCGACGGCGACGAGGATTCGCCGTCGATCGCCGCCGTGGTGTCCGCGGTGCGCAGTGCCGGCAGCCGCGTCGCGGTGCAGGCCCTGGTGCCCTAGGCGCTCAGTACGGGACGGCCGCGTCCACGTCGTCCTTGATCCGCTGCGCCAGCCGGACCAGGACCGTCAGCTCCTCGGCCGTCGCGCGGTCCAGGAGGTGCCGCCGGACGGCCGCGGCGTGCACCGGCGCCACGGCCTCGATCACCGCCCGCCCCTCCGCGGTGATGGAGACAGCCACCTGCCGCGAGGCCGGATCGGGCGCGCGGGCGACCAATCCGCGGGCCTCCATCCGGGCCAGCTGGTGCGACATGCGGCTTTTCGACCAGAACATCGCCGAAGCGAGCTCCTGCTGCAACATGCGCCCGGCGTCGACCTCGGCCAGGTGCAGGAGCACGCTGTGGTCGGCGGGCGAGAGGTACGACGCCTCCCGCATGTCGGCCGAAACCCGGAACCGGAGCAGGTCCGACAGCCTGAGCAGCGAGCGCCAGATGTGGGTCTCGTCGGCGGTGAGTCCAGCGGAAGCGGCCATGACGCCAAAGTTACCCGCCGCCAGGCCCGTGCCGGCCGGGCGGTGACGCCCGGGCACCGGCCGGCGGTCACCCGCCGAGGGCGGGCACGGTCAGGCACCGCCGTGCCACTGCCACCGGTGACTCGCGGGCGGCCGGGCAGCTCGCCGCGGCCCGTCCCCCAGGGCAGGGTCGGCCAGGGGTCGGTGTCGGCCGGCGCGCCGGGCAGCAGCCGGGCGAGGACCCGGCCGCACACGCCGGCCGGCGGTGTCCAGGCGAGACCCAGCCCGCCGGCGACGTCGTGCATGTTCACCAGGGTCTCCGCGACGCCCATCGCCGCGAACCCCGTCGTGTCCAGCACGCCGTCGTCGTGGAACGCGCGGGCCTCCGCGGGCGTGGTGCAACCACGGCCGTCAAGAGGGCGCCGCACGCGGCCGCGACCCGCACCAGGCCGGCCGGCCCACCGGCGCGGTCGACGAAGATGACCAGGCCCGGCCCGCCGGTGCGGTGCCGCGCTCAGGCGAACGGCACCGCGCTGTCCCTGGCGCGGCCGGGACCGAGCTGCGCCGCGAAGAAGAACAGGTTGTCGGCGATGTGCTCGGCCGTCTCCCAACAGGTCCACTCCAGCGGGCCTGCCTTGGCCGCCCAGTCGGCATTCCGGGCTTCGTTCAGCGTCGCGACGGCCGAGCGGACGGTGTCATCGACGTCGACGTCGGCGGCGGTGACGGGGTGGGGATCAGCGGACACCGCCGAAGCCTAGCGCGCGCGGAGTCAGTTCCGCTAACGGTGACGACGGGGAATGGTAACGGCGCCTTACTTGCGTCGCCTCGGAAAAAGGACTTCTAATTGAGCAATGGCAAGGAAGTCACGATGGAGGTTGATGTGACAACTGTCGGTATCGTGGCTGCCGCATGACCGCCCACCAGAGTCCTGAACTGGTCAGGCTGTTCACCACGTACACCTCCCACCCCGAGGGCATCGGACGCCGGCTCGCCCGCTCCTTCGCCGAGCACACGCGGGACACCCCGCTCGTCGTGGCGACCGGCGCGGACTTCGCGTTGTACCCGGGCGGGGGAAAGCCACCGGTGGTGGAGGGCTACCGGCTCTCGCCTCGCGGCTTCAAGGAGCTGACCGCTGTTTCGCACCTCGGCCCCGCGGTGGCCAGCCTGGTCTACCTCCGGGCGGAGCTGCGGGACCCGGCCTGGCGGGCCGAAGCGGAGCGCCTGCTCGCCGAAACCAAGAACACCCGGGCCGCCAACTCCGCCGCGCTGTGGCGTGACCGCATCGCGGTCGAGGCCTACCAGGGCCGCGAACGCGAAATCGCCGACCTGGTCGACTATTCCTGCGCCGTCACCGCCCGCTACCTCACCACCGCGCTCGCCGACGAGGACTACCTCGGCTGGGAGACGCTGCGGTCGGACTACCTCGAAGGCGGCGGCGACGTCGAACTCCCGGTGCCGGTCAACCACATGATGGTGGCGACGTTCTTCCTCGCCGGGCTGGACATCAGCTTCCGCATCGGCCGCTGGCTGCGGGCGCAGCGGATCGACTGGGCCGAGGCGATGGTGATCATCGCGGGCCGGCAGGGCCGGGCCACCGCCGGCGTCACGTGGACCACCAGCAGCGTCGCGACGATGATCCTCGGTGCTTCGGACCACCGGCTGCCCCTCGAACGGATGTACCTCGCGCCGCACGCGCCCACGTTCGAGACACCGGTCGACGGCGACCTGTCCGAGGCCGCCGCGCTCGAAGAACCGTTGCGGAGCATGTGGTGCGCCACCCGGGCGACCGTCGAGCTCGGCGGCCTGATGTTCGACGGCTACCCGCGCTACAGCCCGGCCGGGATCGCCTTCCCCGACGTCTCCGACCCGGCGGTCACCGAGGTCGGGGAGATGCCGGTCGTCCGGTCGCCGGAAGACATGCGGGCCTTGGTCACGCGGCTGCGGGTCGTCATGGAGGACCCGCGGCAGCTGCTCTCCGGCGCCGTGATCGACGTCGCCGTGGCGGCGCTGGCCGCGGCGGGCTGGGACCCGGCGCGCGTCGTCGTCCCCGGCCTCACCGGCGTCACCTACCCCACTCACCTCTGAACCGGCGGGAAGCATGGACGACTTGCGCGGCAACGACTTCCTCGATCGGCTGGCGGCCGGCGAGCTGACCTTGATGCTGGCCGTCCGGGGCGCTCGCAGCAGTGAGGTCGTGCTCCTCGCGGCGGCGACCGGGCACCACTGCGTCATGATCGACCTCGAACACTCCACGATGTCCGTGGACACCGCGGCGGCCCTGTGCCGCGCGGCGACCGCGGCCGGCCTGATGGACTTCGTCCGGGTGCCCGAACGCGAGTACGGCATGATCGGCCGGCTGCTGGACGGCGGCGCGAACGGCATCATCGCCCCGCGGATCGAGAACGCCGCGCAGGCCCGCGACGTCGCCCGCGCGTGCCGCTTTCCGCCGCGCGGCGTGCGTTCGCAGACCGCGATGGTGCCGCAATCCGGCATGCGGCCCGTGCCGGCCCGCGAGCTCAACGGCGCGCTCGACGCCCGCGTGGTCGTGCAGATCCTCGTCGAGACCCCGGCCGGGGTGGCGAACGCGGGGGAGATCGCCGCGGTCGACGGGGTCGACCTGATCGCGTTCGGGGCCAACGACTTCACCGCCGAACTCGGCGTTCCGGGGCAGTACGGCGACCACCGGGTCCGCGACGCGGTGGCCGCGCTCGCCGAGGCGTGCCGGAACCACGGCAAGCTGCTGATGGTCGGCGGGATCGGCGATCCCGGCCTGCAACGGGAGCTGATGGCGCTGGGCGCCTGCCCGCTCGTCATGACCGGCAACGACAACGGCTTGCTGTACGAAGGCGCCGCACGGCGCGCCGAACAGCTCACCAAGGCGCTCGGCCCGGCCGCGCGCCACCGACCGACCGAAGAGGACGAAGCCATGCGACCGCCGTTCGCCCACACGCTTCCGATGCGCCCGGCCGACACGAACACACTGCCGTGGTACCGGCTTCCGGCGGACAGCTGCGACACGCACTTCCACGTGTTCGAGCCCGGTTACCCCGCGGTGCCGGACCCGCTCTACACGTTCCCCGACGGCACGATCGAGGCCTACCTGCGGGTCGCCGACCGGCTCGGCATCTCCCGGATGGTCCTGGTCCAGCCGACCTACTACGGCACCGACAACACGCTGCTGCTCGACGCACTGCGGAAGATCGGCCCCCGCTGCCGTGGTGTCGCTCGGATCGGCGACGACATCACCGGCGCCGAGCTCGACCGGTTCCACGAAGCCGGCGTCCGCGCGCTGCGGCTCGACCTATTCGCGCGCGCGGACTGGCCGGTCGAGGACCTGGTCGCCTACGTCCGCGCGATGGCGGAGCACACCCGCCCGCGCGGCTGGCACCTCCAGTTCTACAGCCCCGGCACCGTCGTCAAGGCGTTGCTGCCGTTCCTGGCCCAGCTCGAAGACACCTTCGTCATCGACCACATGGGATATATGAAGGCGTCGGACGGCCTGACCGAAGCGGACTTCGGCCAGCTGCTCGACGTCCTCCGCGGCGGCAACGGCTACGTCAAGCTGTCCGGGCCGTACCGGATCGCCCAGGACAAGCCGCTGTCGACGGTCGAGCACCTCGGCCGCGCGCTGGTCGAGGCGCGGCCGGACCGCCTGGTCTGGGGATCCGACTGGCCCCACCTGCCCAACGGGCAGCGGGACACCGGCGAGCTGCTCGACCTGCTGGCGGACTGGGCTCCCGGGGAAGCGGACCGGCACGGGATCCTCGTCGAAGCCCCTCGACGGCTCTTCTACGCGGACTGATCGCGAGGTGCTCGTGTCCTTCGTGAGCTGGCTGGTTTCCCTGCCGCTGTGCGGTCTTGTCGCGCACTCGGCCCACGGGAAGCTCGCCGGGCAGGAGAAACAGCTCGCCGGCATGCGCGCGGTGGGTTTCCCGGTCGAGCGGATCGGCTGGCTCGCCGCGGCGGAGCTGGCGGCGGTGGCTGGCCTGCTGGCCGGACTCGCCTGGCGGCCGCTGGGCACGGCGGCCGCGGTCGGCCTGATCGCGTACTTCACCGGTGCACTGGTGTTCCTGTTCCGCGCCGGCCTGACGCGGTTCGCGGCGTGGTTCCCGGCCGCGGCGTTCCTGGCGGTTTCCGCGGTTCTGCTCAGTCTCGACGTGGTGGCGGCTTGACGGCGAGGTGCCGATCGCCCGTCGCGGCGGCCGAGGCACGGCCGCGCGAACCGCTCGCCGAGGCGTGCGATTTCCTGACACCCACCGTAAGAACTCTGCACTATCGGCCCCGTTCCGGGTTGTGCGATGCGGTGGTTCCTCATCTCGGAGCTGACCGTGTTCGCGGACGCCGGGCACTACGCGCAGGACGAAGTGCCGATCGCGACGGCGGCGGAGATCGAGCGCTTCCTGCTCCGGCAGGGCTGACGCGCTCCCCGCGAATACCGACCGAACGTTCAGGTTGTGGTGGTAGCGTGGGCGGATGGCTGACGACACCGGGAACGCGGAAATCCAGGTCGGTGCGCGCGACGGCGTGGCGGTGGTGACGCTGACCAGGCCGTCGCTGTCCGCCAGCGTGAAGAAGGCGCTGCGCGGCGCGCTCGCCGACGTCGCCGCGGACGAAACGGTCCGTGCCGTCGTGCTCACCGGCACCGGGAATGCCTTCTGCGTGGGCCAGGACCTGGCCGAGCACGCCGTCGCGCTGGAGACCGATCCGGGCATGGCGTTCGTGACGCTCGACGAGGACTACGACCGGATCGTCACGGCATTGGCGACCATGCCGAAACCGGTGGTCGCGGCGATCAACGGCACCTGCGTCGGCGCCGGGCTCGGGTTCGCGCTCGCCTGCGACGTGCGGATCGCCGCGGAGTCCGGCGCTTCGGCACGGCCTTCACCGGGATCGGCCTGACGCCGGACTCCGGCCTGTCGGTGACGCTGGCACGCGCGGTGGGCGTCGCGCGGGCGAGCGAACTGCTCCTGCTCGCCGAGCCGTTCACCGCGGCGGACGCGCTGGCGTGGGGCGTCGTCGGGTTCCTCGTCCCGGCGGAAGACCTCCCCGACACGGCGCAACGCGTCGCCGAGCGGCTGGCGGCGGGCCCGACCCGGGCGTACGCGGAGATCAAGGCGGCATTGTTGGCGTCGTTCCAGCTCGCCGACGCGCTCGGCCGGGAGGCGTCCGCCCAGACCCGGCTGGGCCGGACCGAGGACCACCGGAACGCGGTGAAAGCCTTCCTGGCCAAGGAGAAGCCCCGGTTCACCGGGTAGTGATCGTCACTTCGAACGACATCCGGAACGGGGCACACTCACGCGATGGACATCGAACTCCTCGAACGCATCGTCGCCGGCGTCGCCGCGCGCGAGCTGGTTCCGCGGTTCGGGCGTCTCGCCGCGAGCGACATCGCCGAGAAGACCTCCGAGTTCGACGTCGTGACGGTCGCCGATCGGGCGGCCGAGGCGGCGATTTCCGCAGCTGTCCGTGCGCGGTGGCCGGCGACGGTCGTCGTCGGGGAAGAGGCCGGTGACCCGGACGAGGTGGTGCGGGCGCGGCTGCGTTCGGAGTCCGCGCTGGTGCTCGACCCGCTCGACGGCACCAAGAACTTCGTGTCCGGGCTTCCGCTGTTCGCGGTCATGGTCGCCACGATGCGCCGCGGCCGGATCGTGGGGTGCGTCATCCACGACCCGATGACGCGGACCTCCGCGATGGCGGTCGCCGGAGCGGGGGCGTGGCTGCGCCGGCCCGGCGAAGCGGCGCAGCGGCTGGAGGTCGCCGACCCCATGCCGCTGGGACGCATGGAGGCCGTCGCCGGGGCCCGGTTCGCTCCCGAGCCGCTGCGCGGCCGGCTGGCCGCGAACCTGCTGAAGCTGGCCGGGTACACCTGGTTTCGCTGTGCCGGCCACGAATACCGGCTGGCGGCGGCCGGCCAGGTCCATCTGCTGTGCTACCACCGGTTGAAGCCGTGGGATCACGCCGCGGGCTGGCTGCTGCACCGGGAAGCGGGCGGCTTCAGCGCCCACTTCGACGGCTCGTCCTTCGACCCCGGCCGGATGACCGGCGGTCTCCTCTGCGCTCCCGACGAAGACTCCTGGCACGACGCGCTCGAGAACGTGCTCGGCCTGCCCCGGCCAAGTAGTTAACCGGTGTATGATCGGCTCACTGATGGTCCGGCACGACCCGAAGGAGAGCACCTTGTCCGAGCCGAAGACCGCCGGACCGCTGGCCCGCGCCGTCGACCGCCTCCAGAGCAAAGCCTTCGGCTTGGGGCCGGCGCGGAACCGGTACACCGTCGAGCGTGGTCTCGAGGTGCCCACCCGCGACGGCGCGCTCCTCGTGACCGATCACTACGCGCCGGTCACCGCCGGGCACGGGACGGTCCTCGTCCGGAGCCCGTACGGGCGCGGGGTGCCCGAGAGCCTCTTCCACGGCCGGATGCTCGCCGCGCGCGGTTACCACGTCCTCGTGCAGAGCGTCCGCGGCACCGGGGGCTCGACCGGCGAGTTCCGGCCCATCGTCCAGGAGGCGCAGGACGCGCAGGATACCGTCGCGTGGTTGCGGAACCGGCCCTGGTTCGACGGCCGCCTCGCGACGCTGGGCGGTTCGTACCTCGGCTGGACGCAATGGGCCCTGCTGCAGGACCCGCCGCCCGAACTCCGGGCAAGCGTCGTCATCGTGGCGCCGCACGACTTCGGCCGGGGGATTCGCGGCACCGGCGCCCTGGCACTGGCGGACTTCCTCGGCTGGAGCGCCACGGTCGAGTCGCAGGGATCGGCGGGGCTGAAGGGAATCCGTGCATTGGTCGCCGCGCGCAGGCGGACGGCCGCGGCGCTGAAGAAGCCGGGGCCGATCGCGGACGCCGTGGCGACCGCCCCTGGACGGCCGGGGGTCGTGGTTCGGTGACTGGCTGGACCACACCGATCTCGAAGATCCGTTCTGGGCGCCCTACGACGCCTCGTCCGCCTTGGCGCGCGCGAGCACGCCGACGCTGCTGATCGGCGGCTGGAAGGACTTCTTCGTCGAGCAGACGATCGAGCAGTACCACGCCTTGTCCGAGCACAACCCCGCCGTCGCCCTCACCATGGGGCCGTGGACTCACCTCGACACCGCGGTCAAGGCGGCCAAGGTGATCGACGCCGAAGCCCTCGCGTGGTTCGACCGGCATCTCGGGGAGCGGGGCGGGCAGCGAAGCGCCGGAGTGCGGATTCACGTCAGCGGCGCGGGCGAATGGCGTGACTTACCGAGCTGGCCGCCGAAGACGGCCGACTGGACGGTGCACCCGAACGCGGACGGGCGGCTCACCGAAGCCGAAGGTGCGGGCCTGATCGAGTTCCGCCACGACCCCGAAGACCCGACGCCCGCGGTCGGCGGCCACCACATGTCGCCCGGTGCGGGCAGCCGCGACAACCGGAAGCTGGAGGAGCGCGCGGACGTCGTCACGTTCACGTCGGACCCGCTGCCGGGCGACGTCGAGGTGCTCGGATCTCCGCGGGTGGACCTGAAGCTGCACCCGGACGCCGGGGACCGTGGCGTTTTCGTGCGGATCTGCGACGTCGATCCGCGCGGGCGCTCGTGGAACGTCTCCGAGGTGTTCCGGAAGGTCGTCTCCGAGGCGGGGACCCTCGTGGTCGACAACAGCCCGTGCGCGCACCGGTTCCGGGCCGGGCACCGGATCCGGCTGCAGGTCTCGGGTGGGGCGTTCCCGCGCGACGGGCACAGCCAGGAGCCGGCCGGCTACGTCATCGAGTGCCCGGATTCCCGGGTACACCTGCCGGTCGGCCGCTGACCGCGGTCACGTCACTTCTTGAGGCTCTGGTTCAGAAAGGCGATCAGCGGGTCCGCGACCGTGGGGGTGGTCCACAGCGCGGCAGCCTTGGCGTCGCCGGTGAAGGCCAGGTCGCCGTGGCCGCCGCCGTCGACGACGTACCGGGTGCTGGTGACGCCGGCGGCGCGCAGAGCGTTGTGCAGCTCGAGGGTCTGGCTCGGCGAGATGAGGGTGTCGGCGTTGCCGTGGAAGAGCACGAACGGCGGGGCGCCGGCTTTGATGTGGGTGACGGGGTCGGCCGCGGCGACCGCGCTGTGGCTGCGGTGAACACGCAGGTCGCGTAGGTGCCGAGGTAGGTGGCGGGCGAGGAACCGGCGGGTTCGGACCGGGTCGGCCAGCACGAGCCCGGGGAAGTCCGGGTTCGCGGTGAGGATGTCGAGACGTCGTCGCGCTTCCTCTGCGGCCGGGCCGGCCAGGTCGTGGCGGTAGCTCGTGGCGATGTCGGTCAGGTGCTCGCCGCGCAGCAGGGCCTGTTCGCTTTCGACCTCGGCGCGGAATCCGGAGCGCGACGTGCTGGCGTAGCCCTCGAACATCTGA
Organism: Amycolatopsis sp. NPDC051371; assembly: GCF_040682155.1. Taxonomy (NCBI): domain Bacteria; kingdom Bacillati; phylum Actinomycetota; class Actinomycetes; order Pseudonocardiales; family Pseudonocardiaceae; genus Amycolatopsis; species Amycolatopsis sp. NPDC051371. The sequence goes on from NZ_JBFBAG010000026.1 coordinate 19,843, forward strand.
ATGCCGTGGTGTTTGTACTGGATGGCACCGGCGATCGAGCCGCCGGGGCGACGCGCGATAAAGCACGCAAGCGGCGGAACTGGCTGCTACGCAGGCGGAAGACGCCGCCGTCGGTGTCGGTGATGACGTCGGCGCGTCCGGCGCGGGCGCAGTAGGCGTTGACCCATATGACGAATTCGTTGAGCTGCCGGTTGATCGATGGTGTATCGACGACGTCGGCCGCGCGGCCTTGGGTGCGGCTGTGCGGGCGAAGAGCAGGTCTTCACCTGATGGCTGAAGTTCCTCGAGGACCGCTACCGCACGCGCGGCGGGTGCTCCGATGATCCAGGTTTCGGGTGTGCCGGCGGGATCGCGTTGTCCTTTGAAGACTCTGCTCGTCAGCCGCCATCGGTAGGCGGCGCCGGTGCTGTCGTGCAGCGTCGTGACGCCGCCGCGGCGGATGTGCTTGATTACTGGTGGAGAGCACTTATTCCGACCGTGCCCTATTCCCCGCCGGAGACGAGGACCTGGCGGGCGCTGTCAACACGGTCGTGGATGGCCGGCGGTCTCTGGACCGACCAGCTCGTGCATCGTCTTGCGCCGTCGGCGCCGACCCGGCTCGAACGTCCGCTACTGCCGATGGGTGGACGTTGTGGTTCGGTTCGTCAGCTGATGGGTTCGGCGCTTCCCCTGAACGTCGCGCGGTAGTCCCGCGGCCGGCGCCCGGCCAGGCGGGTGAAGATGGCGCTGAACGTCCCGGGGTCGCGATAGCCGACATCGGCGGCGATGCCGGCGACTGTCCGCTCGGTGGTCTCGAGCAGGTGTTTCGCCCTGCGCACCCGTTCCGCCTGCAGGTATCCGAGCGGGGTCTGGCCGGTCTCGTCGCGAAACCGCCGCAGGAGGGTTCGTGTGCTGACGTGGAACGTCGCGGAGAGCAGCCCGAGGTCGTAGCGCTCGCGCATGTTCTGGCCCAGCCAGCGTTTGACGCCTTGCGAGAATTGGCTGCCCGTGGCCGGCAACAACTCCGCGTCGACGTACGGAGCCTGGCTCGACCGCGCGTCGTCGACGAGCGCGACACGCGCGGTGGCGCGGGCGACGCGGCTGCCGTTGTGCTCGCGGATGAGGCCGAGGGCGAAGTCGTACATCGCGCTGAACGCGCCTGTCGTGGTCACCCCGCTGTCGGTGACCACGAGTTTCTCCGGTCTGACGTCGGTGCCAGGGCAACGGTCTGCCAGTCGGTCGGCGAACAGCCACGAGGTTGTCGACTCTCGCCCGTCGAGCAGGCCGGCGTCGGCCAGCAGGAACGCGCCGACACAGATCGAAACCAGCGCGACTCCCGATTGCGAGCTGGATCTGATGGTTTCGATTTCCGGCTTGAGCGACGTGAGTGTCGCGTCCAGGTCGAGTCCGGGGCACAGCTCGAACCCGGGTACGACGAGGACATCGACCTGCCGCACCGGCACGACCGTGATCGCCGCGCCGCCGGAGGCGACCACGCGCCGCCGCGGCGACAGGATCGACACATCGTACAGCGGATCTCTGGTCGCGGGATCCCTGGTCGCGTTGGCTGCGGCGATGTGCGAGGCCATCGTGAGGAGGTCGGGAACCCCGAAGACCTCCGACGCGAAGCATCCTGGATAGGCGAGCACACCGACACGAAGCGGAGCCACCATGGTTGCGAGATTACCTGGACATCTGGCGATCCCGCCACTGGCCGGAGCAGGCACTCCCGCTCGACGATGCCGCTATGGCGATCACTGAACCGCAAGCGGACGACGCTCTCGCGGACTTCTCGACGCGGCTTATCGACACCGGGGGTGTCAGCAAGACCGTCTACGTCGGTGGGTCCGGGCCGGCTGTCGTGCTGATGCCGGAGATGCCCGGTATCAGCCCGGACGTTGTTCGCTTGTCGCGCTGGATTCGAGACGCGGGATTCACGGTCTACCTTCCGTCGCTGTTCGGTGTCGATGGCGTCTTCCCCACCACCGCCGACGGGGAGAAGGTCGTCCGCCGTGCCTGCGTCAGCGCCGAGTTCCGCGCGTTCGCCGGTGGCGGCACAAGCCCGATCACGGCCTGGCTTCGAGGGTTGGCCAGGACGGCGCTGGCCGAGTGCGGCGGGCCTGGCGTGGGAGCGATCGGGCTGTGTTTCACCGGCAACTTCGCGCTCACCATGACACTCGAACCGGCCGTCATCGCGCCTGTGGTCAACCATCCCTCGCTGCCGCTGGACGACCCCGCCGGACTGGAGATCAGCGACGAGGACGCCGCGATGGTGCGCGAGCGCATCGAGCGTGATGGGCTGAAGGTGCTCGCCTACCGTTTCGACAACGACCGGTGGTGCACCGGCCAACGGTTCGCCGCCTACCAGGCGCTCCTGGGCGGCGCGTTCGACGGACGCGTCATCCCGGGCGAGACGGCCAACCCCGAGCCACCCCCATTCTTCCGTGATGTCGTCGGCTGTCCCCACAGCGTCGTCACAGCCCACCTCGTCGACCAGCGGGGGCACCCCACACTGCGCGCCAGGGACGAGATCCTGGCCTTCCTTGCCGAACGGCTCGGCCACGACGATCCGAGGGGACATGAAACGCATTGACACACTCTCGTAGCCGAAGGGAGTGCGGGGACCGATTCCGCGAGGATGTGGCGAACATGGCTCACCGGATACGGCGGTGCCTCAGGGCCAGGCTCAGCAGGTGCCGTTCTGCACCGGATAGTGGATGGCGACCGCACCACCGGTGGCGTAGTTGGCGACATCGGCAGCCAGCTGCTGGCCCTGCGGAGACGCCCTCGCCGCGGTCATTGCCGCAGCGTCGGCGAACTCGGCCTCGAAGACCGCGAAGTATGGCGTCGGTCCCTGCGTCGCTGCCACCTCGAAGCTGTAGCGGTACGCGAGCAGGCCGGGCATGCGCGTGACCAGCGGCAGGTGGTTGCTCACGTAGTAGTCGCGGAAGTGGTCGGGATCGGCGGGCTCGGGATACAGGACCATCAGCTTGTGCATAACAACCTCCGTTCAGCCCCGCGTTCTCCAGGCAGCCGAGCAGGTCCGCGGACGGGAGAGTGTGAAATTCGACGAACACCCAGCTCCCGGCGTACAGAGCGACACGTTGGGCCACCCGGCCAGGGGCAGGTCGGCCGGCTGACGAAGATGTGCAGTCCGATGTCGCAGCACAGCACCGGATGCCGATCATCCCTTCGGCGGTTATCTCCTCCACCGCGACCGGCTCGACCTGCTCGGCGGCGTGACGGCTCAAAACTGTCAATGCCGTCCCCCATGGCGAAGAGTAGACAACATCCGACCGAGCGGATGCCAGCGGATATCGATCCCGGTGCGCCGAATGCTCGGGGCCTGCAAAGACGCTCGGCGCCTGTCTGCCGCGATCATCATGCCGCGCGGTGCTACGCGGCCGGTAGAAACGGACGAGTGTCGAAAAGAGCGGTGAGGGCAGGCCCCAGTGCCGTTGCACGGTTTGGTGGACGCCCAGGTCGCCGGTCGGCAGGAAACGTCAGCCTGGCGCGAGCGGGTGCATGGTTCGCCGGTCTGGTCCCCGGGGCACCGTCCTGCATGGGTCAGCCAGTGAACCGGAGGGTGATCACGAGTCCGATCAGTGCGACCACGCCGGCCAGCAGCATCGCGGTCTTGGGGTTGGCGAAGTTGAGCGTCCACCCGAGACCGAACCGGCGCGGGACCCACAGCGCGTGGTCGTCGCGGTTGATGTAGAACAGGCCGCCCCGCCAGTACTTGTCGTCGTCGCGGTGGGTCAAGCCGGTCTCCGGCTCGCCCTCGTCCCGCGCGCGGGAGTTCCTGGCCAGGACCACGATGACCACCACGACGCCGGCCAAGATCGGGAGCACGACCACCAGCGGCGCCCACGCCGTGACCGTCCCGGTCCACATCAGCAGCGACGACCCCAGCATCCCCAAGTCGATCAGCGCGACCAGCCCGAGCAACGCCTTGGCCGTCAACGACATGTACCGGCGGTGCCATCGCGCCGAACTCATCGGGCGGGCCGGGTCGAGGTCGAACCGGCCGCCCCGGACGATGGCCGTCGCAATGCCCGCGAGCAGCGCGGTCACGCCGATCTGCACGAACACCAGGGAGAACGCAGTTCCCACCGACTTGGCGGCCTCCCGGTTGGGCACGCCGTTCGCGCCGTAGTGCACGACGAGCGTCTCGGGCATCGACGCGTAGCTCAGCACCCCGATCACCGCCGTGGCGAGGGTGACGACCACTGCCGGTGCCAGCCAGAGCCACGGGAACCGCGGCGGGTTTGTGCGCAGCCCGGTGTCCACCGCGACGCCCTGGTGCACGCCGTCGTACCAGACTCCGGCGGCTTTGGCGGCCCGGATCTCGTGGTTGGCCAGAAAGAAGCAGCCGTACCAGACGCCGACGATCGCCATCACCGTCAACGGCAGCAATAGGGTTTCCCCGGTCACGCCGTAGAGGACGACGCCGAGTGCGGCGGTGACGATCCCGCTGGCGAGTACCCGCCACCGGTAGACGCGGGTCTGCCGCAGCACCGCCGGCTCGTCGGCCCGCCGGGCCGGTATCCGGACCCCGAAGGGCACGGTCGGGCTGGTGATCGCGGGCAGCACCAGTGCGAGCAGGAGCACCAATGCGGACAATCCGGCGCTCAAGATGATGGCGACAGTCATGGTGTGTCCTCCGGCAGTGCGGAACCGAACGAATCGAGCACGGACCGGCAGGTCGCGAGGACCTCGTCGGCCGGCATCCCCTTGGCGACGGCCTCGGCCAGGAGAGTCCGTGCTTTCGCGGCCCACTCCGCGGGGAACTGCGGGTTGGCGACCGCCGGGGTCACCACTGCGCCGGACTTGCGGTTGAGCTGGAGCAGGCCTTGGCGGCGCAGCAGGTCGTAGGCCTTGTTCACAGTGTGGAAGTTGATCCCGAAATCCGCGGCGAGCACCCTGGTCGACGGCAATGAGCTGCCCTCGGGCAGCACACCGTCGGCGATCGCCTCCACGATCTGGTCCCGCAACTGCTGGTAGATCGGTGTCTCACCGTCCAGGTCGAGATTGAGGATCACCTGACCACCTCCCGCCTCTGTTCTATGAATTATAGAACAGACCGACACCGACGTCGAGAGAAACTCGCTGGCCTGCGCCGGCTTGTCCGTCCTCACCGAGGTAGACCAGTGCAACGACGAGAACACGGCCGTGCGGGGCGGCCCTAGAGATATGGCGCAACGGCCGATCAGCGCGGAAGGCCCGGAGCACGTGCTTACGGTGTTCGGCTCGTTCGACGACGCCTCGTGACCGGGAATCGTGACAGCTGACCGCAATGGCCGACGACACAGCAGTGCTGAGCGTCGGAAGCTCACGACTTCATGAGGGTATCGAGCCGATCTGATTGCGCCGGGTTGGCCGGCGCTGCTCGCGGCGTGTCGATCGGGTTCCCTGGGCGCTACCGCAGTTGGTCGGGGCGACGTGTCAGGTGCTCGCCTCGACGGTGTTGCCCGCCAGCTCAATGGCTTTTGTCGGTCGCCGCGCGACTTTGTCGACTGCGTACCAGTCGGCGCAGCAGGTCGGCGCGGGTGGCGTAGCAGGCTCGGCACATGGCCGGACGCGCCGCAAGTGATCGGGTGGCATCAGATACTGGGCAGCCAGGCTAGAACGTCCTCGAGTTGGTCCGTGATTCGTGCGCCGAGAGCGGTGGCGCGCTGCTGCCGCGCCTCGGTGGCTGTGCGGGTGAAGAAGATCACCGGGCCGTCATAGAGCCGACGTGCGCGAAAGGCCTCAAGATCGGTGAAGCCGGCCTCGTCGTCGCCGTTGCGGTGGATATCCGACACCAGCACTGTCGGCCGGAACAGCTCGAACCGGAGTCTGGCGTTCTCGCCGTCGTTGGCGATCGCAACCCGCGCGCCGCGCGCCCGGGCCTCCTGCGCGAGGTAGAAACTGTCGTTCGCCTCGTCATCGACCCACAGGATGCGCGTGCCCGCGAGCTCGGCGGATCGATTCTGCGCCAGTCCGATCGGAGCGGACGCGAGCGGACGCAGGTGCAGCACCGCTCGTACCAGGGAGGTGTTCACGGGTCCAACCAAGCCCGCCAGGAGAGAGGTGAACTCGGTGTCGTCGCCGAGCCGGACGAACTCGGGCGGCAGCCGCTGTTCCAGACGGTGCAATGCTGCGTCGAGGGCAGGACCAGTGCTGTGTGGCTCCGGCGGCGCGATGTGCTTTCGGACGAAGAATTCGCGGGTTCGTGCTGCCACATCGGGCTCGGTGAGGTCGCCGATCCCGACGGCCAGGCGGAATTCACGGTAGGCGAGGAAGTCCCCGATGGGGTCAGCGTCGAGTGAGTCGACGAACAAACTGTAGAACACCGGGTAGAACTGTTGAAGCAGGATGATCTTGAGCAGGTTCTGAGCGCCCGCCTCGTCCCAGTCGGGCCGCAGCCGGTACTCGAGCACAAAGCTGTTGATGAGGCGTTTGATCGCGCGCGGGTTGCCGCCTGTGTGCTCGACGAGCAGTGATCGCATGTCCACGTCGAACAGGTCCGCAGTGCCGGACCGAGCCGCGTAGCCCCCGATGAGCCGCAGCGCACGCCGCTCGGACGGAGGTGCGACCCGGTAGTTGATCTGGATGATCTTGTCGAGGTAGCCGATTTCCCCGCCTTCGCGGTCACCGCCGGGGCGATCTCGCACGGCGCGTAGTACGACCGCCCCGTCGCATGCCAGCACGAATACGACGCCCGGCACGTCGAGATACAGCTTCATCGCCTCGCAGACCTCGACGATCTGCGCGCTGGAACAGCGGTCCAGGTCGTCGACGAACACGGCGAGCAGTCTCGTCTCGTCGGGTCGTGAGCGGGCCAGCCAGTTCTCCGCCATCCCGCGCACCACGTCACGGATTTGGTTGCGGGATTTGGCGTCTGCTGCGAGTCGTCGCCACAGCTCATCCACGACCCGGCCGAGTCCGACGACGCTGACCGCCAGAAGCACTGCGGCCCTGAGCACGCCGAGAAGCTGTTCCTGGCCTGCCAGTTTCCGTACCGCGCGCCGGAGCACGTTGCGGTCGAAGCTGAGCAGGACCGACTTGATCAGGCCCTCCAATGCGCCGACTCGCTCCGCGGTCCATGCGTTGAACCACACCGTCCGCACGCCGGGGGTGTCGGAGAGCGCCCGGTCGACGGCGTGCAGCAGGCTACTTTTTCCGGTGCCCCACGCCGCGTCGATCGCGAGTGTGAACGGTGCCGCGTCCCGCGAATCCACGAGGAGCTGGGCCAGGCGGCGCCCGGTCCTTACCGCGCCGAGCAGGTCATCGTCATCGGAGACCCCGACGGGCGCGTCATTGAGCACCGTGAAGGTCCGGCGTGGCGGCGAACCGTGGACGGTGAATCCGTCCTCATCGAAGCCGCCGTCAGCACCTTCAGCGGCCGTCTGCTGGCCATCGGAAGGGATAACCATGCCATTTCCTTACCGGCCCAGTCTCTTGCAACGCAAGCTCAACCGCCATTCTGGCCGAGATCGACGGGTTCCGCGCCGAAATAGACTTTACTTTCGAAGCCGCGACGAGCAGGCCGGCTTCGCGAGTGTTGGACATTTCGGTGACAAGGACGTCATATCCGGCACTTCGGGCAGGTCGCAGCGAGTGGGTTCTCGTGCTGGAAGCGGCCGACCCTGGCGGGACCGTGCCCTCCGGCGATTCGATTCCGACCAGGATCGGCCACCGCACGAAGTCGTCTCCGGATTTGCCGAGCGGCAGCCGGTCCGTCCACGGGACCCCACAGACGGCAGCCGTGCCGAAGAAACATCCGGATCATCCGCCGCATCATGCGCCGACGTGAGGGACCTCGCGTGCCGCGGACATCCGGGTATTTCTCCGGTGCTGGCCAGCCGGTCAACCGGCGGCAAGCTTCCCGCCCTCCTGGGCCAGGCGTTGCAGCGCGGGCCAGATCTTGCGGGCCTCGTCGAGGATGATGAGGAGCTTTCCTGCCTCGTCGGCCAGGTCGCCGATCACCTCCACCAGGTCATCGACCAGCTTCGTGCCCTTCCCGATCTGCCGCGCGATGTAGCCGATCGACTCTTCGGCGATCGCCGCCCAGCCGATCGGCCCGCATCCCGCCTCGATGACGTCTTCGATGATCTCCGCGACGGTGTTGGCGATCAGGTCCCGTACCGCGTCGTGCACGGCCTGTACCAGCTCCGAAGCGATGCTGACGAGCGCGTTCATCGCGTCCGCGACGAGCGAGCAGGTGGCCAACCCCTCGTGCAGGCTCCCAGCTGCGGACCGGTACGCGTCGGCGGCACCGCCTCGCCAGCCGGCGAGGTCGGCGCCGACCTCGTTCGCAGTCCCGGCGGTGCCTGCCGCGGGATGGTCAGTGGAGGCGGGTGGTGGCCACGATGGTGGGGGGCGATGTCGGGCAGGGCGAGGACGCGGTGGACGTGTCCGGTATCGACTGCGGCGCTGGGCATGCCGAAGTGGGTGGAGGTGGTTTCGTCTTGGGCGAAGACGGTGTCACCGCAATGGCTGATGGCGCGGATCCCGGCTCGGGCGTCAGTTCCGTCGCCGGTCAGCACGACGGGAATGCTTGCGGGCGGCATCAATTCAGCTGCGGAGGTGTGCCGGGTCGCCGGTGTGTCTGCGCAGATCGCATCGGATGTTCGAGACGTGGCCCGGCCGGCGTGGCTATGTGATGGCGTGGCGACTACAACGGCTGAGCAGGCTCATGGCACCGTCATGCACGTTCGGCCGTGATGAATTCTCCGCTGGAGGAGTCGGGTACTGCTCGGTGGTACGAGGCTGCGAGTATGGCCCGGTCGTGGGTGTCGACGCGCCAGCCGTGGCGGGTCAGCCATTCGGGAGTGTCTGGGCCGAGTCCGCCTTTCCAGAGTGCGGTGTACTGGTCCATCGACGGCGTCGTGCGCGCGTGCGCCAGTAGCGAATTGTCCGCGATGTCGCCGCGTTCGAAGGCGAGATGGCTTCCGGGCGCGGACAGGTCGCCGACCTCGTCGAGCAGGGCGGTGGCGTCCTCGGCGGAGAGGTACAGCAGTAGACCTTCGGCCAGCCATATTGTTGGTGTGGTGGCGCGGAAACCGGCTTGGGTCAGTGTTGTGGCCCAGTTCGCGCGCAGGTCGGCGGGCACGATCGTGCGTGTGCACTGCGGTCGGGCGCCCTGCTCGTTGAGCACGCGTTCTTTGAAGGTCAGCACGTCCGGAAGGTCGAGTTCGAAGACCTGGACGCCTGGGGGCCAGGGCAGTCGGAACGCGCGAGTGTCGAGGCCTGCGGCCAGCAGCACTACTTGCGCGCACCCGGCGGCGGTCGCGGTGAGGAGGTAGTCGTCGAAAAACCGGGTGCGCAGGACCCCGTGGAAGGCGAACGCCGCCCCCAACGCGGCCATCGGCCTGCGGTCGTTCGCGGTGGCGTGTTCTGCGGCGAAGGCGCCGGGGGCCGCGTCGAGGAATGCCTGGGCGTAGGGGTCGTCGAACAGGCTGTTCGGGCGTTGGCTTTCTTGGGCCCGCACGGCCGCGACGCCCAGCGCGGTTTTGCCCACGCCGCTCGGTGTGCTCGGCGATGCTGAGGTCATGTCGTCTGCCCTTCTCTGACCCGGCGCTGGATGTATCGGCAACGATACATCTCCAACGATACTTCGGTAGCGATGTAGTGTGTTCGGTATGGACGGCAGGCAACTACACCGGCTGGGCAGGCGTTTGATCGAGCTGTCTCGTCAGGCCACCGCCGAGCCCGGTGACCTGACTCTGACGCCGGGAGAAGCAGCCGTTCTGGAAGACGTGATCATGCATCCGGACAGCTCAGTCAGCGACATTGCGCGGCGCACGGATTTCGCGCAAAGCCACGTGTCGGTCTCCGTGGCCAGGTTGACCGAACGGGCGCTGGTCACGACCGCGTCCGACCCGGCCGACGGGCGGCGCACTCGGGTGCGGATCGGCGAAGATGCTCTCGCCGCGATCACCCGCCGGGCCGGTCGGTCTGTCGATGATGTCCTCGGCCAGGCCGTCGACCGGGCCCGGGCCGACGAGGTGTCCACCCTGCTCGGCAGGCTCGCTGAGCTTCTGCTGTAGACGGACGTAGGCGATGTGGTGAGCAGGGCGTCGGGTCGCGCCAGCGCGGCGATGGCGAGTTCGAAGTTGTTGCCCGCGGCGGTGAACGCGAGCGTCGTGGTGCGTTCGTAGGACAGGTCCACGGCTTTGCCGAACGCGTAGGAACCGGCCACATCAGTCTGAATTAGACCAACAGCGGCAGCGCGAGCAGCTTGGCTCCCGTGATCCAGCCCACGACGACGTTGACCTTCGCCGACGCTCCGCCGCGCGGCGACCGTCTCGCGCGCCGGATCGCCCAGACTGGACCTGTGAGCGATCCCGAGCCTGCCCCTGCCCCCTAGTGCGGCCGGGTCATGGGTCGGCGAGGCCGCCCGCGAGCCTGAGCGCTCGGGTCGCCGCCGGGATCACCATCATCGGGCTCGTCCTCGCGTTGGGGTCGGCCTCGATGCCGTCGCCGTTCAACGATACGAAACCCAGCTACGCGGAACGAGCCTGGAAGCGCCCGCCACGGTCACGGAGACATCGCCATCCGCGGCGGCTACGACGTGAAGGTCGGTTCGTCGCAGCCACCGGCCGTGAGGTCGCCGCACTCCTTGACGATTCCCCGGGGCCGGGACTGCGCGCCGGGGGCCAGCTCCGCATCCGCTACGACCCCGGACGGCCGGACCGCATCGGCGAAGATTGTGCCCACGTGGTGCCCGCTGCCGTGACATCGCTGGCAAGGCTGTGGGCAGGAGGCCTGTGATCATGGTGGGCTGCGCGGGGCTGGTCGTGCTGTCCCTGCCCGCGGTCCTGCTGATCCGGGCGGGGGTGCCACGCCGACCTTCTTCGGCCTGCTGGTGATGGGGTGACACCGGTGCTGTTCTCGGCCGTGCTCCCGTCGACGCTGCCGGAGTTGTTCCCCATGCACGTCCGGGCCGGGTCTGTCGATCGCCTTCAACCTGTCGGTTTCGCTGTTCGGCGGCACCACGGCGACGGTCATGAGCGCGCTGGTGGCGGGCACGGGCGACTTGAACTGGCCGGCCTGCTAGCTGTTGATCATCGGCGCCGTTTGCACGTTCTTCGTGCGGGAGTCGGCGAAACGGCCACTGCCGGAGACATAGGTGCCTGCTGACGGCCAATTCGCCGGCCGGTGCGGCGGCTTGTTCATTCTATTCGGTGCTGTGTTCGAGGCGTACGCCGGCCGCGCGCAGGTCGGCGAGAGCCGCGTCGTCGCCGTCGGGGTGGGCGTGCACGAACGCGGTGGCGTCGAGGTCGATCGCGGTGGCATAGCCGAGGCGGCGGGCGTCGCGGGCGGTGGCCGCGACGCACACGTCCGCCGCCAGCCCGACGACGAGGACACGGTCGGTTGCGGCCTCGCGCAGCAGTCCGGCCAGGGCGCTGAGCCCGCCACCACCAGGCGTGCCCCCGGCCGCGGTGGAAGCCAGGGCGAACCCGGTGAACCCCGCGGCGGAACCCGAGCCCTTGTCGACGATGATGCCGCGGACGTCCAGGCCGGGATGCAGGGCCGTGTCGTGGTCGGCCGCAGGACCGCGGCGTCCGGTGGGGTCGACATCGCGGGTGTAGAACGTCGGCCATCCTCGCGCGCTGGCCGCGGCGACCCGCCGATTCACCACGGCCACCGCCCGCTCGGCGCCGTCGACCGCGGCGCCGCCGTCGGGCGCGACGAAGGCATTCTGCATGTCGACCACGACCAGCGCGGTGGTCATGGGCTTTCCCGGACCGGTCGCAGCGCCTCGCTCCAGGACACCACGTCGTCGAGCAGCGCGTGCACTGCGTCGCTCTGGTGCTGCCGTGGTGCGAAGGAGTTCATATTCTCGAAGCCGTCGAAAAGCGACAAGAGACCTGCGAACGCACGTCGGCGATCCGGAGCTCACCCACCGCCAGCCGCAATTGCTCCACCGCCCGGGTGCCACCGGCCGAACCGTAGCCGACGAACCCGCCCGCCTTGTCGTTCCCCTCGGCGAACAGGTAGTCCAGGCCGTTCTTCAACGCGGCGGGCGGGCCGTGGTTGTACTCCGGTGTGACGAACACGAACCGTCGAAACCGGCGATCGTGTCCGCCCACTTGCGGGTGTGCTCGCCGCGGTAGTCGCCCAGCGACGGTGGCACCGGTTCGTCGAGCAGCGGCAGGTCGTGGTCGGCCAGGTCGACGAGTTCGACGGTGGCGTGAGTGTGGTCCTCGGCGAGCTGGTGCACCCAGGTCGCCACGGTCGAGGCCTTCCGGCCCGGGCGGGTGCTGCCGACGATGATTCCGATCCGGGTCACGGTGTACTCCAATCCGCTAGTGTGTGCTCTAGCCGATCAAGATGCCCGGGCGAGCGTGACGGCAAACCCCGGTCCGCGACGACGAGGTTGGTCGAACCGATCTCAAAAACTATCGCCGCCGCGAGTGGGCGCCTTTGAGGAAGAGCGAGCCAGCCAGCGCGAGCCGCGTGGGAACACGACGACGCGGCGGCGTCGAGACGCCACAGCCAGGTGCGCGGTCGGTCGTCACCGAGCAGCCGCACCACGGCCGACTTGCGGACCACGGCCTGCACGACCGCGGACAACGCGAATCCGAGGATCAGCGCCCACAGGATCTCCCACAGCATCGAGCCGGCCATCGCCAGTGTCCGGCCGATCGCGGCTCACATCTTCGCCCACCTCCGCGCGATCCGGCGTCTCCGTGGTTTCGGTCCTCACCAACGGGTACCCAGCCTGGATGGAGATGCACCGACCTGGCCCTTGGCGGTGGATCCGCTACGTCTACGGCGCTCGGCTGCCGAAGCGCTATCGCGAGTGGGTCCTCCACGACGCGACAGCCCGCACCTGGCTTCTGCGCTTCGCCATCCGGGTGTGCTTCGAGGCGCTGCCTTGGCTGGCCGCCGCGTTCATCCTGCTGGTAACAGTGACGCCGCTGCCGGTCCCCGCGGTCCTGGTTGCGCTCTTCCTGAGCCTGTTCCTGAGTCTCTTCTTCACCATGACCAGCGCCGACGAGCTCGCCGAGGTCCGCCTCATGAAACACGGGTTCCCTCGCGGCACCGGCAAACAAGTCCGCGCCAAGCACGGCCGCGCGGCCACTTGGCCCTGATCCGGAAACGCCGCCACGGCACCACCGGAGGACGGTGGCCACGCAGCTGCGGCCCGGACGGATGACGCCAGCGTGAGCGATCGGCGCCGGTCGGAACCGGTGCGGCGGGGTATCCGGCCGTCGAACGCGGGACAACCTGAGGAGGCCCTGGATGACCGCCGCAGGAACCCGTCACCTCGGTGGCGTCGCGAGCAGCGTTTTCGACACCAGGAGGCCGTTTCCGGATTGTGAGCGGGCCCTCGCGCTGGTGTGCCGCATTGCGGCCGGCGTCGGCATCTCGCGGCGTCACGTGGTGCGGGTTTGCCGGCAGTTGCGCCGGGAAGGCCTGCTGCCGGCCGGTGACTTCAGCCGTGCCGTGCGCCATGACTTGGTGAGCGCCTTGCGGACCGTGTTGAGCGCGCGGGTCGACGGCGCACGGCTCCGGCTTGCGCTGGCGGACGCTGTCCTGCTCGACGAATACGAGGCGCAGCCGGAAGTCCAGCGGCGGATCGTGCATGCGGTGCACGGCCACCACCTGTCGCTTCAGGAGGCCGCGGACCTGCTTGGGTTGCCCCTCGGGCCGGACACTGCTGCGGGCGACAGATCCAGCAGAGCCTCGCGCCGGCTCGCTCGACGCTTGACGGCTCGAGGCCGACGAGCGTTCCGCCTGAACCCCAGCTCCACGCCGGGCGTCCTCTTTGGGGCGTATGGGCGTCCTCACGCGGCCAAGCCGCGACGGTGCGATTCCGCTCACGAGAGTGTGATCACCGCGTCACTGTCATGTTCCTGGCAACAGTTCGACTGGGCAAGAGATCGTGTGATCGCCGTAGCCGATAGCGCCAGGAGGAGTCACCGTGCCAGTCCCGATTTCCGAAGCCCTCAGTGTCCAGGCGGACGCCGCGCGAAGCAAGATCGCCGGACTGCGCCGACCGGGCCGTTTCCTGGTGGGTTCGGCGCTGGCGGGTGCCTACATCGGTGTCGCGGTCGTGTTGCTGCTCGCCGTGACGGGGCCGCTGAACGCGGCGCAGTCGCCGTGGACCAAGCTCGTGCAGGGGCTGGTGTTCGGGATCGCCTTGACGCTGGTGGTGTTCGCCGGTGGGGAGCTGTCGACCGGGAACATGATGACGATGGTGCAGGGGATGTTCGCGCGCCGTCGCGGGGTGGGTGCCGGGTTCGCGGTGATCGCTGGGTCGTTCGTGGGTAATCTGGCCGGCTCGGTGGTGTTCGCCTGGCTGGTGCACGAGAGCGGGATCCTGCAGGTCGGTGCGACCCCCGGGCACGCCGCGCCCGCCGCGGCGCTGCTGGCGGCGACGGTGAAGGCCAAGGTCGCGGAGCCGGCGGCGATGCTGTTCTTCCGTGGCGTGTTGTGCAACTTCCTGGTCTGTCTCGCGGTGTGGATGGCCGCGCGGACGAAATCAGACGGGGCGAAGCTGACGTTGATCTTCTGGTGCCTGCTGGCGTTCATCGGCTCCGGGTTCGAGCACGTGGTGGCCAACATGACGGTGTTTTCCCTCGGGATGTTCGAGGACGTGCCGGGCGCGACCTTCGGGGCCCTCGCGGTCAACCTGGTCCTGGCCGGGCTGGGCAACCTGGTCGGTGGTGGCGTGCTCGTCGGCGCTGGCTACGGCTTCCTCGGCCGTGGCGACTGCGCCCCGGCGGCCGAATCCCGCCCGGTCGGCGAGGCCCTCGAACCCGTCTCCGCGTAGGCGGTCGCCTTCATCGCGCCGTGTTCGGCTGAGGGGGCGCACCGGTCGTGATCGTACGGGTGAGCTGATCGGTGCGCCGGAGCCGGCCGTCGGGGAGGAGTTCGCCGAACAGGTGGACTTCGGTGACGACGGTCCGGTCGCGGCGCATGCGGGCGTGGATGGTGAGCCGTGCGGCGAGTTTCGTGCCGTCGATGACCGCCTCGTGCACGTCGAACCGGTAATCCTCGAGGTTCTTGCGTAGCGGCCGCACGTGCGCGATGAGCTTGGCGCGGTCCAGGACGATGCCGTCGCTGTTCTGCACGATGTCGGGGGAGTAGTACCGGTCGACTACGTCGGCGGGGTCGTTCGTTTCGTCCAGTGCTTCGCGCGTGAAGCCGGTGAAGAAGTCCCGGACGAACACCGCGGGGTCAACTGAGCTGTACGAGCGTAAATCTGACATGACTGTAAGATATAGCTCTCCGCTAACCTTGACAAGGATGTCTGAGTTAACCGAAGAGCCGCGCGCTCGCCGCGCTGATGCCGTGCGTAGCCGGATCGCGGTCCTCGAAGCTGCGGCCCGGCTGCTGGGTGAGCGGCCCGACGCGGGCATGGAAGTGATTGCGCAGGCTGCCGGGGTGACCCGTCAAACGGTCTACGCACATTTCTCCTCGCGGGACGACCTGCTGACGGCCGTGGTGGATCATGCGACCGTCGAGGTTGTCGCCGCGTTGGACGCGGCCGGCCTGGACGAGGGGTCGGCGGCGGACGCGTTGCTGCGGATCATCGGGATCAGCTGGCAGATCTTGGACCGGTATCCGGTGCTTCTGCGGCCTGAAGTGGCCGATGTACCCGGGGATGCCGAGCGGCACCATCCGGTGGTCCTGCGCCTGACCCGGATCATCGAGCGCGGACAGCGGTCCGGGGAATTCGACAGAACCCTGTCGGCGGGCTGGCTCGCCGCTGCGGTCATCGCACTCGGTCACGCCGCCGGCGGCGAACTCGCGGCCGAACGGCTCTCGGCCGCCGAAGCCCAGGAGGCTTTGCGA
Organism: Amycolatopsis sp. NPDC051371; assembly: GCF_040682155.1. NCBI lineage: Bacteria > Bacillati > Actinomycetota > Actinomycetes > Pseudonocardiales > Pseudonocardiaceae > Amycolatopsis > Amycolatopsis sp. NPDC051371. The sequence goes on from NZ_JBFBAG010000026.1 coordinate 35,617, forward strand.
ATCAGCTTGCTGCGTCTCGCCGGCGCGGAATGACTTCAGGCGAACTCACCGGGCGAGCCGATTGCCGGGCCGCCGCTTGCGGAGGTGTTCGCGTTTCGGGATCGTCGGCCGCTACCGGTAGAGCAGGCGGTGGGCCTGGTCGATGGCCTTGTGGTAGAGCCCGCCGCCCAAGCCGTTGCGGGCCAGGGCTGCGCGTGCGGCGTTGGCGCCAGGGCCGCCGTGGACGGCTCCGCCGGGGTGGGCGGACGCACCGGCCAGGTAGAGGCGGTCGACGGGTGTGTCGGCCCGGCCGAGGCTCGGCACGGGCCGGAAGACCAGCTGCTGGTGGGCCGCGGCGCTGCCCGCGTTGATGGCGCCTTCGACGAGGTTGTGGTTGTGCTCCTCGAGGTCGTGCGGTCCGTAGATCGACCGGCCGCGGATGCGGGTGGTGAAACCCGGGGCGTGCCGTTCGATGACAGCTTCGACGCGGTCAGTGAAGTGCCGCAGCTTGTCACCGGACCAGTCGTGGCCGCGGGGAACGTGGGTGTAGGCCCACGCCGACTCGGTGCCCGCCGGGGAGCGGCTGGGGTCGCTCGTGGTCATCTGCCCGGCGATGAGGAACGGGCGGTCGGGCACCGTTCCGCCGCCGAGTTCCGCGCTGTAGCGGCCGAGTCCGGCGAGGTCGTGGTCGAGGTGCAGGGTTCCGGCGCCGGCGGCGTCGGGGTTGCGCCAGGGGATCGGCCCAGAGAGCGCCCAGTCGACCTTCACGGTCGCGTCGTCCCAGTGGAACCGCTGGACGTCCTGCAGGAAGCGGCGCGGGAGGTGGTCGGCACCGACCAGGTTCAGGTAGAGCGTCGGGGCGGGAACGGCGGCGAGCACAGCCCGCCGGGCTCGTACGAGACCGCCTTCGGTGTCCGCGACGCCGAGCGCGCGACCGTCGGCCACCACCACCCGCGCCACTTCCCGGCCGCAGGCGATGCGGCCGCCGCGGTCGGTGAGCCGCTGCACGAGGGCGTCGGTGATCGCACTCGCGCCGCCCTCCGGCACCGGGAAGCCGACCTCCTGGCCGACCATGCCCATCAGCCAGCCGAACACGGCGCTGCCCGCGTGGCCCGGCCCGAGGTCGGCGTGGAAGGCGTTGCCCGCGAACAGCAGTTTCGCTCCTTCGCCGGCGAAGCGTTCGTTGGTGTGCGCGCGGGCCGGCATCAGCGTCATGCGCAGGAAGCGCAGCAGCTCGGCGATCCCTTGATGCCGCAGCCATTTCGCGCCCGCCCGCACCGGGGGAAAGGGCGTGAAGAGGGCGTCGATCAGGTCGTCGCGGATGCCGCACCAGAAGTCGAACTCGGCTCGCCAGGCGTCGCCGTCGGCGGGGGAAAACGTGGCCACCGAGGTGGCCGTGCGGTCGAGGTCGCGGGACAGGACGGCACAGCGGTCGTCGGGCAGGACGTGGGCGACGACGTCGGGGGCGTGCCGCCAGCGCAGCCCGTAGCGATCGAGGCCGAGACCGGCGATGATCGGCGAAACAGCGGCCAGTGGGTAGAAGGAGCTGCAGACGTCGTTGCGGAAGCCGGCTTCGATCAGCTCGGCCGTGCGGACCGCGCCACCGGGGTGATCGGTGGCTTCCAGCACAAGGACGTCCCACCCCTGGTCGGCGAGCAGGTTGGCGGCGACGAGCCCGTTCGGGCCCGCGCCCACCACGACGGCGTCGGCGCTGTCTTCGGTCACTCGGAAGAACTACCCTCGGCGGCCGCGGTTACACGCTGCCGTTGCGGCACGACCGTGTACTTCGGGTCGTCGGCGGAGTCCAACCCGGCGTGGAAGATGCCCCAGCGGGTCGCGGCGGAGGCGGCGATCAGCGCGGCGCCGGACAGTCGCCGCACCCACCCCCGGCCGAGCACGGCCCCGGCCACCCCGGCCGCGGACAGGATCTCGGCCGCGCGCAGGTACTTGCCGCCCGCGCCGGAGTGGTAGGGCTCGGCGACCATGCCGAGCCGGTGCTCCATGCGTTTCAGCGCGCCGATTTCGAGGGCCGAGCCGAACACCGCGAGGTTGCGGGCCGGGGCACATTCGCGCTCCGGCGCTGCGAGCAGCCCCAGGCCGCCGGCCGCGCTCGCGCCGGAGCCGACGAACAGGTAGGGCAGCTCGCGGTAGCCGTCGTGCCAGGCGGGCACGGCCGTGTCGCTGACCAGGGCGGCGGTGTATGCGGCGACAGCGGGGCCGAGGGCGGCGGCACCCGCGGTGGCGGCCGCGCCGACCTTCGGCAGCTTGCCGGTGACGGCCGAGGCCGCCGCGGCGCCGGCGAGCGGGCCGTAGGCGGACAGCAGCCACGAGCCGACGCTCATCGGCGAGGTCACCTTGAACACGCGCAGCATGTTGAGGAAGCGCTCGGGACGGCCGAGGTCGTGGACCAGCGCGACGAGCGAGAGGCCGATGGCCCCGAACGCACCGGTCTTCGCCGTGACGGCCAGCGTCGTGCGCCCGGTCGCCTGAGCGCCGGCGCCGAGCAGCGACGACGCGCCGGCCAAGCCGCCGAGGAAGAGGTAGCCGGGGATGTCGGGTGAGTGCCAGACGGGCCCGTTGATGATCGGTTTACCGTAGTAGGAGCCGAACTCCGCGTCGGGCACCATCGGCTGTTCGCCGCGCTTGCGCTTGCGTTTGCGGCCGGTGGCGACGCCGGTGAGGGCTTCGCGTCCCGGGCGTACGTCCTGATCGCTCATTTCCGCCTTCCGAGTGCCGTCGCGGCGAACGCGGCCAGCGCGCCGCCGACCAGGGTGGCGGCGGCCGCGCCGACGTGCCGCCACATCGCGGGCAGGTCGCGGGTGGTGACCTTCGGGTCCGGCGGCAGGCCGTAGACCTCGGGCTCGTCCAGCAGCAGGAAGAACGCGCCGTCGCCACCGACCCCGTCGTCCGGACTCTCGCCGTAGAGGCGGCCGTCGGCGACACCGGCGTCCTGCAGCTGCTCGACGCGGTGCTGGGCGCGTTCGCGCAGTTCGTCGAGCGGGCCGAACTGGATGGAGTCGGTGGGACACGCTTTCGCACAGGCCGGCTCCTGTCCCTGGCCGAGCCGGTCGTAGCAGAGCGTGCACTTCCACGCGCGGCCGTCGCCCTCGCGCTGGTCGATGACGCCGTACGGGCAGGCGGGAATGCAGTAGCCGCAGCCGTTGCAGATGTCCTCCTGCACGACGACCGTGCCAAACTCAGTGCGGAACAGCGAACCGGTCGGGCAGACGTCGAGGCACGCGGCTTCGGTGCAATGCTTGCACACGTCCGAGGACATCAGCCAGCGGAAGTCGGTGGACGACGCGTCGGCAGCCATCGCCAGCACGTCGGTGTCGTGGTGCAGCCCGGTGTCCTGCTGCGCGATCGGCTTGCGCTGCTCGATAAACGCGACGTGCCGCCAGGTGTCGGCACCGAGCCCGACGGTGTTGTCGTAGGACATGCCGGTGAGTGCGATGCCGTCTTCCGGGACGGCGTTCCATTCTTTGCACGCGACTTCGCAGGCCTTGCAGCCGATGCACACGCTGGTATCGGTGAAGAACCCCATGCGTGGCGGGTGGTCGCGGTAGCCGGTGGCCGACGCGGGATCGGTCGTGGTCAACTCACACCTCCGTTCCGGTTTCCGGGGTGATCCCGGCCTGCTCCTGGTACTTCCGGACCAGCTCGAGGCGCTCCGGGCCGCGGGGACGGCGGCCCGGCCGGATGTCGCAGGCCGCGGCCTTGGTCTCCTGGATGTGGCTGTTCGGGTCGAGGCTGAGAGAGATGAGCTCGTTGACCGTGTCGCCGGTGGTCAGGCCGTTCTGGCCCCAGTGGTAGGGGAGGCCGACCTGGTGCAGCGTCTGGCCCTGGATCTTCAACGGCGTGAGGCGCTCGGTGACCAGCACCCGAGCCTCGATGACACCTCGCGCGGTGGCGATCGTGGCCCAGCCCATGTGCTCGAGGTGGCGCTCCCGCGCCAGCTCCGGTGAAACCTCACAGAACAGCTCGGGTTGCAGCTCGGCGAGGTAGGGCTGCCAGCGGCTCATCCCGCCTGCGGTGTGGTGCTCGGTGAGCCGGTAGGTGGTCACGACGAAGGGGAATACCTCGGAGCCCGGTTCGGTGCCGCTGGGCTGGAACCGGTTGTGCTTGTGCCGGATCATCTGCCGGACCGGGTTGCGCTGCTGCGGGTACAGCAGGTTGGGGAACGGCGAATCCTGCGGCTCGTAGTGGGTGGGCAGCGGTCCGTCGGTCAGCCCGGCCGGCACGTAGAGCCAGGCCTTGCCGTCGGCCTGCATGATGAACGCGTCGGTGCCGGTGAGCGCGTCCGGGCCGGTGGCGTCCTCGTCGGGCTGGAAGTCCGGCGCCTTCGTGGGTTTGAAGTCGGGTACGTCGTGGCCGGTCCACTTGCCCTCGTCGGCGTCCCACCAGATCAAGGCCTTCCGTTCGCTCCACGGCTTGCCGTCGGGGTCGGCGGAGGCCCGGTTGTAGAGGATCCGGCGGTTGGCCGGCCAGGCCCAGCCCCATTCAGGGGCGACCCAGTTCTGCTCGGTGGTCGGTTTGCGCCGGGAAGCCTGGTTGACGCCGTCTTGGTAGACCCCGCAGTAGATCCAGCAGCCGCAGGCGGTGGAGCCGTCGTCCTTGAGCTGTTCGTAGCTGGACAGTGGTTCGGCGTCGGCGTTCCAGCCGTTGATCTCGGCCAGCACCGCCTCGGCCTCCGGCTCGGCCAGCCGCCCCTTGGTGGGGTAGTCCCACGTCAGCTCCAGCACCGGCTGGTCGCGTTCGCGCTGTTCGTCCGAAGTGGACGCCTCCATCGTGGCTTTGAGGAGCTTCTCGCGGATCTTGCGGCCCAGGTGGAAGGTGAACCACAGGTCGCTGCGTGCGTCCCCGGCCGGTTCGACCGCCTGGTGGTGCCACTGCAGCATCCGCTGGGTGTTGGTGAAGCTGCCGTCCTTCTCGGTGTGGGCGGCGGCGGGCAGGAAGAACACCTCGGTGGCGATGTCCTCGGTGCGCAGCTCTCCGCTTTCGATTTCCGGGCTGTCCTTCCACCACGTGGCGCTTTCGATGAGCGAGAAGTCCCGCACCACGAGCCAGTCCAAATTGGCCATGCCCAGCCGCTGCATCTTCGCGTTGGCCGACCCGACCGCCGGGTTCTCCCCGAGCAGGAAGTAGCCCTTGCACGTGCCCTTCAGCTGTTCCATGACGGTTTCGTAGGTGCTGTGGCTGCCGGTGAGCCGGGGCAGGTGGTCGAAGCAGAAGTCGTTGTCCGGCCGGGCCGCCGGACCCCAGTACGCCTTGAGCAGGCTCACCAGGTACGACCTCATGTTGCCCCAATAGCCCTTCTTGGTGCCTTCGGCTTCCACGAACGTGTCCAGGTCCTCGTTCGTGTGTGCGTGCGGCATCGGGATGTAGCCGGGCAGCAGGTTGAACAACGTCGGGATGTCGGTCGACCCCTGGATCGACGCATGCCCGCGCAGCGCGAGGATCCCACCCCCGGGACGGCCGATGTTGCCCAGCAGCGTCTGCAGGATCGCCGCCGTCCGGATGTACTGGACACCCACGGTGTGCTGGGTCCAGCCGACCGCGTAGGCGAACGCGCTCGTGCGATCCCGCCCGGAGTTCTCCGCCAGCAGCTCGCACACCTGCCGGAACGTGGCCTGCGGGATGCCGCAGATCTGCTCCACCATATCCGGGGTGTAGCGGGCGAAGTGCCGCTTGAGAATTTGGAACACGCACCGCGGGTGCTGCAGGGTGAGGTCCGTCTGAGGTTCGGCGCCGACTTCCGCGCCACCGGAGCCGTGTGCCTCGCCGCGGGCCGCTTCGCTTACCGAACTGCCTTCGCCGGTGCGCTCCTTCCACTGCTGATCCCGCTGCCCCGACGCCGCCTGCATGTCGGAACCTTCGTACTGCCAGGTCTGCGTGTCGTAGCTGCGCTGCTCGGGGTTCAGGCCCGAGAAGACGCCGTCGAGGTCCTCGGTGTCGGCGAACTCTTCGGCGATGATCGTGGCCGCGTTCGAGTAGGCCAGCAGGTACTCCCGGAAGTACTTCTCCTCCTGGAGCACGTAGTTGACGATCCCGCCGAGGAACGCGATGTCCGTCCCGGCGCGCAGCGGCACGTGGATGTCGGCCAGTGCGCTCGTTCGGGTGAACCGCGGGTCGACGTGGATGACCTTCGCGCCGCGTGCCTTGGCTTCCATCACCCATTGGAACCCGACCGGGTGGCACTCGGCCATGTTCGAGCCCTCGACGACGATGCAGTCGGCGTTCGCCAGGTCCTGCTGGAACGTCGTGGCCCCGCCACGACCGAAGGAAGTCCCCAAACTGGGAACGGTGGCGGAGTGTCAAACGCGGGCCTGGTTTTCGATCTGGATCGCGCCCAGCGCTGTGAAGAGCTTCTTGATCAGGTAGTTCTCTTCGTTGTCCAGGGTGGCGCCGCCGAGGCTGGCGATGCCCATGGTGCGCCGGGTGCGCTTGCCGTCGACCTCCCACTGCCAGCCTTCGGCCCGGGCGGCGATGGTGCGCTCCGCGATCATGTCCATCGCGGTCTCGAGGTCGAGGGTCTCCCACTCGGTGCCGTAGGGCTTCCGGTAGAGGACCTGGTGTTCCCGGGCGGAGCCGGTGGTCAGCTGCAGGCTCGCCGAGCCCTTGGGGCAGAGGCGGCCGCGGCTGACGGGAGAGTCGGGGTCGCCCTCGATCTGGGTGACCTTTTCGTTCTCGACGTAGACGTTCTGCCCGCACCCGACCGCGCAGTACGGGCAGACCGATTTGACCACTTTGTCCGCACCCGTGGTGCGAGGGGTGAGTTCGAGGCTGATCCGGCTCTTGGCCGCGGCACCGCGGCCGGTGGGGTCGCCTTCGGTCAGCTGCCGGTAGACCGGCCACTCCGAGACCCAGCGCTTCAGCCCCATCGCTCACCTCCGTTGCTCTGTCCGCGCGTACCCATGTGTTCCCGGGATCAAACCTGGCTTCCCGCGGCCCGCATCTGCGCGTCGGCGCGGACCCGCTCGGCGATCCAGCGGTGCACCATCTCGCGGCCGGTTGGGTTCTCGTGCCGCGGATTCGACAGGTCCTGTCCGGACGGCGGTAGCCCGCGAGCCCGGCGTTCCTCCGGGCTCGGCGCGTCCCCGCCGTCCGCGGGCAGCCCGGTGCCGATGAGGTGGGCCAGCCCCGGCGGGATGCCGAGCCGGCGCCCGATTTCGGCGTAGTCCAGGCCGAGCGCGGTCATCTGCTGTACTTGCTGCCGGGTCGCCATCACATCAGACCTTCCGCACGTCTTGCGGCGGGAAGTCGCCGCGTTGCCGGTCGAGCGCGGTGGCGCCGATGCCGAGCGCGACCATGCCGACGCCGAGCCCGAGGTGCAGCCAGTTGTCGGCGTCGTTCACCGGCGCGAAGTTCGGGGCGCCGGCGCTGTCGGTGCCCATGCCGTAGACGCATAGGATGAGGTAGACGAGGCCGCCGATCGTCAGGTAGGCCCGAGACCCGCCGGGGGAGCGCGCCGCCACCAGCCCCACGATCCCGAACAGCAGGTGGATGAGGTTGTGCAGGACGGACACGGTGAACACATCGAACAGTTGTGCCATCGAATGGTGGCCGGCGACCTGCAGCTGGTCGTTGTGCGTCGTGACTCCGGGGATGAACCCCAGCACGCCCACGATCAGGAAGACGACTCCGACGACCATTGTGGTGCGCTGCACGAGCAGCGCTCTCGATCTGGTGATGTGTCCGGTTTCGGTCATCACTGCTCCTGGATCGGGTCGCGACGGCGGACGGTGAAAGCACCCTGGGTTTCGTACAGCACGGACTCGACCTCGCTGAGCGAGTCGACGCCCTGTTGCCGGAGGGCCCCGTCGAGGTCGTCCCGCGTGAGCTGGGTCGCACGCATGGTGGCCTCGTCGATCCGGCCGTCGGTCACCAGCTTGCGGACCGGGTGGTCCAGCAGGCGCTTGAGTCGGGGAACGGACCGAAGGCGTCCGACGAGCGTGTGCAGGACGAGCAAGGTGACGAGCGCGCCGAAACCGACCATGAAGGACGTTCCGGCCGCCGTGGCGGTCCGGCCGATGATCGCGCCAACGGCGACGGCCACGACGAAGTCGAAGATACGCAGCTCCGCCAGCGTCCGGCGGGGAGCGAGCCGGAGACCGGCCAAGGCGGTCAGGACGAGCAGTGCGGTTTTGCCGCACGCTTCCCCGACCACGCCCCAGCCGCTGAAGAACCACATCATGGATCCCGCCTACCTCGTTCTCCGGTGGACAAACATCGGGAGCGAAGCGGCGGCGCCCATGCGGGGTTCATCGCCGGGAAACGCCTTCCACCCGGCAGGGCAGGCTTCGACGGGGACGCCCGGGTTGCGGCCGCGCATGCCGAGTACGAAGCTTTCACGCTGGAACACTTCACAGCGTGGGGCCACCGTCGGTGCCGTCGAGCGTTTCCTTGGTTTCGCGAATCGTCTCGCGGGGAAGCGCGGATGCTTCGCGCACCTTGCCGATGCCTCGCCTGGCCAGTACTGCCCCGGCGGCCGAAGCGCCGGCGCCGACGATCGCCGCGGACACCCAGGGCGGCAGGCGACGGGACAGCAGCAGTACGGCTGCTGCGGTGATCGAGGCGCCGCCGTAGAGGCCCGCGACGCCCGCGGCGCCGATCATGCCGCCACCGAGCCCGGCTGACTTCGCGCTCTCACGCAGCTCTTCCTTCGCATGGGCAATCTCCCGCCGGACCAGCTCGGCGATCTGGTCCGCGATGCCTCCGACGGGGTCCGTGTGGTGCGGTTCGGCCATGACCTTTCCTCCCGGTCCGTTGTCGTGCTTCCGCTTACCCGCACCGGCCGTCGTTATGCGTCCGGCCGCGCTGCGGTCGGGAAAGCTGTCTCGACCTGCTCGCGGGGCAGGGCACTCGTGAGCGCCAGCGCCATGACGACGGCAGTGAGGACCAGCGAGGCGATGGCGCCCAGGGTCAGATCGAGGACGCCGAGGTTGCCGGCGTGCTCGTTCTGCGCCGGGTAATCGCCGAGGTAGCTGATCAGGGCGAGCCCGGCGAACCATACGAGCACCCACCAGCCGTGCCGGAAGTCCATCCGGGCGGTCCGCCCCTTCGCGACCAGTTCGTGCACGCCCAGCAGGACATAGCCCGCGAGGATGACGACCAGCAGCTTCCAGTTGGTGTCCCAGCCTGTCCAGTAGATGATCAAATTCGTCGAGAACAACGCGAGGAAGGCGATGATCCACACGCTGGTGCGGCCGAGCCGGAACGGCCGGTGCCGATCGGGCAGCTGGCGACGCATGGCGAGCAGGACGAGAGGCCCGGACCCGAAAGACAGCACGGTGCTGTTCGTGACGAATTCGACCAGCTTGCTCCAGCCGGGGAATGGCAGGAAGAAGAAGCAGCCGACGACGAAGGCCAGGATCAGGCTGACCCACGGCACCCCGCCGGGCGTGACCTTCGCCAAGCCGGCCGGGGCGTTGCGATTGCGGCCCATGGCGTATGAAATGCGGGCGGTGACGCCGGTGTAGATGAGGCCCGTGTCGCCGGGGGAGATGATGGCGTCCGCGTAGAGCAGCGCGGCCAGCCAGCCGGTACCGATGATCGTCGCGATCGCGGCGAGCGGCCCAAAGGTGGCCATCACATCCGCACCGGCGCTGAAGTTGGCTCCGACGCCTTGCCAGCCCTGCGGTGCGACGGCTCGGGACGGTACTGCGCCGATGAAGGCGATTTGGAGGAGCACGTACAGAACGCCGGTCAGCACGACAGAGCCGATGAGGGTGAGAGGTACGTTGCGCCGGGGGTTGTCGGTCTCCCCGGCGAGTTCGACCCCTTGCCGGAACCCGAAGAACGAGAACGCGATGCCTGCGCTCGCAACCGCGGAAAAGATGCCGTGGGTCCCGTAGGGCGCGAAACCGCCGAAACCCGAGAAATGGGTGCCGTCGAAGGCAACGACCAGGAAGACGACGATCACCAGCGCGATGATCGCGAGCTTCCACCAGACGAGCACGTTGTTGATCCGGGCGAACCAGCGTACGCCGAAGAAGTTGACCAGCACGAACAGGGCGAGCAACGCGACGGAGACGGCGGTGCCGGCACCGGTGAGCGTCGGCTCGCCGGCCGCGTCGAGGTGCTCCAGCCACGGAAGGTAGTTGGTGGCGTACTGGACCACCGCGAGGACCTCGATCGGGGCAACCGCGGCCGCGGCGATCCAGGTGACCCATCCCATCGAGTAACTCGCGAACGAGCCGAAGGAATAGTGCGGGAAGCGCGCGACGCCGCCGGAGTGCGGGAACATCGTACCGAGCTCGGCGTAGCTCATTCCGATGAGGACGAACATCACCGCGCCGATGCCCCAGGAAACGATCGCCGCCGGGCCGGCCAGCTGGGCGGCGTTCAAGGCGCCGAAGAGCCAGCCCGACCCGATCACCGAGCCGACGGCGGTGAAGAGCAGGCCCACGGTGCCGAAGTGCTTCTTCAGGCGGGTGTCGTCCCCCGCTGCCAGGCCTGCTGGGCCGGCCGCTGCCCCGGACTCGGTGTGCATCGTCTGGTCTCCTCCCAGCTCCGGGGCAACGCGGCGCGGATGCGCGGCGTTCGCGAGCTGCCCGTGGCAGGCAAGCTCCCGGCTCGTGACGAGCCTGCGGCCGGTGACTTCGTTTCGCTTACCCTACCGAGCGAACCACTCAGGCGTACCAGGTGCAACTGTTGTAGTGAGAAATTTATAGTTGCACAGCAGTAGTTCGGCGACAATCGGGCTCGATGACCGCTGGCGAAAACATAAGCTGGGCGCCGGGTGCGGCCGGGAAGTCTCCGTGATCCGACATGGACTCCGAGGGTGAGCAAGACCCACTGAGGGAGTCACTGCTGGGAACGTGCCGTGAACAGCGCCGCCGCTTTCCGTTCGCTGTCCGGGTCGGCCAGCACCTCGTCGTCCTGCTCGAGCGTAAGGTCGCCCCGAATTCGCAGTTGCCTGCCACGGCGCACGACCAGGCTGACCCAAATGTCTTCGCCGAGGTGGAGGTCGTCCACGGTGCGCCCGGCCGCCGGCGCCCCCGGCGAGATTCGGAACCGCCGACCCCCTGCCGGCTCCTCGTTCGTGCGGATGCCCAGTGCCCAGGGGCGTGGCGGCCGCTCCCGCATCCCGATCCCGCACCGGGCGGCGACCATGGGCATCAGGCCACCCTGGACGACGACCGAAAACAGTACGACGACGAAGATGACCTCGTAGGCCACGACGTCCGCACCCCGGCCGGAGGCCAGGATGTAGGTACCGAGCAGGATCGGGACGGCACCCTTGAGTCCCGACCAGATGACGAACACCCGTTCGCCCCACGGCATGTGCGTGGCCAGCAGCAGCGGACCCACCACCAGGGGCCGGACGACGAACGTCAGCAAGATGGCCAGCACCAGCCCGATCCACCAGGCGTTGGTCGTGAACAGTGAGGACAACGAGACGGTCAACCCGAGGATCACGAACGCGACGATCTCGGCGAGACTTGCCAGCGAGGAGTGGAACCGTTCGATCTCGCGTTTGAACGGGGCCGCGGCGTCACCGACGAGGACGCCTGCGATGAACACCGCGAGAAAACCGGAGCCGTGGGCGAGGGTGGCGGCGCCGTAGAGCACGAACGAAATTGCGAGGGTCCGCAGAGGGTAAAGTCCTTCGGAGGGCATTTCGACCCGGCGGACCAGCTGCAGCGGCAGCCAGCCGCCCACGAGCCCGACGGCCGCCCCGACCGCCATTTCCACCGCGAACTTCCCCAGCACACCGAGAAAAGCGTCCCCGAACCCGGCGCTGGTGGTGACGCCGGCCAGGCTCAGTAGCAACGCGATGCCCACCGGGTCGTTGGCGCCGGACTCACCCTGGATGGTCGTTCCCGCCCGGCCGGTGATCTCGCGGTTGCCGAGCACGGAGAACACGACGGCCGGGTCGGTGGGGGAGAGAGCGGCGCCGAGCAGGAGGGCGAGCAACCATGGCAGACCGAACAGCAGGTGAGCGGCCACGGCCAGCGCGCCCGCGGTGAGGAAGGTGCCCAGCACGCCGATCGAAACGACCGCGCCCAGGGCGGCGCGCAGTTTCCGGACGCCGATGGTCATGCCGCCGTCGAAAAGGATCACGACGAGGGCGACGGTCACGACGTTTTCCACGACGCCGAGCGACACCTGCCGCAGCGACGGCACGAGGTCCGACGCCGCGGCCGCGGCGACCAGGAAGATCGCCGGCGCGGGCACGCGGAGGGCGGAGCTGATCCGGTTGGACACCAGGGCCAGCGAAATGACCGCGGACACGATCAGGAGAGTCAGGCCGAACGACTCGATTCCGCTCACGTGTCCTCCGTCGGTCGGTGTGGTAGCGGAAGGTCGGATACCCGCTTTCGACGGTGTCAAATGCGACGTTCCGTAGCCTGTAACAGACCCGCCTCACAGCGCTTGGCGACTGCCGCGCGCGGTAGCCGACTTCGCTGGCCTGGGAAGGAAAGAAAGGCGATGACACGAAGCACCCGGCTCACCCGACGGCGCGACCGTCGGTGGTGACGGAGCGAAGTACTCGTTCTGGCGCGAACACGCACATCAACCTCAGTCCAGTTGCGGCGCCGTCCATTCTGAGGTTGCCGGGTACTTCCTCCTGGCTTCTGCGGTGCTCGCCTGGTACACCGGCAGTGGCAAGCAGTCAGAACGAACGTCGCCGGCCGCGAGGCTAAACGCACGATCCAGTTCGAGTTCGGCGAGCCGGTAGCGAGGTGCGGCAGTGGGGCTGGTGAAGGCGATCGGAGCAGTCGCTCCGATTGCCTTCACCGCGGGTGTCCTCCACGGTTGCCACGCCGGTGAACGAAGGCCCCGGTGGCGGCCGCGGTTGCGGCCCCGGCCACGGCGAGAAGCCCGTGGTGATGGCTGAACCACAGCTGAGGGCTGCGCGGCAAGGCCTGGTCGTCGAACTCGCCGTGGGCACCGAAGTCCCGGCCGTCGTTGTCGTCGGCCGGGCGCCAGAGGTTCGCCGGCCGGTCGGGGGACGTCGGTGTGCTGGTCTGCTGACCCTGGTAGCCGGTACGGGCCAGGTAGCGATCGAGCAGCCCGGGAGCGACCGCATTCGCCAGCAGGGTGCCGACCGTGCTCGCTCCGGCCCAGTACTCGCGCCGACGCGGGTGGTCGGCGGCGTACAATACGGCCCGCGCCGCGATCTCCGGCTGGTAGATCGGCGAAACCGGCTTGGCGTGGTGGGGGAGCCGGGACAGCACCCAGGAGAACTGCGGCGTGTTCATCCCGGGAAGCTGCACCATGGTCGTGCGGACCTTGCTGCGGTCGTGGAGCAGTTCGCAACGCAGTGCTTCGTTGAAACCCTGGATCGCGTGTTTTGCTCCGCAGTACGCGGACTGCAACGGAATACCCCGGTAAGCCAGGGCGGAGCCCACTTGGACGATGGTGCCGTGGTCGCGGGGTTTCATCCGGTTCAGTGCGGCCTTGGTGCCGTGGACGAAGCCGAAATAGCACACCTCGGTGGCGCGCCGGAATTCGTCGGGCTCGATCTCGGTGAACGGTGCGAAGATCGAGCTGAAGGCGACGTTGACCCAGACGTCGATCGGGCCGAGTTCGGCTTCCACCTTGCTCGCCGCCGCGTCGACCTGCGAATAGTCGGCGACGTCGGTGGGGATCGGCAGGGGCGTGCCGCCCGCGGCGCGGACGTCCTCGGCGGCGCCGTCCAGGCCTTTCCTGCCCCGGGACAAGAGAGCGACGCGAGCGGGCCGCCGCCCGAAGCCGCGGGCGACGGCACGTCCGACCCCGCCGCTTGCGCCGGTCACCACGACCACGGGTGTGTTCTGGGACATCGGGCTGAGGCTCCTCTCGTGCTGGCCGCTGTTCCGGAGCCCCGGGTACCCGGGGCTCGTGCCCCAACCATTGGCTGACACAACTGTTACCTTGTCGAAATCTGCTGCTGTCCGTGCCGTGTTTCCTGCCTCGTGGAGGGGGTATGCGGTGTCATCGAAGCGATGGAGGTGAGGTCGGATGACCAAGATCGGCACCGCGACGAAGCAGGGCGCTCGCGATCAGAAGATGCGGGAAGGCCGGCTGCCCCTCGCCGCGGAGTTCCTCGTGGGGGTTTGGCTGGTAGTCGCGGCTTTCGTGTTCAGCTACTCGGTGACATTGGCCGGTTCCGCGGGGTTCTGGAACGTGCTGCTGTGCGGCGCGGTCGTGACGGTCGTGGCCGCGGTACGGCTGGTGGCTCCCCGGGCGGCCGCGTGGCTGGGACTGGTCAACGTCGTCGTCGGATTCTGGTTGATCGTTTCGCCGTTCGCCCTCGGCTACCCAGTCGAAGGACACCGTGACGCGGCGAAGACGAATGCTCTGGTGGCCGGAATCCTGGTCGCGATCTTCTCGGTCACGGCGGTCACTGTGGCTGCTCGCCGCAAGGCGGCGGCGCGCCGCCGTGCGTAAACCGGTCGCTGCGCCCGCCGGTGATCAGGCCCGGTGCACCGTCTTGACCGCGAGCTGGTTTCCGGGGAGGTCGGTGTTCGCGCAGCCCGTTCCCGGCATGGGAACGAAGTTCGACTCGGTCTCCTGCGGCAGATAGATCCGCAGGCCTCGGACCGGGCTCGGCCGGCAGACGTTCTCCGGGTAGTTGTGCACGTTGACGAACTGGATGTCCGCGGCGGCGGTCTGGCCGGGAGCCAGCCGGACCGGGGCGCCTTCCGTCCCTTCGCGGTAGGCGGCTTCACCCACCTGGTGGCCGTCGTCGCCGGCGACGTACGACACGCCGGGGAACCCCTGGATCTCGCACGGCGCCGAACTGTCGTTGGTGATCAGCAACGGCCGGTAGACCGATCCGGCACCGGCGTCTCCCCGGCCCAGTGCCAGCTTGACGTCGCCGGCCTGGCACAAGTGGCCTCCGTCGGGAGTGGTCGACGCGGGAACGGTGCTGGACGAGTCCGTGCTGCCGGCTTCGGAAGTCGTCACTGAAGGTGTCGTCACTGAAGGTTTCGACGCCGGGGAAGCCGGCGACGGACTGGTGGTTGCCGGCGAGGCGCCGGTCCCGCCACAAGAGGTGAGCAAAAGAGCGCCAGCTGCCGCGGCGCACGTGGCCGAAAGCCATGATTTCGTCATTTGGCCTCTTTGGTAGTCGGCCCGGTTCAAGAGTATTTTCATTTGTTCCCGTCCACCAGGCTACCGATGCATGCCTGACGTTGCTGCCGAAAATTGCCGTACGACAGCGTTTGGGGTTATCCGTTCTGCCGTTTTGACCTGGGTATCTGACGATTGCCTTGCGATCGTCGCTCCGGAGGGTATTGAGTTCAGGTCGGCAGCCGGCTTTGTTCTCGGTGAGATGCGGTGAGGTTTCCGGCCCGGTCAGTCACCGCTTGCCTCGCCACGCGCCGGGGCGGCGAGCCGCTGGGCGGTCTCGAGGAGCAGGCCGTGCACGAAGGCCTGGGGCAGGTTGCCGCGGAGCTGCCGCTGGCGGACGTCGTATTCTTCGGCGAGCAGGCCTGGCGGACCGCAGGCGGCGCGGTTGCGCTCGAACCAGCGGAACGCCGCGACCTGGTCGCCCTGCTGCCATTCGGCCAGCGCCATGACGAACCCGCAGAGCAAGAAGGCTCCTTCGGCATCACCGAGCGGCCGGTGGTCGGGGGAGAAGCGGTAGACGTAACCGTCCTGGGTGAGTTCCGCGCGTACTGCGTCGAGCGTCGCCAGCGTGCGCGGGTCGTCGGCGGGCAGCGCACCACGCACCGGCGGGAGCAGCAGTGCGGCATCGACGTGGTCGTGCGCCGGGCTGCGCCGCCAGGCGCCGCGGGAGTCGACGCAGCGGCCGGCGGTCTCGCTCAGCAGGCGGTCGGCGAGCGTCACCAGTTCGGCGGCCCGGCCGGCCGGAAAGTGGCGGGCGACGCTGTGGAGGCCCGCAACGCAGGCAAGCCGCGAGTGGGTCCACCAGGCGCGACCGAGTTCCCAGACACCGGCGTCCGGCTCATCCCACTTCCGGGCGATCAGGTCGACCACGACGCCGACAGCGTTCCGGGCGTCCGGCGTCAGGCGGTCGTGGCCGGCCGCCGCGGCGTAGAGCTGGAGGATCTCGCCCAGCGCGTCGAGCTGGAACTGGCCGCGGACGTGGTTGCCCAGCACGGCGGCGCCGCCCGGATATCCGGGCAAGCCCAATGCGGTTTCCGTCGGCGGTGGCCGGCCGTCCGTCCGATAGGCGGGCAGGAGCCGGTCGCCGTCTTGCAGCACGCGGGCGGTCACGAACGCGAGTGCGTCGTCGAGCAGCGGATGCGGTTCGTCGACCGATACCGCGAGGCCGGCGTAGCACTGGTCCCGCAGCCACACGTAGCGGTAGTCGTAGTTGCGCCCGGCTTCCGCTCGCTCGGGGAGGCCCAGAGTGGCCGCGGCGACCATGCCACCGCCACCGGAAGTCAGGCCACGCAGCACCGCGTAGGAGTGCTGCGCGTCTCGAGGTGCCACGCTGCCGGTGAAGTGCGGGACAGCGGTGCTCCAGCTGTGTGCGGTTTCGGTCCACAGCCGGTCGGGGTCCGAGGGCGGCGGCAAGGTCTCGTCGCTGATCTCGAGGACCAGGTCGTGCCGGCGACCTGCGGTGACGAGCTGATCGAGGACGAGGCGTCCGGTTGCGTCCGGGCGGGCGTCGCCGGCTCCCTGCCACCGGACGCGGAGTTCACCCGTCCGGGCTGTCCACGTCCCGTCGTCGGCGCGATGGAGTTCCCGCAAGGAGCGGGTCCCGAAGCGGCCGCGCACGTCGAGCTCGATCCGCATCGGGATATCCCGCTCACCGGCCTCGATCCTGCGCAGCACGACTACCCGGTGGGGATCGGCAGGGTAGGCGAGCGCGTCGCGGGACTCGACGATCGTGTCGATGGTCACCCAGCGGCTGCGCCAGATCAGCGTGCCGGGTTCGTACGCGCCGCCCCAGACACACGGGACCGCCGGGCGGACCGAGTAGACACCGCGGCCGCCGATCAGTGCGGACAGCACAGCATCGTCGGCCCAAGTCGGTGCGCACAGCCAGGCGATGTCGCCGAGCGGTCCGCACAGGGCACCGCGCTCGCCGTCGGCGAGAAGAGCGTATTCGCGCAGCACGTGAGGCGGGAACTGCTGCCATTCCTGATGTTTGTCGTTCACGGTGACCGAATACCCGAGAGAACGCGGGGCACACCATACCCTTGCGTCCGGGAAATCGTAAGGTGATCGTCAGGTGCACCCCCTCCATGAAGTACAACACTGAGCGGTTCGCCGTTTGTCGAATACCCACTCTCGCGTCACGTTCGCGTAACGGACACAAAGGAGTCCGTTGCTGTCACCCGAACGGCCGACCTAGGTTCATGGCCACTCGGATCGCGAAGGGGTGCGAATGACGCACGATGGATGGAGCCGTCGCGACATGTTGCGGCGGACGGCGCTGACGACGGCGGCTGTGCTCGGCGGTGCCATGGCGCTGTCGGCATGTGAAAGCACGGGCGGTTCCGGCGGGAAGGACGCGTTGCAGGCCGCCAAGGACGCCAAGGTGATCAGGATCGGCATCGCGAACGAGGCGCCCTACGGATTCGCCGACAGCTCCGGCCGGACGACCGGGGAAGCGCCGGAGGTCGCGCGGGCGGCGTTCACCGAGTTGGGCATCTCGGCGTTGCAGGCCAGCGTGGTCCCGTTCGACCAGCTCATCCCGGCTCTGACCGCGAAGCAGTTCGACGTCGTGGCCGCGGGGATGAACATCACCGCCAAGCGGTGCCAGGCCGCGGACTTCTCGGCGCCCGACTATTCGGCCCTGACCGCGTTGCTCGTGCCCAAGGGCAACCCCCAAGGAGTGCTGAAGCTCGAGGACGTTGCCGCGAAGAAGGTCAAGGTGGCGGTGCTTTCGGCCGCGGTCGAGAAGGGCTATCTGACCGGTGCCGGCGTGGCCGAGGACCAGATCCAGACGCTCGACACGCAGGACAACATGCTGCGCGCGGTCGCCGACGGTCGTGTCTACGCCGCCGCGCTCACCGACATCTCGCTGAAGTGGCTGGTGAAGCAGAATCCCGGTGCCGCGGTCGAGGTGACGCCGGGGTTCATTCCGATGGCCGACGGAAAGCCCGTGATATCGGCCGGGGGATTCGTCTTCCGGAAGGAGGACGACACCCTTCGCGTCGCGTTCGACGCCGAGCTGAAGAAGCTGCACGACAGCGGCGAGTGGGTGAAGATCGCGTCACCGTTCGGCTTCGACGAGAGCAACCTGCCGAAGCCGGACGTCACCACCGAGAAGCTGTGCACCGCGTGATGCGAGACCGCCTTGCCTGACTCCTACGGCACGATCCTGCCGTCGGTCCTGCAGGGCTTGACGACGACGGTGTCCGCCGCGGCCGGCGGGATCGCCCTCACGATCGTCCTGGCGTTCGCCGCGGGGCTGGCGATGGTCTCCCCTTCACGGGTGGTCCGTGTGATCAGCCGGGTCTACGTCGAGGTCTTCCGGGGCACGTCCGAAGTGGTCCAGCTGTTCTGGCTCTACTTCGTGCTGCCCGCCCTGGTGGGCTTCAAACTCGTCCCGCTGTTCGCCGGCATCCTCGTGCTGGGCCTGAACCACGGCGCCTACGGGGCGGAAATCGTCCGCGGCGCCGTGAACTCCATCCCCCGGGCCCAGTACGAGGGCGCGGTCGCCTTGAACCTGTCACCCGCGCAGCGGATGTGGCGGGTGCTGCTGCCCCAGGCCGTCGTCGACACGCTGCCGCCGTTCACTAACCTGTTCATCCAGCTGCTGAAGAGCACCGCGCTGCTGTCGTTCATCTCGGCCGGTGACATCACCGAGCACGGCGAGCTCCTGCGGCCGGTGTTCGGGCGCGACATCGTCTGGATCTACGGCACGGAGCTCGTGCTGTACCTGCTGCTGGCGCTGGTGATCAAGTACGGCATGCGAGTGCTCGAACACGCCGGAGCACGACGGCTCGGCCGCCGGCCGGCCCGGATCGCGGGGGTGTGACGTGGACTGGGACTGGGACAGCGCGGCTGCGTCGTTGCCGCTGCTGCTGGAAGGCCTGCTTGTCACCGTCGAGCTCACCCTGCTCGGTTCGGTGCTGGCCTACGCGCTGGGCATCGTGTTCGCCCTGTTGCGCCGCGCCCGCATCCCGGTACTGAGCCCGGTCACGGCCGGAGTAGTCGAGTTCATCCGGAGCACGCCGCTGCTCATCCAGATCTTCGTCCTCTACTACCTGATCGAACCGGCCATCGGGCTGAAGCTCTCCGGATTCGTGACCGGGGTGATCGCGCTCGGCGTGCACTACGCCTGCTACACCGCCGACGTCTACCGCGCGGGGATCGAAGCCGTCCCGGCGGGTCAGTGGGAAGCGGCGGTGGCGCTGAACCTGCCCCGGCGGCGGGTGTGGACCGGGGTCGTGCTGCCGCAGGCGATCCCACGGGTGGTGCCCGCGCTGGGGAACTACACGATCTCGATGTTCAAGGAGGTTCCGCTGTTGCTCGCCATCGGCGTGCTCGACGTGCTCAACCGGGCAAAACAGGTCGGGGCCGAGACGTTCCGCGTCATCGAGCCCTACACCCTCGCCGGGCTGTTGTTCCTCGTGGTGAGCCTGCCCGCGTCGATCCTGGTCCGGAAGGTGGAGCGCCGTGTCGGACAGCTCTGAGATGATCCGGTTCGACCAGGTGGTCAAGCGGTTCGGCGAGCTCGTCGTGCTGGACGAGCTGAACTTCCGCGTCGGGCGGGGTGAGTTCGTGTCGCTGATCGGGCCGAGCGGGTCGGGCAAGACGACCATCCTTCGGCTGCTGATGACCCTGGAGCGGGTCGACGGCGGCACTATCCACGTCGGCGGCGAGTGCCTGAGCCACCGGGTCAAGGAGGGCAGGCTCGTCCCGGCCGACGAGCGCCACCTCCGGTCGGCGCGCAAGCGCATCGGCATGGTTTTCCAGCACTTCAACCTGTTCCCGAACATGAACGTCCGGCAGAACATCGTCGAGGCACCGCTGCGGGTTCTCGGTCTGTCCAAAGAGGAGGCCGACGCGCGGGCGGCGCAGCTGCTGCAGCTGGTCGGGCTGGCCGACAAGATGGACGCCCACCCGGCGCGGTTGTCGGGCGGCCAGCAGCAGCGGGTCGCGATCGCTCGCGCCCTCGCGATGCGTCCGCAGGTGCTGCTGCTCGACGAGGTCACCTCGGCGCTCGACCCCGAGCTGGTCGCCGAAGTACTGGCTGTGCTCAAGGAAATCGCCGCGGGCACCGACATCACGATCCTCTGCGTCACCCACGAGATGGAGTTCGCCCGGCACGTCTCCGACCGGGTCCTCATGTTCGACCACGGCCGGATCCTCGAGGACGCCCCGCCGGACGAACTGTTCACGGCACCCACCCAGGAGCGCACGCGGACATTCCTGAAAGCCGTGCTCGAACGCGGCTGAGGCGGATCGCAAGCTGATCGTCAGGTGCAGCGGCGCTCGTCCGCGAGAGGCTGGAGCCGCACGCGTGACGAAAGGAGCCGAGACCCATGAGGACCCGGACCCGGACGAGCCACGGCGTGGCCGCGTACAGCCTGGGGCTGGCCGTGGTGAACGCCTTGACCTTCCTGACCGGCTTGTGGCTGGCGCTTTCGCCCTTCCAGCTGGACCAGGAGTTCAGCGGCGGTGGTTTCAACGGCTATTGGAACGACGTGCTCGTCGGGACGGTCGTGCTGGTGTGCGGGGCGGCGCAGATTGTGACGCCGGCGACCGCGCACGTCTGGCGCCCGGTGCTCCCGCTCGCCGGGGCGTGGCTGGTGGTGGCGCCGATCGCCCTCGGCTACAACCACGGAACCCCGGCGCCGGCCACCACCGCCAGCGATGTCGCGGCCGGAGCCGTAGTCCTCGCACTGTGGGGGATCGGAGTGGCTGTCCTGGGCCGTACACTGCGCGACGCCGGACGGGATGGGCGGTCGTGACCATCGTGGAGCCGCCCGCAGTGGTAGCCGGCTTCGACGGCACCCGGCCGTCGTTCCGGGCTGTGTTCTGGGCCGCAGCGGAGGCCGCCCGCCGGGAGTGCGCCCTGGTGGTCGCGCGTGCCCTCGACTGGAGCTGGCCGGCCGGGGCCTACCCGGAGGTCGCGTTCGCGCCGCTGAGCGGCGGAGCCGAGCGGCTGCGCCGGGAAGCCGGGACGCAGACGAAGGAGGTCGTGCGCGAGATCGGGCACTCCTACCCCGACCTCGACGTGCGAACTGTCCTGCTCGAAGACTTTCCCGGCCCGGCGCTGGCTCACTACGCCACCCGCTCCGAGGCGGCGATGCTGGTCGTCGGCCCGCCGGGAACGGGCCCGCTCGCCGGGGCCGTCTTCGGCTCCACGGCCGCCGGGCTCTCGCAGCACTCCGAACGACCACTCGTCGTCGTCCGCGGCGACGACCCCGCCGCCGGGACAGTGGGGTGCCCGGTGGTCGTCGGCCTCGAAGCCGGTGCCGACAATTCCGCCGCGTTGGCGTTCGCACTGGACTTCGCCCAGCGCCACGCGGTCCCCGCGCACCTCGTCCACGCGATGAGCGCCCGGTCACCCGCCGGTCCGTCGGAAGCCATGGTGGCCGAACTGGCCGACTGGCTGTCCGCCTACCCCGAAGTTCCCTTCGAGCACGAAATCGTCCGGGACTGGCCCGAGCGGGCGTTGCTGGACCGCGCGAGGCACGCGGCGTTGCTCGTGGTCGGTGACCGCCGCCGGAATCCCTTCAGGCGTGCCTTGTGCGGTTCGGTGAGCAGGACTGTCCTGCACCACGCGCCGTGCCCGGTGAGCGTCGTCGGAGCCGGGACGTAGCCGTGTTCGACTACGTGGAGGGCATCGTCATCGCGGCCCCGGTTCCGGCGGTCCGCGAAACGCTGCGCAGCATCGAAGGTGATTGGCACGCCACCCCGCCGGTACCGGACGAGCGGGCCGAGTCCTCCTGCGTGCGGCCGGCGCCGGTCTTGAACCGCAGCTCGTTCTCGCGCTACCGCTGGTTAGGGCTGCCGGTCGACGTCGCCGAGAGTGTCACGTGGAGCGTGGAGCGCTACGGATACGACAGCACAGTGGTCCGCGCTCACGTCTGGGCGGAGTTCCGCGCCGGTCTTCGGGCGCGGCTCATGGAGCTGGCGTTCGCCCGGCTGCTCGGTGGGGTCGCTCGCGATCGTGAGCACACGCGCTCGCAGCTGCGCTACCTCAAGCGGATGAGCGAGGGGCTGCGACGTGGAAGGCGCTGACGACGTGACCGAGGTGTCGCGGCTGCAGGACGTGGCCGAGCTGATGTGGCGCACCGCCGCCGTGCACCGGGCGCGGGCGGCCAGGCTGGTGCTGGCCGCCGAACTGGGCGGAGAATTCCGAGCCCGCGTCGAACGGGGGCTGGCGAAGGTCGCGGCCGAGCACGCGATGGCCTTTCAGGAGCTCGCGGGGGCCGCCGAAGCGCGGCACTCGGCGACGGAGCGGCCCAGCACCTCGCCGGAGTGGAACGCGGCGATGCACCGGTCGTACGCGGCGCTTCGGCGGGCCGAGGACCACCACCACCGGGCCGCTGCCGTTCCCGCACAGGACGAACAGCATCGGTGATCGTCGTGTTCGCCGCGGCACTGGCGACAGTCACTCTCGTCTTCATCCCGGGACGCCACCGGTACTGGCGGTTGGCCGCGGTGCTCGGCTGGACCACGATCTGGCTCGACGGGCACGCCGGCCTGAACCTGGTCGACCTGATCGGTCTCGGCGTCGCCGTGGGTAGCCTGGTCGTCGTCCTGGTGCGGCAGTATCGGCACCGCCCCGGCGAGGACGGCTGAGCACGGGCACCTCGGTGTAGCGCCGGGCGGCCTCGACCCCTCAGCTCCATGACCCGGGGTGGAAAGCCTCAGGCCGCCCCACTGCGACCGAGATGACGATCAGCCAGACGCCGAGCGCGACGGTCAAGACGCCCGCCAAAGGCACTTCCTGGTTCGGCTTCCAGCACTGCGAGGCCGTAGACGGTGGCGGCGCCGTCGCCCAGGCGGACTTGGAGCAGAAGCCGCAGGCGATGTAGCCGACGAAGGCTCCGCCCGTGCGAGCGCGGCGACGGTCGAAGTCAGGATGCTCACCGACTTCAAAGTGGGGAACTGCCACCCTTGTCGCAGCCGAGCGGAAGGTTTACCGTGCTCTTCCGCCGGCGTCCCGCAGAGATCCGATGTCGCTGGTGTCGCCGCAGGAGTCTCGGTGTATCGCGGGTGGCTGCGCGGCTCACATGAAGTTGCGGGTGTGCAGCCGGGACAGTTCGGTGGCTTAGCTGGCCGACAGGGACAACGGGCGGCATTGACGGCGGCGGGGAAAACGCAAGGTAATCGTCAGGTGCAACCGCTCCGGGATACGGAACGCTGGCTGTGGCACCGGCGACCGCCGGACCGTGGTGGAGGACGGCCGGTGGAGAACGACGAGCTGATCGATCTGGAGCAGCAAGGCTGGCAGGCGCTCATGGCGACGCTGGCAGCGGCGAGGAAGTTCTACGACGGCGTCTTCGACGAGCGGATCGTGGTGCTGCTGTCCGACCTGCCGCCGATCCGGACCCGGGGTGAGGCTCTGGACGCGCTCTGCGGCTCGGCCTGGGAGGAGTTCCGGTTGCACGGGCTGCGTTGTGTCGAGCTCAGCGAGGGCACCGGCGTGGTCCGCTACAGCATCGCGGCGACGCGCTCGGCGTTGCCGTATTCGGCGCAGGTGAGCAGTGTCTACGCGCGCAGGCCGGGCGGCTGGAAGCTCACGTTCCACCAGCGGACCCGCCGGTGAGACGTGCGGCCGCCACCGGCGCGTGGCGGCGGCCGCACGAACCTCAGAGGCCGGTGAAGGCCTGGTCGACGAACGCCTTGTTCTGGTCGATCCACTTCTGCGCCGCGGCCTTCTCCTGCCCCCTGGGCGCCTGCTGGATCAGGTCCTCGAGCGAGCCGAGCTGCTCATCGGTGAGCTTGAGGCCCTTGGCGACCTTCGCCAGCGCGGGAAAGTCGGTGCCGAAGCTCTTGCGCCCGATGGCGTGCAGCTGCTCACCCTTGCCCATCGCGCCCTGTGGGTCCTTCAGGTCCTTGAGCTGGTAGCGCGAGTAGGCCCAGTGCGGGTGCCACAGCGTCACGACGATCGGCTTCTTGTCCTTGATGGACGAGTCGAGCGCGGCGAGCATCGCCGTCGTCGAGGAGTTCTGCAGGGTGATCGTTCCGTCGAGGCCGTACTTCGGGATCGCGTTCTTCTGCACGATCCCGGTTTCGCCCGCGCTGGCCTCGATGCCGGTGATCTTGCCGCCGAAGTCGGCGGCGTGGGCCTTGAGGTCGGCGATACTGTCGACGCCCTGGACATAGTTTGGTACGGCGAGGTTCAGCGTCGCGTTGTCGTACCACGTGCCGAGGTCTTCGAGCTGGTTCGAGTACTGCTTCCAGTACTGCTCGTGCGTGGCCGGGAGCCATGCGTCGAGGAACAAGTCGACGTCGCCCTTGGCCAGGCCGGCGTAGATCGGACCGACGTCCAGCAGTTGCGTCTTGACCTGGTAGCCCTTGTTCTCCAGCACGGCCTGGTAGAGGTTCGTCAGCGCGACATCCTCGTCCCAGTTGATGTAGCCGATGGTGACCGACTTCGAGCCCTGGTCGTTACCGGACTGCGCTTCGCGGCCGCCGCAGGCGGTCAGCGCCAGCGCCGACAGCACGGCGACGCAGAGGGCGGCGATCCGGCGGATCTTCGGGGTGTTCCGCACGCTTGTTCCTTTCTCTAGCGGTCTTTCCGTTCGGGCTGGGCACTGCTGAGCCGGTCGAGGTAGATCGCCAGGACGACGACGCCGAGGCCGGCTTCGAAGCCGGCACCGAGTTTCAGGCTGGTGACCGCGGCGTAGACCTCGGCGCCGAGACCAGGGGCACCGACCATGCCGGAGATCACCACCATCGACAGCGACAGCATGATGATCTGGTTGACCCCTGCCAGGATCGTCGGCAGCGCCAGGGGAAGCTGTATCTCGGTGAGGATCTTCCGCGGCGGCGAGCCGAACGCCTCGCCCGCCTCGACCATTTCCGGGTCGACCTGGCGGATGCCCAGTTCGGTCAGCCGGACGCCTGGTGGCAGCGCGAACACCACGGTGGCGACGACGCCGGGCACCGGGCCGATCGAGAAGAAGAAGATCACCGGGATCAGGTAGACGAACGCGGGCAGGGTCTGCATGAAGTCCAGTACCGGCCGCACGATCCGGCTGACCGTCGCGTTGCGCGCGGCCAGGATCCCGATCGGCACGGCGACGACGACCGCGACCACACCGGCGACGAGCACCTGGGCGAGCGTCTCCATCGCGGACGGAAACCGGTCCAGTCCGTCGATGAGGGCGAAGCCGACCGCTGAGCCGACGCCGAAGCGCCAGCCACGATGCCACCAGCCGAGCGCGGCGAACAGGACGATCAGCACCGGTGCCGGTGGTGCTTGCAGGGCATCGGAAAGGCCTTCGACCACACCCTTGATGAGGGCGTCGACCACGTCGAAGAACGGGCCGATGTTGTTCTGCAGCCAGTCGACCACGGCTTGGAACCAATCACCCACGGGGATCCGCGGGACCTGCCAGGCTGCCTCACGCATCGGTGCTCACCTCCTTGGTGTGAGCGAGGCCACCGAGGATCGCCGCCGCTGTCACCACGCCGAGAAGGTGGCGGCGATCGTCGACGACGGCGATCGGCCGGTCCTCGGTGGCGGGGGCGAACAGTTCGGAAACCCTGGTGTCGGCGGCGACTTCGGCGAAGCCGTTGCTGACCGCGCTCGTGACGGTGTTCGCGCCGCGAGCCGCGGCGGCGACGGCGTCGGCCATGGTGACGATGCCGACGAGACCGCCGTCGGGATCGACGGCGAACATCTCGGTGACCTCGAGCTTGCGCATGGTGTGGATCGAGGCGCGCGGTCCCGACGACGACGCCAGCGTCTTCCCGGGCGGGCGCATCACCGAACCGGCGGTGACCACGCGGGACCGGTCGACGTCCTGCACGAACCGCGCGATGTGCTCGTCGGCGGGCGAGGTGAGGATCTCGTTCGCCGAGCCGAGCTGGACGATCCGGCCGTCGCGCATCATCGCGATCCGGTCGCCGAGGCGCATGGCTTCGTTGAGGTCGTGGGTGATGAACACAATCGTCTTGCCGAGCCGGGCCTGCAGCTGCAGTAGCTCGTCCTGCATTTCCCTGCGGATCAACGGGTTCAGCGCGCTGAACGCCTCGTCCATCAGCAGGATGTCGGTGTCGGCGGCCAGTGCCCGCGCGAGGCCGACGCGTTGGCGCATGCCGCCGGAGAGCTGCCCGGGTAGGCGGTCGCCCCAGCCGTCCAGCCCGACCAGCCGTAGCGCTTCATCCGCGCGCTGGGTGCGTTCGTCGCGCGGAACTCCCTGGACGCGCAGCCCGTAGGCGGTGTTGTCCAGTACGGAACGATGCGGGAACAACGCGAAGTGCTGGAACACCATGCTCATCCGCCGGCTGCGCAGCTGCCGGACCTCGCTCTTGGACAGAGCGGTGAGGTCTTGGTCGTCCACGAGCACGCGTCCCGCGGTGGCCGGCAGCAGGCCGTTGAGCATGCGCAGCAGCGTCGACTTCCCTGAGCCCGACAGGCCCATCACGACGAAGATCTCGCCGTCGCGCACCTCGAAGGAGGCATCAGCGACCGCGGCGGTGGCGCCGGGCAGGTCCAGCTCGTCGCGTGGTGTGCCGTTTTCGAGGCGGCGGACGGCCTCCTGGGCGCGCCTGCCGAACACTTTGTACAGTTTCTCGGTTCTGACTGTCGGCAATGGACTCCCGACTTTCCTTGGGGGACCGGAACACGGGTCAACGTTGACCAGAGGCATCATTGCACATGGCAATATTTGATCGATCTCAACTTGAAGCGATTACAGTCCGGTAAAGTCCGTTGTGTCCGGTCCGGCGATGTGTTCGGCTGGCGGGATTCACGACCGCGCCGGTGAAGGAGATGGATGACGTTCTTCCTGTCGCGGCTGCTGGCCCGCTGGGTGTTGAGCCGAGGCTGGCTGTTACCGGTGGCGGTCGTCGTGTTCGTGTTCGCGACGAGCTGGCCGCTGATGGCACTTGCCGAACCCGCCGGCAGCGACCTGGTGCGTCCGGGCAACTACTGGTGGTACTTCGTCGTGACGGCGGCCACGGTGGGCTACGGCGACTACTCGCCGGAGAGCGTCGCGGGGCACTTCGTGGGCGGCTACGTCATCATCGGCGGGATCGCGACCCTCACGACGGTGTTCACCCGGCTCGCCACGGCGCTCGAACAGGCGAAAGGACGGCGAATGCAGGGGACCGAACCGGTGCACACCACCGGGCACACGGTGCTGATCGGCTACACGGCCGGCCGGACCGAGCGCATCGTGGCCCAGCTGCTGGCCGACGGCGTGACCGGCCTGGTCCTGTGCACCGGTGAGGAAATCCCGGTGCACCCATGCCCGGGGAGCCAGTGGACTTCGTCCGCGGCGAGCCGACGGCCGCCGGCGTGCTCGCCCGCGCGGCCGTGCACCGCGCGGCGACCGTTCTGGTGGACATGGCCGACGACAACGAGGCGCTGGCCGTCGCGGTGACGGTCGACCACGCGAACCCGTCGGCGCACGTCGTGGTCGCGCTGCGGGACATGGAGCGCGCCGAAC
Organism: Amycolatopsis sp. NPDC051371; assembly: GCF_040682155.1. NCBI lineage: Bacteria > Bacillati > Actinomycetota > Actinomycetes > Pseudonocardiales > Pseudonocardiaceae > Amycolatopsis > Amycolatopsis sp. NPDC051371. The sequence goes on from NZ_JBFBAG010000026.1 coordinate 63,093, forward strand.
TGGTCCGCTACGTCGACCCGAATATCAAATGCGTGCAGTGGCACACACCGCGAATGGTCACCGAGGAGCTGACCTCTCCCGGAATCGCCGACGTCTACGCGGAGCTGATGACCGCGGGAGGTGCGAGCACTTACTCCGTGGCGCTACCGCAGTCGCTCGGGACCCTGCGGACCGAGCGGTGCTGCCTGGCGCTGGGCCGGGCGTTCGGTGCCACGATCCTGGCCGCCCGCACGGCCGACGGCCTGGTGGTCAACCCCGGCTGGGACGGTGAGCTTCCGGCCGGGTCGACGCTGTACTACGTGGGCCCGCGACGGCTCACCGGCACGGAGGTCATGACCGCCCTGCGTGAGCCAGGCAGCTGAGTTTCAGTCGTCTTCTTCGGCTTCGGCGGCGACGTTGCGGATGCCACGCGGCCGCCCGGACCGCACCCACAGCGCGTACAGGGCGGCGGCGATCAGCAAGGCCGCCGAGATCGAGACGACCGGGTCACCGCGAGTGAGGTTGACCGCCAGGGTGAACGCCACCGCGACCGCTCCCGCGAAGTTGATCACCAGGAACCCGAACCGGCGTTCCCGCCAGGAAAACCGCGCCATCGCGACCAGGCCGGCGAAGAGGCTGACGAACACCGAGGCGGCGTAGAAGAGCACCAGCTCCTGGTCGCGGCCGCCCGCGGCCGCGGTGACCAGAGCCGCCGCGGCCATGAAGACCACGACACCCCAGTACGGCGTGTGGTGGCTGTTCGTCCGGCCCAGCCACGCCGGCAGGATGCCCGTGCTCGTGCCGTCGGCGTGGTGGTGCCGCGCCAGCGCCTTGAACAGGCCGGGCCCGGCCTGGAACGACGAGCTTGCCGCGGAAAGCAGCAGCAGCGCGGTGGTGAGCTGGAACGCCGCGAAGACCGGTGTCGACGTCGCGGCCCGCGCGAGTTCGGCGATCTGCGTGGTGTTCTCGTGCGGAACCCCGACGCCGAGGCGGACCGCCTGCGCAGTGAGCCCCAGCGTGCTCGTGCCGACCACGCCGAGGGTCAGCCAGAGGGTCACCCGGCCGAAGCGGCGACGTCCCGGGTCGTCGAGCTGCCCGAGCTGGGCGATCGCCGACGACGGCGCCTCGATCCCGGTGGCCAGCGCCATCGCCACAGGGAAGGCGAGCGCGACCGCGATGAGCGGGGAGTGGCCGGGATCGGGCGAGGCTGCCGCGGCCGCCCGAGCGGGCACGAAGAACGCCGACACCAGGACCACGACGGTGAGCACGATGAACGCCACCGTCATCAGGGCGAACACCGTGCGCCCCAGGTGACCGAACCAGGTACCGCCCGCCACGCCGGCGACCAGGAGCACCGCGATGAGGACCCGCCACGGAGCGAGGGCGGGGAAGAACGCGATCACGGCGGAGGCACCCGCCGCCGAGCTGATCGCGATCGTCAGCACGAAGTCGACGATCAGCGCGCCGATCGGGACGAAGGCGGTGCCCTCGCCGAACGCCTCCCCGGTCGCGGCGGCCGCACCGCCGCCCTGAGGGTACCGGGCGACGAGCTGGTGGTAGTTGACGATGACGAGCACGACGATCGCGACGACGAGCGCCATCGTCGGAAGCAGGAGGGCGAGGTCGCCGCGCAGTGCCCGCAGCGCGGCTTCGATGGCGTAGGCGACCGAAGACACCGGGTCGGCCATCACGGCGAAGGCGAAGGCGAAAAGCAGCACCGCGCGGCTGGGCGTCACCGGTCCGCGCCGGCTCTTCAGCTGGGTCAAGCGTGATTCCTCCGTGTCAAGCCGGAACGCGGGATCTTTGCGAAATCCTGCGGTGCGGGCATGCCCACCCTGGCGGCCCGGTATGCGTATCCGGTTTGCCCCGGGCGGATTTTTGCGGCATCTTTACGCCTGGAGTGCCGGGAAGTCTGGTCGGCCCTTCGTCCGAAGCGGACGGAGGACGCGACTCGAGGACGGATTTTCCATGGCGCTCGTACTGACGTTCGGCGTCGTCTTGCTCATCAGCGTGTCCCTCTCCGGCGTCGCCGCGCGGACCGTGCTGTCGACGGCATTGCTGTTCCTGCTCGCCGGCGCACTCATCGGTCAGGGCGGCTTCGGGCTGGTGCAGATCGCCCCGCACGATCCGCTGGTCACCGCGCTCGCCGACATCGCGCTCTTCACGGTCTTGTTCACCGACGGCCAGCGCGCCAACGTCCGCGCGCTGCGGGAGGGCTGGCGGCTCTCCGGCCGTGCGCTGGGCCTGGGCATGCCCCTCACGATGATCGGTATCGCGGTGCCGGCGCACTTCCTGGTCGGGCTGGACTGGCCGACGGCCCTGCTGCTGGGGGCGATCCTCTCACCGACCGACCCGGTGTTCGCGGCGGCGATCGTCGGCCGCGACGACGTCCCGCTGCGGCTGCGGCGACTGCTGAACGTCGAATCGGGGCTCAACGACGGGCTCGCGCTGCCGTTCGTGCTGATCTTCCTGGCCACCGCCGCCCACACGCACTCGGACCTGGGCACGGTGGGCATCGAGCTGGTGCTCGGGCTGGTCCTGGGGATCGCAATCCCCGCCCTGGTCACCCTGGCGTGGCGGCTCAAGGTACTCACCGCCGAGCCGCGGCTGCAGGCCCTCGGCCCGCTCGCGGTCGCGGTGATGCTGTACGCGGCGTGCCACCTGACCCATGCCAACCCGTACCTGGCTGCCTTCGCCGCCGGCTCGACGCTCGCCACGATGGACAAGTTGGCCGCCGAGCACTTCGAACCGCTCGGCGACCTGCTCTCGGAAATCACCAAATTCGCCGCCCTGCTGGTGTTCGGTGCGCTGGTCACCCCGGAGCGGCTGGGGCACCTGAGCTGGGGCGGCTGGGTGCTCGCCGTGCTGGCGATCGTCCTGGTCCGCCCGGCCGCGATGGCCTTGTCACTGCTGCGCACGAAGATGTCGGGCCGGGAACGGGCCGCCGCCGCGTGGTTCGGGCCCAAGGGGTTCGCATCGGTCGTGTACGGCCTGCTCGCCCTGCAGTCCGGCATTCCCGACGCGGAGCTGGTGTTCGACCTGGTCACCGTCACCATCGCGCTGTCCATCGTCCTGCACTCCTCGACCGACGTCCCGGTGGCCAAGGCGCTGAGCTTCGAGCCACCGGACAACCTGCCCACCGGCCGTCAAGAAACCGAAAGGAGCGCCGGATAGTGCCGCACGAAACCGGCCCGCCCGCCGTACCCTGGGCGGATGCACGCTGTGGAGATGGCCGAGGACTACCCGGTCGTGGACCTGGACTCCGACGCGCTCGCCGCGGCGAAGCTGCTGGCGGAGCGGCGGCTGCCGGGCATCGTGGTGACCGACGCCTCCGGTTGCCCGTGTTCGATCCTGCCCGCTTCGCAGGTCGTGCAGTTCCTGGTGCCGCGGTACGTGCAGGACGACCCGTCGCTGGCGGGAGTGCTGGACGAGTCGATGGCCGACCGGGTCGCGGACAAGCTGGGTGGCAAGACGGTGCGGTCGTTGCTCCCGGAGAAGCCGGCGGAGTTGCCTCGGGTGCAGTCCGACGACACGATCGTGGAGGTCGCGGCGATCATGGCCCGGCTGCGCTGCCCGCTGGTCGCGGTGATGGAAGACAAGCGGCTGCTCGGCGTGATCTCCGCATCGCGGCTGCTGGAGCTGGCCCTCAAGCCCCGCTGACCCGAGGAACGGTGCGATGAGCACCGTCCTCGCCGTTGTCGTCTTCGTCATCGCCTACGTCTTCATCGCCACCGAGAAGATCCCCAAGATGGTCGCGGCGCTGGCCGGGGCAGGGGTGGTCCTGGCTTTGGGCGTGACCGGCGCCGACGACGCGTTCTACTCCCACGACACCGGCATCGACTGGAACGTCGTCTTCTTGCTGCTCGGCATGATGATCATTGTCGGCGTGCTGCGCCGCACCGGCGTCTTCGAGTACATCGCCATTTGGGCGGCCAAGCGCGCCAAGGGCTCGCCGCTGCGGATCATGGTGCTGCTCGCGCTGATCACGGCGGTCGCGTCGGCGTTCCTGGACAACGTCACGACGGTGCTGCTGATCGCGCCGGTCACGCTGCTGGTCTGCGACCGGCTCGACATCAAGCCCACACCGTTCCTCATCGCCGAGGTGCTGGCCTCGAACATCGGCGGTGCGGCGACGCTGATCGGTGACCCGCCCAACATCATCATCGGCAGCCGGGCGGGCCTGACGTTCAACGACTTCCTGGTCAACATGGCTCCGATCGTCGCGATCGAACTGGTGGCGTTCACACTCGCGCTGCGATGGGTGTTCCGCGGATCATTCTCGGTCGATCCGGCGCGGGTGGCGGACGTGATGCGCCTGAACGAGCGGGAGGCGATCCGCGACCGCAGGCTGCTGGTCAAGTGCGGTCTCGTACTGCTCGCGGTGTTCATCGGGTTCATCGGGCACTCGCTGTTCCACATCGAGCCGTCGGTCGTGGCTCTGCTGGGTGCCGGCGTGCTCGTGCTCATCTCCCGGGCGAGTCCCGAGCACTACCTGGCGGGCGTGGAGTGGGAGACGCTGCTGTTCTTCGCGGGGCTGTTCGTGATGATCGGCGCGCTGGTCAAGACGGGCGTGATCGGGAACCTCGCCAAGCTGGCCGCCGACGCCACCGGCGGCAACGCGCTGCTCGCGGTGATGCTGATCCTCGTGGTGTCCGCGCTGCTGTCCGGGGTGATCGACAACATCCCGTACGTGGCGACCATGAGCCCGCTCGTCCTCGCGCTCAGCCAGGACATCCTGGACCCGACGCACTCGGAGGCACTCTGGTGGTCGCTGGCCCTCGGCGCCGACTTCGGCGGCAACATGACAGCAATCGGGGCGAGCGCCAACGTCGTGATGCTCGGCATCGCGGCACGCTCCGGCAGTCCAATCTCATTCTGGGAGTTCACCCGCAAAGGCGCTCAGGTCACCCTGCTGACGGTGCTGATCGCCGCGCCCTACCTCTGGCTGCGCTACTTCGTGCTCGGCTGAGGATCGCAAGGAAATCGTCAGGTCCGGCGGGAGCATTCCACGGGACAGTGAAGTCCGGCGCCGGCGGGTCCGGAGCGGCCGTCGTGAGCGAGGAACGCGTCATGGGTTTGGGGGCGCGGACCACGGGTGCAGGAAGGCTCCGGCCTCGGCGGAAGCGGCGTCGTGACGCGGCGGCGGGTACAGAGCGGTGCCTCGCCGCCGCGCCAGACCTTCGTCAGAAGAGTAAACTGTTGTCGTATGCAATGGTAAGCGACGAGGAACGCCGGAGGGATCATGGTCACCCGTGGTGTCGAACAGCACTTCTGGATCGGACCGGGCACCGAAGGCGCGCTGACGCCGAGCCTGCCCAGTTCGCTGGCCTTCGTGGCGGCACTGTGGCTCGGCTTCGCGCCCTACGTGCTGCACTTCAGTCACGTGCGAGGCGGCGTCGCTGACGGCATCGACGTGCTGGTGGCGCTGGTGGTCGGCGTGCTGGCCCTGGTCCGGACCGTGATGCCCCGGGATTTCCCGGCGTTCAGCGTCGTCAATGCCGCGCTGGGTCTCTGGCTCGTCGCCGCGCCCTTCGTGCTGGGGTATGAGCTTGCTCGCGTCGTCGTCACCGACCTAGTCGTGGGCGTGCTGCTCCTGGGCTTGAGTGGGCTCAGCGCGGTGCTGACCTACCGGCAGCGCGCGAAGGCGCAGGTGGGGGACCGCGCCGCGTGATCGAATCAAGTATTGCATAATGCAATAGTGTCTACAGGTAACAGCATGTCGGTCAGGCGCGTCCCGGTCCCGGTCCGGCAGCCGATCGGGAGGTGGCTGCGGGAAAGCCGAAGCGGTCTGGTCGGGCTGGCCGTGCTCATCGGCGCGGGCGCCGGGCTCGGCGCCATCGTGTTCCGCTGGCTGATCACGACGTTCACCCATCTGTTCTCCGGCCAAGCGGACTATTCCGACGCGGGGCGGGCTGCCCATCCGTGGCTCCCGGAGCTGGGGCCGTGGTTCCTGCTGCTTGCGCCGGTGGTGGCGGGGCTAATCTACGGGCCACTGGTGTACAAGTTCGCGCCGGAAGCCCGCGGCCACGGGGTGCCTGAGGTGATGTACGCGGTCGCCGAGCGCGGCGGCCGGATTCCCGCGCAGGTGAGCGCCGTGAAGGCACTGGCGTCGGCGCTGACCATCGGTTCCGGCGGTTCGGTCGGGCGCGAGGGCCCGATCGTGCAGATCGGCTCGGCGCTGGGCTCGACGTTGGGCCGGATCACGCGGCTACCGGAGTCCCGGCTGCGGGTGCTGGTCGCGTGCGGCGCGGCGGGTGGGATTGCGGCGACGTTCAACGCGCCACTGGCCGGTCCGTTCTTCGCGATGGAGCTGATCCTGCGCGACTTCGCCGCGGAGTCGTTCGGCGCGGTGGTGCTGGCCAGCGTGACCGCGAGCGTGGTCGGGCGGGCGGCGTTCGGGAACACCGCGTTCCTCGACCTGCCGCCCTTCACCCTGCGCAACCCCGTCGAATACCTGCTCTTCGTCGTGCTCGGCGTTGTCGTGGGTGCGTGCGGGGTGCTGTTCACCCGGGTCCTGTACTGGATCGAGGACTTTTGCGACTGGGTGTGGCGCGGGCCGGAGTGGCTGCGTCCGGCTGTCGGCGGCGTGTTCCTCGGCGGGCTGCTGCTGGTGCTGCCGCAGATGTACGGCGTCGGGTACCCCGTGCTACAGAACGCCGTTGAAGGCAAGTACCTGATCGGGTTCCTGCTGCTGTTGCTGGTCGGCAAGATCGTCGCGACGAGCCTGACGATCGGCATCGGCGGCTCGGGCGGGGTGTTCGCGCCGTCGCTGTTCATCGGCGCGATGGGCGGGACGGCGTTCGGGATCGTGGTGCACGCGTGGCTGCCGTCGCTGACCGCGTCGCCGGGCGTCTACGGGCTGATCGGGATGGGGGCCGCGTTCGCCGGGGCGGCGCGGGCGCCGATCACCGCGGTGATCGTGCTGTTCGAGCTGACCGGCCAGTACACGATCATCCTGCCGATGCTGACCGCGATCGTGATCGCGACGGCGACGAGCCGAGCGTTGTCGCGGGACACGATCTACACACTCAAACTGCGCCGCCGCGGCGTCGACCTCGACCGCCATCCGCAGGAACGCCGGCTGGCCGCCACGACGGTCGAGGCCGTCGCCGAGCCGCTTCCCGAGCCCCTGCCCGCCGGTACGCCGCTGGAGCGGGCTGCGCACGCCCTGGCGGTGTCCGGGCACGGCATCTTGCCGGTGGTCGACGAAGAAGGCCGCTACCAGGGCTGCGTCACGGCGCAAGCCGTCGCCGAGGCGCTGGGCGACGACCACGACGGCACCGTGGGGGACCTGGCCGAGCTGCCGCCCCTGGTCACCTGCGAGACATCGCTCGCCGACGCCTTGACCGCGTTGACGAACGCACCCGGCACCGGTTTGCCGGTGCTGGACGGCGACCACCAGCTGACCGGCTGGCTTACGCACCAGGCGGTGCTGTCCTCGCTCGCGTCGGCGTGACCTCTGACCGGATCCGCTAGGCCGGGAGCCTTCGCGTTGTTCCCCGCGGCCAGGTGCGTTCTTTTTGACGGAAAGGAAACCGAGGAGCGATGGCGAAGAACAAGCAAAACCCGGTGACAGTCGGGAAAGGGCTGTCCGCCAACGCGTGGACCACGATCGCTGTCCTCGCGGTCGCCGTGCTGGTGATCGGCGGAGTCCTGGTCTTCCAGCACAAGGACTCACCCGCGACGGGTGAAGACACGGTCGCCGCGGACGTGCTCCGGCACCCGGACAGCCACACGGTGAGCGAAGCCAAGGACGGGAAGGCGACCGTGGTCGAGTTCATCGACTACCAGTGCCCGGCGTGCGAGGCGTACTACCAGAACATCACCGGCAAGCTCGTGAACGACTACTCCGGCCGCATCACCCTGGTCACCCGGAACTTCCCGCTGCCCATGCACCCGCTCGCGGTGCCCGCGGCGCGCGCGGCCGAGGCCGCCGCCCTGCAGGGGAAGTACCGCGAGATGTACGACAAGCTCTACGGCGACTACCGGTCGTGGGCCGTCCAGCCCGACGGGCAGAACGTCAGCAGCGACGAACAGCGGGCACAAGCTCGCTTCGACGCCTACGCGAAGGACCTCGGATTCGACCTCGACCGCTTCCACCGCGACATGGCCTCGCCCGCGGTCCAGCAGCGGATCGACCAAGGCAAGGCCGACGGGCAGAAAGCCGGCGTCACCAGCACCCTCACCCTGTTCGTCAACGGGACCGAGTTCCGGCCGACCGGCACGACCTATCCCGCGATCAGCCAGGAACTGCGCACCCTGCTCGACAAGGAACTCGACCTGTGATCGCCGCGGTGCGGTCCCACCGCGGCCTGGCCTGGCTCTACGTCGCCGGCGGTGCCCTCGGTCTGGTCGCCGGGGTCACCCTGACCATCGAGAAGATCGAAAAGCTCCGGAACCCGGACTACGTCCCGAGCTGTTCGCTGAACCCGGTCGTGTCCTGCGGTTCGGTGATGGACAGCCCGCAGGCTTCGGCGTTCGGGTTCCCCAACCCGCTCATCGGCATCGCGACGTTCGCCGTCGTCGTGACGGTGGGCGTCGCCCTGCTGACCGGGTACCGCCCGCCGCGCTGGGTGTGGTCGGGGCTGCAGCTCGGAGTGACGTTCGGCGTGGTGTTCGTGCACTGGCTGGTCTTCCAGAGCCTGTACCGCATCCACGCCCTGTGCCCGTACTGCATGGTCGTGTGGGTCGTGACCATCGCGATCTTCTGGTACACCACGCTGCACAACCTGGACGGCACCCGGGCCGGGGCGGGCTTGCGCCGCATCCACACCGGGCTCTTGGCGCTGTGGTACGTGGTCATCGCCGGGCTGATCGTCCAGGCCTTCTGGGACTACTGGGTGTCGGTGGTCTGAGTCCGCGCCGCGTCGAAGGAGCGCAGTCGGAGGCTGTTCGAGACGACGAACAGCGAGGACGCCGCCATCGCGGCGGCCGAGATCACCGGGTTCAGCAGCCCGGCGGCCGCGACCGGGATGGCGGCGATGTTGTACCCGAACGCCCACCACAGGTTCCCGCGGATCGTGCGCAGCGTCGCCCGGGCCAGCCGCACGGCCCGGGCGACCACGGTCAGGTCGGTGCCGACGAGCACGACGTCAGCGGCGTTCGCCGCGACATCGGTTCCGGTGACCAGGGCGAACCCCAGATCGGTCCCGGCCAGCGCGGGCGCGTCGTTGATCCCGTCACCGACCATGGCGACCGTCCGGCCCTCCCGGCGCAGGCGCTGGATCACCGCCGCCTTCTCGTCGGGCAAAACCTCGGCGATCACCTCGCCGACATCGAGTTCGGCGGCGATCGCGCGGGCGGCCGGCTCGCGGTCGCCGGTCAGCAGGATCGTGCGCAGCCCCAGGGCGTGCAGTTCGGCCACCGCCTTGGCCGCGCCGGGCCGGAGGGTGTCGGTGATCGCCAAGACGCCGATCGCGACACCGTCGCGAGCGACCGCGACGACTCCGGAGCCTTCCTGTTCGCAGCGGGCCGCCTCGGCGGACACGGCCGAGGGGACCGTGATCGCCGATTCGGTGAGCAGCCGCAGCGAACCGACCACCACGTCGTGTCTTTCGACCTTGCCTCGGGCGCCCAGCCCGGCCAGGGCGCTGAACCCAGTCACCGCTGGGACAGTGCCGATCGTCCGGTTTGCCTCGGCGACGATCGCGGTGGCGATGAGATGTTCGGACGCCTGCTCGACGGCGGCCGCGAGGCGAAGCACGTCGTCGTGCGCGGCACCGTGGGAACGGACCGCCGTGACGCCGATGCGGCCGGCCGTCACCGTGCCAGTCTTGTCCAGCACCACGGTGTCGACGGCTCGCGCCGCCTCGATCGCCTGGTGGCCCTTCAGGAATACACCGAGCTGGGCCCCACGCCCGGACGCGACGAGCATCGCGGTCGGCGTGGCCAGGCCGAGCGCGCACGGGCAGGCGATGATGAGCACCGCCAGCCCGGAGCCGAAAGCGGGTTCGGCCGCGCCGCCGACGGCGTACCAGAGGGCGAAGGTACCGGCCGCCAAGGCGAGGACCACCGGCACGAACACCGCGGAGATCCGGTCGGCGACCCGCTGGACCCGCGCCTTCTCGAACAGTGCGTTCTCGACGAGCCGGGTGAGCCGGCCCAGCCGGGTGTCCAGGCCCACCGACGTGGCGCGGACGACGATCCGCCCGCCGATGGCGACCGTCGCGCCGAGCACCGGGTCGCCTGCCGCCACCTCACGGGGTACCGATTCGCCGGTCATCGCGCTGCCGTCCACGGCGCACGAGCCGGACAAGACGATTCCGTCAGTCGCGACCGCTTCGCCGGGCCGGACGACGAAGCGGTCACCCACCCGCAGGTCCGCCGCGGGGATGAGCTCTTCCCGGCCGTCGGCGTCGACCACGATGACGTCCTTGACGCCAAGTTCGCCCAGCGCGCGCAAAGCGTCCCCTGAGGCACGCTTGGCCTTCGCCTCATAGAGCCGTCCGGCGAGCACAAAAATGGTCACCCCGACCGCGACATCGAGGTAGAGCGAGCCGGACGGCCGCAGCAGCAGGCCCCAGCCACCGTCCGTGGCCGCAGACGTCGCGGGCCGGGTCATCGCGTACGCGGACCAGAGCGTGGCAGCCACAATCCCGGTCGACACGAGGGTGTCCATCGAGGTCGTCCGCTGCCTCAGCGCGGCCGCGGCCTTGACGTGGAACGGCCACGCGCACCACGTCACCACCGGCAGACCCAGCGCCAGCACGACGAGTTGCCAGCCGGGAAAGCGCAACGACGGCACCAGCGCCAAGGTGAACGACAGATCCGCGACGGGAACGCCCAGCAGCAAAGCGGCCACCAGGCGCCGCCAGATCCGGCGGACCTCGTCGGACGATCGGTTCGCCGGCCGTCCCCGGGTGAGAACTTCGGCCCGGTAACCGGCGCGCGTCACCGCGTCCACGAGAACCTCGTCCGGAACGGACGTGTGCACGACGGCTCGCTCGGTGGCGTAGTTGACACTCGCGGTGACCCCATCGAGCTTGTTCAGCTTCCGTTCGACTCGCGCCGCACAGGCCGCGCAGGTCATACCGCCGACGGCGAGCTCGGCTCGTCGCGGGGCCGGGGAGACCACCGGCATCGTCGGAACGCCTCCCTTCGTCCACTAGCATGATACAAATGTTGCTTATAGCAATTGTGCTCTCGAGTTGCGAAGGCCCGGGAATCGGGGTGCGATGCCTCCGCTGACGTGGTCGACTCTGCTCACAGAATGGGATCTGCCGGTTCCGGCCGTGGTCCTGCTCGCGACGGCCGGGGTCGGCTATGTCGCCGCCGCGGTCCAGCGGCCCGGCTGGCCCTGGGGCCGGGCGGTCGCGTTCCTGACCGGGACCGGGCTGGCGGTGTTCGCGGTCGGCGGCGCCGTGAACGCCTACAGTGACGTCCTGTTTTCGATGCACATGGCCCAGCACCTGCTGCTGATCATGGTCGTTCCGGCGCTGCTGTTGCTCGGCCGGCCGCTCGACCTGGTCCTGGGCCGGCCGCGCCGGGTGCTCGGGCGGGCTGCGCGACCCCTGGGGGTGGTCACGCACCCGGCGGTGGGCTTCGCCGGTTACACCGCGGTCGTCGTCGGGACCCACCTGACGCCGTTCCTGCAGAGCGCGCTCACCTCGCCGCTCGCGCATGGTGTCGAGGAGCTGCTCTACCTGGGTTCCGGGCTGCTCCTGCTGCTGCCGCTGGTCGGGGTGCGGCCGGGGCGGCCGCCGTTGTCCCACCTCGCCCGGCTGGTCGTGCTGTTCGGCGCGATGGTCGTGGACGCCGTGGTCGGCGTCGTGTTGATGATGACTCCGGCCGAGCCGTTCCCGGCGTACGCGGCCGTGGTCCGCTACTGGGGTCCCGGACTGGTGGAGGACCTGCACTGGGGTGGCGCGGCGATGTGGGTGGGCGGCGACGCCCTGATGGCGGCGCTGGCCGTGTTCGTCATCGGCCGCTGGATGTCGGCGATGGATCGCGGCGACGATCTGGGAACGTGGCTGGAGTCGGCGCGCCGGTCCGCCCTGGACCTCGGCGAAGGCACCGCGGTCGACGACGACGAGGAAGCGCTGCGCTCCTACAACGCCATGCTCGCCCGGCTCGCCGGCCAGGAAACGGGGCACTGATGCTGGACAACGAGGCTGCCCACGAGGTGTTCGGGCTGGCCGGCTACGTACGCGCGGTCGCCGCGGCGGTGGGCGTGCCCCCGCAGGCCGCGGCCTGGGAACTCGGAAACCGCCCGGCGGCCTACCTCGCGCTACCGGACCGCTGTGCCGCCCATCCCGAGTGCGACCTGATGCTGATCTGGTCCGCCGAGCGTGGCTGGAAGGTCTGCCTGGAGAACACCGCTCACCGGCCGTCGGCGGTGGTGGCCCGGCTCGGGACGCGGGTGATCGCGGCGCCGGCCGAGGTGGGGGAGTTCGTCGCCGACGTGCTCGCCGGGCGCCACAAGGGTGGCCGCTCGGCGCCACCACTGCCCGGCGACGGGCCGGGGCTCACCGAGTTGCTCTCCGGCTACGCGGTCGGCCGGAACGCGCCGCCATTGCGGTAGCGGGCGATCAGGTCCAGACGGCTTCGGGAGCGACGGCCGACGCGGGCGGTTCGCCGCCGGCCTCGGCGAACGCGGTGAGGACGTCGACCAGGCCGTGGCGGGCTTCGTCCGGCATCCGGGCGACGATCTTCGCGATCTCCTTGCGTCGCCGCGCGGTCACCTGACGGACCACTTTGGTGCCCTCGCGGGTCAGGGCCAACACGATCTCCCGGCGAGACACGGTGCTGTGCTGCCGGTCGACCATGCCGACCGTGACCAGGCGGTCGACCATCCGGCTCGCGGTCGACGGCGTGACCTGCAAGTACTCCGCGAGGTCGGCGTGCTTGAGCGGGCCCCGCGTCTGCAGGACAACCAGGAGGCGGAACTGCGGCAGGGTGATCGCGTCGCCGGCGGCGGCGATCGACCGGGCCGACACGGCCACCAGCAGACGGGAAGCGGTCAGCACGGCATCGGTGACAGCGTCGACGTCCGTCGCGTCGAGGGCAGAGGAGCTGCGAGGCATACCCACCAGTGTGCCCGACGTGGGCATGGACCTGCCGATCAGCCGCGCCAGATCTTCACAATAGGCCTGATTGATCCCTTATGTCCGGGTGACCAACGACACTGGCGGCGATCGGTAAAGTATTGCATACTACAACAATGAGTGGAGGAAACATATTTCGATGGGGCGCGCATGAACCGGCGTGAGGAGCCCTCGCGTCCGATCTTCGGGAAGGTCGACCCGTACTGCCTGCTCGCTGTGCTGCCGATGCTGCTCGTCGCCGGGATCGTGGTGGCGATGGTCAGCGTTCCGGCCGGTCTCTTCGTCGCGGTCTTCGCCGGCTTGATCGTCGTGTTCGATTCGTGGGCCAACCGGCCCGCCCCGCTGCCACCCACCCGGCGACCACGACCGCAGACGCAGGCGAGGCCCGCGCCGGTACGTGCCCGGCCGCGACCGCCCGCGGCGAGGCCGGACGCGTACCGGCGGCGGCCCGGGGTGCGGCAGCCGACGCCTGGAGCGCCCTACCGCCGCTGACTCCGCTGGTTCACAGGCCGGGCACCGGGAGTTGTGCGTAGTCGACGTCGCCGGACTTCTCCAGCAGGTTGATGTGGGTTTTGATGTAGTCGCCCGCGAGATCCGCGAACGGCCGGACCAGGGTGTTGCGCGTGTCGGCGCGCACTGTGGACACCAGGATCAGGGCCTCGGCGTGGGCCTTGCGCAGGGTGTTGACGTAGTCCCGGTCGAACGCGTCCCCGAACTCGCCACGCATGCGGTCGATCCCGGCCTGCATGTCGGGGGCGGGCTGGGTCGGAACGGCCAGGCCCATCCGGGTGCTGATGTCGGTGTCGCGGCTTTCGAGGTCCTTGTGCTGGGTGATGATGGTCCGGGCGGCTTCCTGGACGGCCGGGTTGGCTGAGCGCTGCAGGGCCCACGTCGACGTCGTGATCTCGCGGAGGCTGGTCTGTTCCACGATGGTGAGCAGCTTCCTCCCGGCCGGGCTGATCGGCCCGAACGGCGTCTCGGTCAGGTTGGCTTCGGTCAGTGTCGGCGGCGCCGCCGCAGCCGCTGGGCCGGTCACCGCCGGGGCCTGGGGAGCCGTCACCACCTGGGCGTTGGGCGGGGCACACGCTGTGACGGCGAGGGCGAGCGCGCCACACAGCGCGATCCGCGACTTCCGGGACTTCATCGTCGGCCTCCAGGAGAGTTCGGTGTCTTCCCGTGGAAACACGGATCCCGGAAGCAACTGGTTCAGTCAAACTGTTGTGCCGTCATTCTGTTCGATGCGGAAACCTTCAGGGCCGACTCGGTGAAGCGGTTGCGGCCGAGCCAGGCGATCGTGTTCCGGACCGCTTCGCGGGTTCCGTCGAACCGGATCGCATGCTCGGACAGTGCCTCCCGCCAAGTCCGGTGGCCGAGCCAGACGCCGGCCAGCGCGGAAACGGTGCAGTCGATCCGGGCCACCATGGGCAGCCGGGGATCGGTGTCGGTAGAGGTGGCGCCTTCGGGGGAGAGGACCAACCACCACCAGCGGGGTGGCGGGGTCTCGGCGAACCTCAGGTGCAGGGAGACCTTCTCCCGGGGCAGCCGGGCGGGGTCGATGCTCCGGCAGATGTCGAGCAGCAGCAGGTTGGGCTTCAGGTCACCGCTGCGGGGTGGTGGCATCCAGCGACGGCCCCAGTGGCCCAGGTGCTCGATGACCGGTGCGAGGTCGCGGCCGGCCGGGGTGAGCGCGAACTGTCCTTCGCCGGTGGACGCGAGCCGCGTGACCACGCCGGCTTCGGTGAGCTGTTTGAGCCGCCGGGCCAGCAGTGCGGACGACATGCCCGGCACGCCGCGGGCGATCTCGCTGCTGCGGCTGTTGCCGTGCAGCAGTTCCCGGACGACGAGCAGGGTCCACGACTGGCCGAGCACTTCGGCCGCGGTGGCCACCGGGCAGTGCTGACGGTAGGAGGTCATGCGTGTTCGAGCGTGCGCAGAACGCGGAACCGGGCCAGCCGGTGCAGCATCTCGCCCATGGCCTCGGGCACGATCTGGCCTTCGAGGTCGGTGCGGGCCGACCGGACGATCTCGGCGATGTCGGCCGCGGGCAGCAGCGACGCGAACTCGCCGGTCAGCCAGGTGCGGACCTCGTCGGTGATGTCGTCGGCCTGGTGGGTTTCGACGGTCATGCCCTCATTGTGTGGGCGTCGGCGCGGGCTGCACCTGACGACTGGCTGACGATTCGGGCGGGCATGGCGTCGGTGGAGCGGGTCTGCTGGTCACCGTCGGGGTCGCGGTCGGCACCGGGGTGGTGATCGGCTCCGGCTCATCTTCCGTGGTGACCCCACAGCCGGCGACGCACAGCAGCGTCAGCACCGCCAGGGCGCTCCTCATGTCGTGGCCTCCGGGAGCTCGACGACGAAGCGGGCGCCGCCGCCGGGCCGGTCCTCGACCCAGACGTGGCCTTCGTGGCGGTGGACGTGGTCGGCGACGATGGCCAGGCCGAGACCGCTGCCGGTCTCCTGGTCGCGGCGGGCGGCGTGCAGGCCGCGGGCGAACCGTTCGAAGATGCGCTCGCGCAGGGCGGGCGGGACGCCGCTGCCGCCGTCGTCGACCTCGATGCGGGCGTGGTCGCCGTGGCGGCGGACGGTGACCGCTACCGCCCCGCCGCCGTAGCGGTCCGCGTTGTCGAGCAGGTTGGCCACCACCCGGTCGACCCGGCGGCGGTCCGCGACGACGAGAGGCGTGTCGGAGTCGATCTCGATCCGGACTTCGGAAGGGGGGCGGCTGTCGACGACGTTGCGGACGAGAGCCCCGAGGTCGACCAGTTCCACGGAGTCGACGACGTCGTCTTGGTCGGCGCGCGAGATCTCCAGCAGGTCGACGACCATCCGCTGGAACCGCCGCAGCTCCGACCGCAGCAGTCGCAGGGCTCGCTGCGCAGCCTCCGGCATGGTGTCCTGACGGCGTTCGAGCACCTCGCTCACGTTCACCATGGTCGTCAAGGGAGAGCGCAGCTCGTGGCTGACGTCGGAGGCGAACCGGGCGTCCCGGCGGACTCGTTGCTCGAGCTGCCCGGCGGTCGTGTTGAAACTCGTGGCCAGCGGGGCCAGGTCCGGGTCGGCCTGATCGGGCAGGCGGGCCGAGAGGTCGCCCCGCGCGACGCGGGACGCGGCCGCGGTGAGAGCGGTCAGCGGGCGGAGGGCCCGGCGGGCGGCCCAGGCACCGAGGCCGACGCCGAAGAGTGCGGCCACGACGGTGCCTGTGACGAGGAGGGCGCTGAGGTAGCGGAACGCTCGGTCCAGTTCCACGAGCGGATAGAGTTCTACGTAGATGCTGCCGTCGCGGCCGACCGGCGTCGCCACACCGAGCACGGGGATCCCGTCGGCGGTGAACCGTTGCCGCGCCGCCACGCCGTCAAGAGCTTGGTCGACCAGGCCGTTGGGCACTGCAGCGGGATCGATCTGCCGGCCGCTGGTGAGCCAGCCGGTGGGCCGGGACAGCAGGATCGACGAGTCGGGTCCGGTGGCCAGGCCGGTGAGCAGCTCTTCGAGACCCTCCGAGTGATCGGCCAGCGCGGCGTCGACGAGGCGGACGTTGACCTCGGACTGGCGGGTGACGCTCTGCTCGCGCTGGTCGAGCATGTAGCCGGTGGTGAGGTTCCAGGTCGCCACCGCGAGGACGGTCATCACCAGTGCCAGGCCGACGCCGAACGCGGCCGCGACCCGCCAGCGCAGCGAAAGCCGCCGGATCATGGTTCGGGGGCGATGCGGTAGCCGCTGCCGCGCACGGTCAGCACCAGGCTGGGCGCATCGGGATCGGTTTCGACCTTCCGGCGCAACCGTCTGATGTGGACGTCGAGCAGTCGCGTGTCGCCGAAGTAGTCGTGGCCCCACACGCGTTGCAGCAGCTGCTCACGGGTGACGACCTTGCCTTCGGCCGCGGCGAGCTCGGCCAGCAGGCGGAACTCGGTGCGCGTGAGGTGCACGGGGACGCCGTCGCGGTGGACGGCCTCCTCGTCGGGGCGGATTTCGAGCCTGCCGAGGCTGAACCAGGCCGGACGCGCCGACGCGGCCCGGCGCAGGAGAGCGCGAATCCGGGCCGCAAGTTCGCCCGCTACCAGCGGTTTGGTGACGTAGTCGTCGGCACCGGCTTCGAGGCCCGCGATGACGTCCTGGGTGTCGGTGCGGGCGGTGATCACGATGATCGGCAGGTCGCCGCGCTCCCGCACGGCGCGGCAGACGGTGAGCCCGTCGATGCCCGGCAACATGAGGTCGAGCAGCACCACGTCGACGGCCGTGGATCCCAGCAGGTCCAGGCCGTCCTCGCCGGTGGCGGCGGCGAGGACGTCGAAGTCCTCGTCGGCCAGCGCGAGGCTCAACGCTTCGCTGATCATGGCGTCGTCCTCGACGAGCAGAACACGCGTCGGCATCTTCAGCACTCTAGCAGCAGGCAGATTGTTGCACTGACGAATAGTTGTGCTAGTCTCAGTTCGCTGGTAGGACGACTGTTCAGGGCGATCGCCCTGTTGGGAGTGTCGATGACATCGCCGGCTGCTGCTCGTGGTGAAGCCGTCCGCCGCCGCCTGGTCGCGGCGGCGATGGAGCTGATCCCCGAGCGGGGGTGGACTGCCGTGAGCACCCGTGTGCTGGCTGAGCGGGCCGGTGTCACGCCGAGCGTCGTGCACTACCACTTCCCGTCGGTGCAGGCGGTTCTGGTGGAAGCCGTGCTGGGGGCAATGCGGGCGGTGGCGGCCGGGTTCGAGCCGTTGGTCGCCGCGGTCGGCAGCGCCGGCGAGCTGGTCGACGCGATGGTCGCGGCGGTGGAGCAGTACACCGGCGCCGACCCGACGTCGCTGCTGTTCGTCGAGGCTTACCTGGCGGCGACGCGGGACGACGGGCTGCAGGCCGGGATGGCCCGGGTGCTCGCCGACCTCCGCGCGGTGATCAGCGACCACTTGCGGCAACTCGGCGTTGCCCAACCCGAAGACACGGCGGCGGTGCTCGCTGCCGCAGTCGACGGGCTGCTTCTGCATCGCGCGATCGGCCCGGAGGTGGCTCCGGATGTGGCTGGTGTGCTGCGGCGGCTCGTCTGAACGCGAAGGAGACGAAACGATGAAGGTCGTGGTGTGCGGGGCCGGGATCACCGGCCTGGCGCTGGCGAACAAGCTGGCGCGCGAGGGCGTCGAGGTCGTCGTGCTGGAACGCGCGCCGGCTCCGCGTGAGCAAGGCTACATGATCGACTTCTTCGGTGCGGGGTTCGACGCGGCCGAGGAGATGGGCCTGCTGCCCCGCATCCGGGAGCTGGCCTACCGGGTCGACGAGGCGAGCCTGCTCGACGAGCGCGGCCGCCGCCGCGCGGCGATCCGGTACGCGGCCTTCGCCCGCACGATGCGGGACCGGCTGTGCGGCATCATGCGGCCGGACCTCGAACGGGCGCTGCGGGAGCAGCTGCCGTCCGATGTGGACCTGCGATTCGGCGCGGGAGTCACGGCGGTCGACGACCTGGGCGACCGGGTCCGGGTGACCGCGGGAGACCACGTGGTCGAGGCGGACGTAGCTGTGGGCGCCGACGGCGTCCACTCGGGCGTCCGGCGGCTGGTGTTCGGTGAAGACGAGCTTTTCATGCGGTATATGGGCTTCCACACCGCCGCCTTCGTGCTGACGGATCCGGAGATCGCGGCGGCGGTGGGGGACCGCTTCTGCCTGACCGACAGCATCGGCCGCCAGATGGGCTTCTACGGGCTCCGCGACGGCCGGGTGGCCGCCTTCGCCGTGCACCGGACCGAGGAGCGGCGGCTGCCCGACGACCCGCGGGCCGCACTCCGGTCGGAGTACCGGTCGCTGGGGTGGCTGGTGCCCCGGGCGCTGCGACGGTGTCCACCCGCGGAGGCCGTGTACTACGACCAGGTGGCCCAGGTGGACATGCCGAGGTGGAGCAGCGGGCGGGTCGTGCTCGTCGGCGACGCGTGCTACGCGGTTTCGTTGCTGGCCGGTCAAGGCGCTTCGCTCGGTGTCGCCGGAGCCTACGTTCTCGGTGAGCAGTTGGCCCGGGGGTCCTCGGTCAGCGGTGCCTTCAGCGACTATGAGCGCCTGCTGCGGCCGGTCGTCGCGGAAAAGCAGGACGTCGCCCGCCGGAGCGCCCGGTGGTTCCTCCCGGCGAGCCCGGTTCAGCTCGTGGTCCGCAGGACTGTGCTCCGGCTGGCCCGGCTTCCCCTGCTGGACCGGTACGTGGCGACTGTGCTCGCCGGCAAGCCCACCGCGTTGGTCACCGAGCTTCGCCGCGCCGCTGCCGGAGCTGCGCGGTGAACCGGGTCCTGCGGTGGGTGTTCCGTGCTCCGGTCCGGCTCTACGACCGCGGGCTCGGCTGGGTGCTCGGCCGCCGGTTCCTCTGCCTGACGCACCTCGGGCGGCGTTCCGGGCGGATGTACCGGACGGTCCTCGAAGTCGTCGGCACGAACGACGGCGAGTACGTCGTGGTCGCCGGGCTCGGCCCGGGTGCTGATTGGTTCCGCAATATCCAAGCCAGGCCGCCGGTCGAGGTGATCGTCGGACGGTGCCGGTTCCCGGCCGAACATCGCGTCCTCGGCGAAGACGAGGCCGTCGCGGTCATCGCCGCCTACGAACACCGCAACCGCTCGGCCGGCCCGGTGGTGCGGTTCGCGCTTGGAAAGCTGCTGGGGTGGCGATACGACGGCAGCGATCTCGCCCGCCTGCGGATGGCGCGGCAGTTGCCACTGGTCGGGCTCCGCCCGCGATCGTAAGGCAGTCGTCAGTTGAAACTCCCTCTTCCCGTGTCAGGGTGGAGCCCGAGCGAGGAAGAAGGAAGGTGATCAGGACGTGACGACCGACGTAGCGGTGAAGGAGACTTCCGAAACATGGGTGCTCCCGGAGGTCCGTCGGTTGCGCCTGGACGCGGAACGGGTCTGGGAAGCTGCGGGAGCGCACCGCAGCCTGGCGGTCGAGCTGGAAGCCGGCGCCGAAAGCGATGGTCTCTACCGTGGCAAGACGCAACGCGTGCTCGCGGAAGTCGCCTCGTGCCAGGCGATGGCTTATCAGGAGCTCGCCGTAGCCGCCGAAGCGCGTGGCGAAGCACGGCGGTTTCCGCGTCACACTCCACAGTGGGCGCGGTTGGTGGAGGAGTCGTTCGCGGCGATCCGCCGGGCGGAAGCCCACCACGAGCGCGCCGCGGCCCAGTCGGCGAGTGCGGCCGGCGACGAGGCAGCGGTCCGTCGGCACTTGGCGGCCGCGGAAGAAGCGGACCGGCGTGCTTTGGCGCCGATGAAGCGCAGCGCCTGATCCGCGGATGCGGCGTTTCCGTCCCGCGCGGCTGGCCGCGCTGTACGTGGTGGCCGGCGTCCTGCTGGCCGGGCTGCTCGCACCACCCGCCCTCGGCGCCGGCGTGCTGTCCAATCAGGTCGGTGACTCCGTCGCGGCGATCGAGGCCGACCTCGCCGCCGAGGACCCGCCGCTGACCACGACGGTGACCGACCGCGACGGCCACCCGATCGCCGTGCTGTACGACCAGTACCGGCTCCCGGTTGCCGCGAGCGGGATTTCGCCGGCGATGAAGGCGGCCATCATCGCCATCGAGGACCGGCGGTTCTACGACGAGGGCGCGGTCGATCCGAGAAGCGTCTTCCGTGCGCTGGTGAACAACGCGGCGGGCGGCGACGTCCAGGGCGCCTCCACCATCACCCAGCAATACGTCAAGAACTTCCTCATCAACGTCGTCCACCGCGGCGATCCGGCCGCCCAGCAGCGGGACCGCGAGAACTCGCTCGCCCGCAAACTACGCGAGGCCAAGCTCGCGGTCCGCGTCGACCGCACGATGACCAAGGACGAAATCCTGGCCGGGTACCTGAACGTCGTCCAATTCAGCGGTTCCGTATACGGGGTCGCCGCCGCGGCCAAGGCCTACTTCGGCACAACCGCGGACACACTCACGGTCTCGCAGGCAGCCTTGCTCGCCGGAATGGTCAACAGTCCGTCGCGTTACGACCCCTACGCGCACCCCGAGGCGGCCAAGGCCCGGCGCAACGTAGTCCTGGACGCGATGGCCGATGCGGGTTCGCTCCCCGTCCGTGCCGCACAGGCTGCGAAGGCCGAGCCGTTGGGTGTGCTGCCCGGCGGGTCGCAGACGCCGCCCGGGCGCTGTCTGGGCGCATCGCCGGAGGCGGGGTTCTTCTGCGCGTACGCGGTGGACTACCTCGAACGGCGCGGCATCACCGCCGAGCGGCTCGCCACCGGCGGCCTCACGATCCGCACGACCATGGACCGGCGAGTCGCGCGCGCCGCGAAGCAGGCCGTGGAGGCGAACGTGCGCTCGGACGAGCCCGGAGTCGCGAACACGATGGCGATCATCCGTCCGGGGGCACAGCGGCACGAAGTCCTCGCGATGGTCGCGAACCGCGATTACGGCGTCGACGTCGGCCGAGGCGAGCGGTCGACGGACGTCGTCGGCGAGGTCAGCGACCCCTTCGGGGCGGGCTCGGTGTTCAAGATCTTCACCGCGGCCGCGGCGCTCGAATCCGGGGAAGCGGGGCTGCGCACCCCCTTGCCGAACCCCGGCAGCAAGTGCTTCACGCCACCCCGCGCCGACCGGCACACCCGGTGCTATCCGGTCGGCAACCTCGGCCACTACTCCGATCCGATCACCCTCGCCGACGCGCTGGCGACTTCGCCGAACGTCGCCGTCGTCGATCTCGAGCAGCGCGTCGGAGTACCGGCAGTGCTCGACATGGCCCGTCGGCTGGGCCTGCGCCGGACGCTCGCGGGCACCGCGGCCGGCGGCGCCCCGGTCACCGATCCCGCCGACCCGCGATCGAAGGACCCACGCTACAACCAGCCCCAGTCCGACTACTTCCGCGGTCTCCTGTCGTTCACCCTCGGCACGAGCCCGGTCAGCCCCCTCGAGCTGGCGAACGTCTCGGCGACCCTGATGAGCGGCGGCGTCTGGTGCCCGCCGGCCCCGATCCTGTCGGTCACCGACCGCGCCGGCGCTCCTGTTCCCGTGCGGCAGGAACAGTGCGAGCGGGTCGTGCCGGAAGACCTCGCCACCACACTGCGCGCCGGCCTCAGTGAGGACACGGTTTCCGGCACGTCGGCGAGGGCGGCCAGGGCCGCCGGCTGGGACCGCCCGGACTTCGGCAAGACCGGCACGACCCAGGACAGCCGGTCGGTCGCCTTCGTCGGCGGAGTCAACGACTACGCCGTGTCCTCGCTGGTGTTCGCCGACGGATCGTCGCCGCAGACCGTGTGTCCCGGCCCGCCGGTCCACCTGGGCCGGTGCGGCCACGGCGCGTTCGGGGGCACGGTCGCCGCTCCGCCCTACTTCCACGCGATGACTCGGCTGCTGGCCGGGGTACCCGAAGCGCCGGTTCCACCTCCTGCCGACCGGTACCTGCGTGGGCCCTGACCGTCGTCCCGGGCGCCGCGAGGGCGGGTGTTCCGGCCGGTCCGGCGCCGGAACAGCTAATGACCGTGGCGCTGTCGAGCGCGACGACGCCCTGCTGCTCGCGGTCGCCGGAGAAGTGGACGGCCTGACCGTGGCCCGGTTGCGAGCTACGGTCACCCAGGCGTTCGCGGCGCTCGACGGGCGGATGCTGATCGTCGACCTGACCGCGGTCCGGTTTCTCGGTTCGCCGGGGCTGTGTGCGCTGCTCGACACCGCGGCACAGGGCGCGATGGCGCCCGGGTACCGGACCCTGCGCGTGGTCGTCGACCGGAACCGCCCGGTCATCCGGCCGCTGGAGGTCATCGGACTGGACCGCGTTCTGGCGCTCTACCACGAGGTGAGCGATGCACTCGCCGGCTGACGCGCGCGGGCCGCAGGAAGGGTGATGGGCCGGTGCCACCGACATCCGAACAGGACAACCACGCGGCGAACCGTCGGACCGCGCGGCCGTTCCGTGTTCGTTCGACCGCGACGACACTCCGGCTCATCTTCGCCGCCGACTGGATCTCGCCCTCGGTGGCGCGGACCCGGCTGCGCGATTAGCTCGAGGCCCATCGCTGGCCTGAGAACGACGTAGACGACCTCGTGCTGGCGATCAGCGAGGCGGTGAGCAACAGCGTCGAGCACGGCTATGGCATCACCGCCACCGACGTCGCAGCTCACTCCGGCTTGGTGGAGGTCACCGCCGACCTGAAGCGGTCGACGACAGGAGCTCGCCACGTCGAGCTGACGGTCCGGGATGCCGGGGCCTGGCGCGAGCCGGCGCCGGGCCCGACGACGCGCGGCCACGGCTTGGTTCTGATGCGGGCGGCGGCAGCTGACATCCAGGTCCGCCGATCGGGAGACGGCACTCTGGTCCGCATCATCGGCAAACCGGTGCCCGAGCGCCCTGGTCGGAATTCCTAGCCGTCTTCAAGTGCTGGCTCGAGCGGCACACGTTTCACCGGAGCGTGTGCCGGAATCGTTGGTGAGTCGAACGTTTGGCACTCCCGGCCAGCGGCGATCCGGAGGACATGGTACCGACGTGGCTGCTTTTCCTGTCCTGGATCGCGATCATCGATGCTGTCCTTTGTGGCGCCTGGCTGGTCTTCGACATCTACGGCCGCGGTTACCGGCCACTCATGGCGATCATGGGCGTCGTCTGGCCGGTTACTGCGCTGTACTTCGGGCCGATCGCGATCTGGGCCTATCTGCGCTGGGGCCGCCCGAAGTCCGATCGATGGCAGCGTCAACACGGGCGTGAACCGGCCGATCCGCCCCGGTGGGTGCCGGCCGCCCTGGGCACCTCGCACTGCGGTGCCGGGTGCACGCTGGGCGACATCATCGCCGAATTCGGCGTGTTCCTGCTCGGGGTCCAACTGGCCGGGAGCACGCTCTTGGCCGAATACGTCGGCGACTTCGTGCTCGCTTTGCTTCTCGGCATCGTCTTCCAGTACCTGGCCATCGCGCCGATGCGCGGTCTCGGCTTTCGCGAAGGTATCGTCCAGGCGGCGAAGGCGGACGTGCTTTCCCTGACCAGCTTCGAGGTCGGTCTCTTCGGCTGGATGGCGTTGATGTCGTTCGTCTTCTTCCCCGAGCCGCACCTCCACCCCGACCACGTCACGTACTGGTTCCTCATGCAGATCGGCATGGTGATCGGGTTCCTGACCTCCTACCCGGTCAACGTGTGGCTGATTCGCAAGGGCATCAAGGAACGGATGTGACACCGGTCATCGGGTGTTGTTGGTTCCCGGCCAGGTCTTGCTTCGGCGTCGGCGGCGGACCAGTGCGGCGGCCACGCTGACCGCCAGCACAATCGCTCCGGCGAAGACCGCGATCGGCCCAGTGCCATGACTGCGGAGCAGCGCGGTCGTGCCCATGCCGGCCAGCGCGGCGGCGCTCACCACCGCGCCCGCGACCAAGGGCCGGAACAACCGCTTTTCGGGGGATTCGCCGGTGGGCATCGAACCTCCTTCAGCTCTCCGAACCCGCCGACCGGGCGCGGTCGAGCGCTTCGGTCTCCTCGGGCGGGTCCGGCAAGATCAGTCCGCCGGCCAGCGGACTGCCGGCCAGGCCGAGGTCGTTCATGCGTTTGGGCACCGGAGCGCCCGCGTAGCCGGGCTTGTCGCGCTTGCCGTCCTCGCGGACCGAGCCCAGTGGCTGGTGGATCTCGACGAACTGGCCGTCGGGACGCCGGACGACGATCCCCGTCTCGATGCCTTCGCGCAGGATCTTGCGATCCCGCGTCTGCAGGCCGCGGCACGCGCGGTAGGTGATGGCGTAGGCCAGCGGCGGCAGGAGCAGGATGGCGAACCGGCCGACCCAGACGACGACGTCGAGGTTGAAGTCGAATTCGAGCGCGATCACGTCGTTGAACCCGGACGCCAGCAGGATGGTCACGAAGGTCAGGGCCATCGCGCCCAGCCCGCTGCGCACCGGGGCGTCCCGGGGACGGTCGAGCAGATTGTGGTGCGCGCGGTCCCCGGTGAGCCGCTTTTCGATCCACGGGTAGCACATGGCGAGGAGGATGACGGTGACCGGCATGGCGACGGTGGGCCAGAACGGTGCCGGGATGCGGTAACCGCCGATGGTGACCTCCCAAGCCGGCCAGATCCGCGCGGCGCCGTCGACCCAGGCGATGTACCAGTCGGGCTGTGACCCGGCGGAGCCCTGCAGTGGGTCGTACGGGCCGTAGTTCCAGATCGGGTTGATCTGGAACAGGCCACCCATCAGGGTCAGCACGCCCGCGACGGCGACGAACAGGGAAGAGCTCTTCGCGGCGAACGACGGGACGATGCGGGTGCCGACGACGTTGCGTTCGGTGCGCTGCGGCCCGGGGCGCTGGGTGTGTTTCTGTCGCCAGACCAGGCCGAGGTGCACGGAGACCAGGGCGACGAGCAGGCCGGGGAGGAGGAACACGTGGGCGGTGAACAGCCGGGGGATGATCTGGTCGCCGGGGAACTCGCCGCCGAAGACCAGCCAGTGGATCCAGCTGCCCAGCACCGGGATGGCCAGCATGATCCCGGACGCGATGCGCAGGCCGGTGCCCGACAGCAGGTCGTCGGGCATGGAATAGCCGGCGAAGCCTTCCACGATGGCGATGACCAGCATCAGCAGCCCGACCACCCAGTTCGCCTCTCGCGGCCGCCGGAACGCGCCGCTGAAGAAGATCCGCATCATGTGGACGAGGATGGCGGCGACGAAGACCAGCGCGGCCCAGTGGTGGATCTGGCGCATCAGCAGGCCGCCGCGCACGTCGAACGACAGGTCCAAGGTGCTGGCGAACGCCCGCGACATCAGCAGCCCGTCGGCCGGCGTGTAGTCGCCGTGGTAGGTGACCTCGGTCATCGACGGGTCGAAAAACAGGGCGAGGTACGTACCCGAGATCAGCAGCACGACGAAGCTGTACAGCGCGATCTCGCCCAGCATGAACGACCAGCGGCCGGGGAAGACCTTGTTCAGCTGGGTGTGCAGCCCGCTGGAGAAGTGGATGCGGTCTTCGGCCCAGCGCAGCGGTGCGTCGAGGACCGGTGCCGGTGACTTGCGTGGTTCTTCCGCCATCAGCCGAGCTCCCAGAACGAGGGTCCGATCGGTTCGGTGAAGTCGCCGCGTGCCCGGAAGTTGCCGGTGTCGTCGACGGTGATCGGCAGTTGCGGCAGGGGCCGCACGGCCGGTCCGAAGACCGGGCGGGCGCCGGCGTGCAGGTCGAACTGCGAGCTGTGGCACGGGCACATCAGGCGGTTCTCCTTGGCCAGGTCCATGCCGATGGGGCAGCCGAGGTGCGTGCAGATCCGCGAGTAGGCGTAGAAGTCCTGCCAGTTGAAGTTCTCCTGGCCGGATCGCGGGGTTACCGGAGTGCCGGGGAGGAGGCGGACGAGGTTGACCGGGCTGTCGGCACGCCGCAGGGCTTCGTGCAGCTTCTCGGGGTCGTCGCGTTCGGACTCGCGGAAGGGGACGCAGACCAGCACGGCCCCGGGGGCGAGGTCCTCGGGGCGGACGAGGTGTACTTCGTCGGCTTGGCCGGTCACCCGTCGGAGGTACACGGTCTCGCCGGTCGGGGACGCCCACGCCGTGTGCCACAGCGACTGTGGGCTCGACGGCTGGTCCCAGGGGTCTTTGACGAAGGAGCCGATCGCCCCGATGCCCGCGCCGAGGCCGCAGGCCCCGGCGGCGGCTCCGACGGTCCGGGCCATCCAGGAGCGGCGGGTCAGCCCGGCGCTTTCGCGTGCTTCGTGCAGAATGGCGGCGGTCGCGTCCTGGTCGGTTCGTGAGGACGGCTCGTCGTGCCGTTCCTGGATCGCGTTTTCCTTCGGGAGGAAGTTGTGGGCGTAGGTGCCGATGCCGAAGCTGAGCCCGAGCAGGGCAAGGCCGAAGGTGGCGCCCAGCAGCGGGGTGTAGAGGTGGTAGCCGGTCGCCTCGTGCCCGAGCGGTGGTACGTAGCGCCACGGCCAGGCCAGGTAGACGATGACAAAACACAACGTGCCGACCACCGCGAGGCCGAACCACGCCATGGTTCGATGTCGGGCGCGCCGTTCCGCGCGGGTGCCGCTGACCGGCCAGCGGTCAGCGTACGTTTCGAGCTGCACGCCGTCCAGCTCCGACGCTTCGCGAAGGATCGTCCGGCGGCGTTGCCGGCCTTCTTCGTCGCTCACTTGTCCGATCCTTTCGAGAACCAGTGGACGTACCTGTCCGTCTTCATCCGTTCGACCTCGTCGGGATAGTGCAGCTCGAAGGCGGGCCGTTCGTTGCGGATGCGCGGCAGCTCATGGAAGTTGTGGCGCGGCGGCGGGCTCGACGTCGCCCATTCGAGTGAGTTGCCGTAGCCCCACGGGTCGTCGACGCGGACCGGGTCGCCGTAGCGGTAGCTGCGCACGACGTTCCACAGGAACGGCAGCATCGACAGACCGAGGATGAACGCGCCGGTGGACGAAATCATGTTGAGCGTGGTGAAGCCGTCAGTGGGGTGGTAGTCCGCGATGCGGCGAGGCATGCCCATCGCGCCGAGCCAGTGCTGGACGAGGAAGGTCAGGTTGAACCCGATGAACGTCAGCCAGAAGTGCCATCTGCCCAGCCGTTCGTTCAGCATCCGGCCGAACGCCTTCGGGAACCAGAAGTAAATCCCGGCGAACGTGCTGAACACGATCGTGCCGAACAGGACGTAGTGCAGGTGGGCGACGACGAAGTAACTGTCGTGGGTTTGGAAATCCAGCGGCGGCGACGCGAGGATCACTCCGGTCAGTCCGCCGAGCAGGAAGGTGACCAGGAATCCGATGGCGAAGATCATCGGGGTGCGCATGGTGATCTGCCCGTGCCACATCGTGCCGATCCAGTTGAAGAACTTGATGCCGGTCGGCACCGCGATGAGGAACGAGGTGAGGGAGAAGAACGGCAGCAGCACGGCGCCGGTGGCGAACATGTGGTGGGCCCAGACGGAGAACGAGAGGCCCATGATGGAGATGGTCGCCCAGACGAGTGCTTTGTACCCGAAGAGCGGTTTGCGGCTGAACACGGGGAAGATTTCGCTCACGATGCCGAAGTAGGGAAGGGCGACGATGTAGACCTCGGGGTGCCCGAAGAACCAGAACAGGTGCTGCCACAGGATCGCGCCACCGTTGGCCGGGTCGAACACGTGGGCGCCGAGGTGGCGGTCGGCCAGCATGCCGAACAGCGCCGCGGTGAGGATCGGGAATGCTCCGAGGATCAAGAAGCCGGTGAAGAGGATGTTCCAGGTGAACAGCGGCATCCGCCACATGAGCATGCCCGGGCCCCGCAGGCAGATGATCGTCGTGATGATGTTGACCGTGGCCAGGATCGTTCCGACGCCGGACAGGATCAGACCCGCCGCCCACAGGTCAGCTCCGACCCCGGGGCTTTCCGTCGCGCTGTGCAGCGGGGCGTAGGCGGTCCACCCGAAGTCCGCGGCCCCGCCCGGGGTCAGGAAACCGCTGATCACCAGCAGGCCGCCGAACAGGAACAGCCAGTACGACAGCGCGTTCAACCGCGGGAACGCCACGTCCGGTGCCCCGATCTGCAACGGCACGAGGTAGTTGGCGAACCCGAGCGCGTTCGGCGTCGCGTACAGCAGGAGCATGATCGTGCCGTGGATGCTGACGAGCTGGTTGTACTGCTCGGCCGTGACCACCTGCATCCCCGGCTGCGCCAGCTCGGCGCGCATCAGCATGGCCAGCGCGCCGCCGAGCAGGAAGAAGGCGAACGTGGTTGCCAC
This sequence comes from Amycolatopsis sp. NPDC051371, assembly GCF_040682155.1. Taxonomy (NCBI): domain Bacteria; kingdom Bacillati; phylum Actinomycetota; class Actinomycetes; order Pseudonocardiales; family Pseudonocardiaceae; genus Amycolatopsis; species Amycolatopsis sp. NPDC051371. Next base: position 91,713 of record NZ_JBFBAG010000026.1, read on the forward strand.
GTACATGATGCCGATGTCCTTGTGATCGGTCGTGCTGATCAGTCGGAGCAGCGACGTCCCGAACGACGCGCGCGGCCGGCGGACCGGCTCCGGGGCGAGCCGGGTCTCGACGGGTCGGGTCCGGGTCATGGGTACCTCGCAGCTGCTGGCTCGGCCGGGACAGTCGCGAGTACCCCACCTTCGGCACTTCAATCGTCGGGTACTCCTTGCCAACAGGTTCTTTGTTTTGTTTCCGTAGCTAACGGTTGCTGTCGACCGGTTGACTCGCGACCTGACGAAAATCGTCAGGTCGCGGCTGTTTGCCGTGTGGCTGGTTCGGTATCCCGAAGAAGGAGGAAACCTGACAACGACGAGAGAGGTGAAGACATTGAGTACCTCCACTCCCATCCAGGGGCATCCGGACCTTCTGGCCATGCGTGCCGGCTACGAACAAGCCGCAGAGACTCCGCAGGCAAGGCTGCTCGGCGGACTGGTGCTGATCAGCGGTCTCTACATCGCGATGTCACCGTGGGTGGTCGGCTTCAGTAACTACGGTGACATGTCCGTGACGACTCTGATTTCCGGCCTGGCGCTGGCCCTGCTCGGCGCCGGTTTTTCGGCCGCATACAGCCACACTCACACGATCGCGTGGGTGACGCCGCTGCTTGGGGCGTGGGTCGTCGTGGCGCCGTTCGCGGTGCAGCAGACCGGGACGACGACCCCGGTCGTGGTCAACAACGCGATCGCGGGCGGCCTTGCCTGCCTTCTCGGATTCGGGGTCATCGCGCTCGAAGCCATGGCGCCGAAGTCACGCTGACATTGAGCGCCGTCGCCGGGAATGGCGGGCCACTTCGCCCACCATTCCCGGCGGTGGAACCGGCGGCTTGGAAGGGGCAAACGTGACAGTCAATGGTAAACGCGACATCGTAGAGTTGCTGATCGCGCAGCACGAGGAAATCAAGGCGATGCTCGAGCGGGTGAAAACCGCCGAGCGCGACACCAAGCAGGCTGTGTTCGAAGACCTGGTACGGCTGCTCGCGGTGCACGAGAGTGCGGAAGAGATCGTGGTGCACCCGACCAGCCAGCGGGTCGTCGGATCGGGCTCACCAATCGTGGCCGACCGGCTGACCGAAGAAAACGAGGCCAAGCACGTGCTGGCCGAGCTGTACGAGCTGGGCGCCGCTCACCCGGACTTCGACACCCGGTTCGCCGAGTTCGCTGCCTCCGTAACCGAGCACGCCGAGCGAGAAGAAGCCGACGAGTTCCCGCGGTTGCGGCAGCGCATGTCGCCCGACGACCTCATGCGGATGGCGGGAGCCTTGCGGGCTGCGGAGGCCACGGCGCCGACGCGTCCCCATCCCCGCGTCGGCGAGTCGGCCCCGGTGAATCTGCTCGCGGGGCCGCCGCTGGGTGTGTTCGACCGCGTGCGCGACGGTGTTCGCGATTGGCTCGGCAGCAGTGTGTGAATCGGTGCCGTTGAAGGGGGCCGGACCTTGGCGGTCCGGCCCCCTTTGCGTACTGATCCGACCAAAGGTAGGCCGACCCCCGAGCGGCACGTAACCGTAGCTACGAAGTCATTCGGCCGTGACCGTGGTCGGATTGGTAACGATCGGCTCAGTATCGGTGCCTGGCGAGATACGCGGTTCCGGTGACCGCCGCCGCGACTCCGAGAACCGGCGCCGCCATCCGGCCGGCGCGGCGGAGCGCCGACGGGCGTGGTCGGCTGCCCTTCTCCCGGGATCCGCGAGCCAGGGCCAGCACCTGAGCGGTGTGCAAGGCCGTCCGTCCACTGCCGGCATCGGCGATCTGTGTCTGGCACGAGAAGCCGTCGGCGACGACGAGGCAATCCGGGTCGGCTTCGCGGACCGCCGGCAGCAGGGCCTGCTCGCCGCAGTCCATCGAGATGCCGTACTTTCCGGACTCGAAGCCCCAGGACCCGGCGAGCCCGCAGCACCCTCCTTTGAGGTCGGTGACCTCGAGACCCATGCGTTCCAGGAGCCGGCGGTCCGGATCGGTTCCGCCGGTGGCGCGTTGGTGGCAGTGTCCCCACAGCAGCGCCCGTCCTTCGAGCGGCGGGGGAGTGACGTCGAACTTCGTGAAGAACTCGCCGAAGTGGTAGGCGTTGGCCTTGAGGCGTTTCGCGTCGTCGTCGTGCGGGAGCATTTTGGTCAGTTCGTCCTTGAACACGGCCAGGCAGCTCGGTTCCATGCCGACCACGGGAATGTCCGCGCGGACGTAGTCCCGCAGCTCGTCGAGAACCCGGCGGAGGTACTGTTCCGCGGCGTCCAGGAACCCGTAGTCGTACAGGGGCCGACCGCAGCAGACGTGCTTCTCCGGCATGATCACCCGCCAGCCCGCTGTTTCGAGGGCTTCGACGCAGGCGACGCCGACGTCGGTGTGGAGGTGGTTGTTGAACGTGTCGGGGAAAAGCACGACCGGGCGGCCGCCGGGATTGACGCTCCCGCCGCGCCGGCGGTACCACTCCTGCAGCGTCATCGGCGCGAAGCGGGGGAGCGGGCGACGCTGGTCGATGCCCGCGGCGAACCGGGCCAGGTGGACCAGGCCGGGGGTCTGGGTGACGAAGTTGACCAGCTCGGGGTAGCGCGACGCCAGCCGCGCGGCCTGGTCGATGAAGCCGAACGCATAGGCGTGCCGGGGACGCCATCGGCGCAGTGACCGGTAGTGGTGCTGCCGGAACTCGGCCTTGTAGGTCGGCATGTCGACGTTGACCGGGCAGTCGTTGGTGCAGCCCTTGCACGCCAGGCACAGGTCGAGCGCGTCGGCGACCTCACGGGACTGCCAGCCGTCGGTGATCACCTCGCCTTGGAGCATCTCGAACAGCAGCCGGGCCCGACCGCGGGTGCTGTGCTTTTCTTCGCGGGTGACCTGGTAGCTGGGGCACATGGTCTCTTCGGCGTGCGGGACCCGGCACTTCCCGACGCCGACGCAACGCAGCGTGGCGTGGGCGAAGTCGCCGCCGTCCTCCGGGTAGGCGAATCGGGTGTGTGGCCGTGGTGGGTTGTGGTCCGTGCCGAGCTTGAGGTCTTCGTCGAGCCGGTAGGCGTCGACGACCTTGCCCGGGTTCATCTTGGCCTGGGGGTCCCAGATGAGCTTGAACTCGCGCATCGCCCGGACCAGTTCCGATCCGTATTGGCGATCGAGCAGCTCGGCGCGTTGCTGGCCGTCGCCGTGCTCACCCGACAGCGACCCGCCGAATGAGGTGACGAGGTCGGCGGCCTCTTCCATGAAGGACCGGTAGGTGGCGATGCCGCTCTTGGTGCGCAGGTCGAAGTCGATGCGGGAGTGGATGCAGCCCTGCGCCATGTGCCCGTACATCGCGCCGTGCAGGCCATGCCGGTCCATCAGCTCACGCAGTGCGGTGACGTAGCTGCCGATCCGGGCCGGGGGTACCGCGGAGTCCTCCCAACCCGGCCAGTGGTCCTTGCCTTGGGGAAACGCAGTGGATCCCAGCCCGCTTTCCCGGATGGTCCACAGGTGCTCGCTGCTGCCGCCGTCTTGGACGCTGCGCGCCACCAGCACCCGGTTACGGGCGTACCCCTTGTCCCGGACCAGCCAGTCGACGAACTCCTCGGCGTGCTGGATCGATTCGTCCGGGGTGTCCGCACCGAACTGGACGAGCAACCAGGCGTTGCCCTGCCGGTAGGGCAGCTCGGCGAGATCGTCGACGTTCATGGCCAGCTCCTGCTGGTTGTCGATCAGCTCGCGGTCGAGGGCCTCCAAACCGATCGGCCGCCAGGTGCCGACCATCTCGATGGCGTGTTCGGCGGCGGCGGGCAGGTGGTCGTAGCCGACCACCACGAGGGTGCGCTGCAGCAGGGCGGGGGTGAGCAGCAGCTCGGCCTGCAGGACGGTGACGCAGGTGCTTTCGGTGCCCACCAGGGCCCGGGCCACGTTGAAGCCCCGCTCGGGCAGGAGCTCGTCGAGGTTGAACCCGGAGACCCGGCGGGGCACTTCCTCGACCGAGCGGAACCCGGACCGGATCCGGTCGGCGTAGCGGTCCCGCAGGTCCCGCAGGGCGGCGTAGACCTCGCCCTTGCGGCCGCCGGCGGCGATGATCTCGTCCAGGTGCGCTTCTTCGTCGACGCCGACCCAGAAGCGGGCACCGTCGTAGGTGACCACCTCCAGGGCGTGCACGTTGTCCGACGTGCGGGGGCCGGGGCCGTAGAGCTGGGATTGGACGGAGTGGATGCCGCAGGAGTTGTTGCCGATGTTCCCGCCGATGACGCACCGCGAGTGCGAGGACGGGTCGGGGCCGAACACGAGGTTGTGCTTGCCGGTCGACCGGTTGACGTCTTCGTTGATCGCGCCGGGCTGGCACAGCACCCGCCGGTGTTCGACGTCGGTTTCACCGATGTGGGTGAGGTACTTGGAGTGGTCGATGACGACCGCGTAGTTCACGGTCTCACCGGACAGGCTGGTGCCGCCCCCGCGGTTGACGATCGGCGCGCCGAACCGGTGGCAGACCTGGTGGGTGGCCACCACGTCGTCGAGGGTTTTGGGGATCACTACGCCGATCGGGACCTGCCGGTAGTTGGAGGCGTCGTGGGCGTAGAGGGCCAGCGACGCGGTGTCGAACCGGACTTCCCCGGTCACTGCCTCGGCGAGGGCCCGCTCAAGGTCGGCGACCGGCAGGCGGTGGGTGGCTCGCGGTGGCCCGGGGATCTCGGGTGACGTCTTGGCCGGGACGTCCAGGAACCGTTTCATGTGGACCTCGTGTGCTAGTGGGCTGGGATGGTGCCGTGGACCCGGTACGGCTCGGCGTCCGGCCACTTGACCGCGAGCCCGAGACCGGGACGGTCCGGGTCGGGGTGCAGGGCGCCGTCTTTCGGGGTCAAGACGCCGTCGAAGAGCAGGTTTTCGATCCGGGTGTGGTCGTGGAAGTACTCGAGGTGGCGGAGCCGCTCGACAGCGCAGAAGGCATGCGCGGAGACCGCGGGCGCGCAGTGCGCGGACAGGTCGATCTGCCGGGCGGAGGCGAGGCCGGCCACGGAGAGCACGCCGGTGATGCCGCCGCAGCGGGTCACGTCCGCCTGCAGGCAGTCCACCGAAGCGTGGTCGAGCAGGTTCGTGAAGTCCCGCAGGACGAACCCGTACTCGCCGGCCGCGACTTCCAGGGGCGCGGGCGCCCGGTCCCGCACGCGTCGCAGACCCTCGAGGTCGGCGGAGCTCACCGGTGCCTCGAACCACCGCACGTCCCACTCTTCGTGGTAGCGGCCGGCCCAGTACTGGGCTTGCTTGACCGTCAGGGCGCCGTTGGCGTCGGTGAACAGTTCGGCCTCGTCACCCACCGCGCGCCGGACTTCGGTGAGCCGTTGCGGGTCCTCGTCCGGAGACCGGCCCGTCTTCAGCTTGACGCGGGGAATGCCCTGTTCCACCCAGTGCGCAAGCTGGTCGGTCAGCCGGGCCGGCGGGTAGTTCGTGAAGCCGCCGCTGCCGTAGACGGGCACTCGGTCGTGGAAGGCGGGCAGCCGCAGCGCGAGCGAGACGTCGAGCAGCCGGGCGCTCAGGTCCCACAGCGCGATGTCCACGGCCGAAACGGCCATGGCGCCCAGTCCCGGACGGCCGGCGTTCCGGATCGCCGTGAACATCGCGTGGCAGGTCGCCGCGGGGGCGAACGCGTCTCGGCCGCACACGACCGGCGCCAGCTTGTCCTCGACGAACCGGGCCAGCGAGGGTTCGCCGTAGGTGTAGCCGAGGCCGGTCAACCCGCCGCCGTGGGCGAGCACCAGGACCATGGTGGTGCTGTCCCAGCGCAGCGTGCCGTCTTCCTCGACCCCGCCCGGACCGTCCGTCGGCACGGTGAACGCGTGGACGTCCACGCGTTCCACCGGCACGTTCGTCGAGGCGGGGCTCATTCGCTGTCCCGGCCGGGGAGCTTCTCGTAGAACTCGGACAGCTTCTGCCGGAACCCTCGCACGCCCATGCCGACCTTCTCCGGGTCGTGCAACGCCGCCTTGGCTGCCTTCTTGCCCTGTTCGTACATGATGTGCGGCGGGATCGGTGCGAACTTCCGGTCGACCTTGAACTCGAGCACGACCGGGCGGTCACTGGCGAGAGCCAGGTCCCAGGCGGCGCCGACTTCGTCCGGTTTCTCGCAGTAGATGCCGCGAAGCCCGAGCAGCTCCGCGTACTGGGCGTAGGGGAAGTCCGGGATCGACTGGGACCCTTCGAACTTCGGGTCGCCGGCCATCGCCCGCTGTTCCCAGGTCACCTGGTTGAGGTCCTGGTTGTTGAACACGCAGAAAATCAGGGGAGGCTGCCCGTTGCCGAGTCGATCGAGGTAGCGCTTGACGGTGAACATCTCGTTCATGCCGTTCATCTGGAACGCGCCGTCGCCGACGAAGGCGATCACCGGCCGGTCCGGGTAGGCGAACTTCGCGCCGATCGCGTACGGCACACCGGGTCCCATCGTGGCCAGCGTCCCGGACAGCGAGGCTCGCATGCCGGGGCGCAGCTTGAGGTGCCGGGCCCACCAGTTGGTGGCCGAGCCGGAGTCGGCGGTCAGGATGCAGTCGTCCGGCAGCCTCGGCGACAGCTCGTGGGCCACCGCCTGCGGGTTGATTTCGCCGCCGAAGTGCTGTCCCGCCCGGTCGTCCAGGGTCCGGTTCCAAGTCCGGACGTCCTTTTCGATCTTCTCCCGCCAGCTGCGGTCCGATTTGCGCTCAAGCAGCGGAATGAGCGCTTTGAGGGTCTCCCGGGAATCGCCGACGAGGTGGGCGTCCATCGGGTACCGGATGCCGATCATCCGGCCGTCGATGTCGATCTCCACGCCGCGAGCCTGGCCCTCATCGGGCAGCCATTCGCTGTAGGGGAAGCTGGTGCCGATCATGAACAACGTGTCGCAGTTCATCATCATCTCGTCGCTCGGCTTGGTGCCCAGCAGGCCGACGGGCCCGGTGACGAACGGGAGATCGTCGGGCAGCACCTCCCGGCCCAGCAGGGCTTTGGCGACCCCGGCACCGAGCAGCTCCGCCGCCTCGACCACCTCGGCGGCGGCCTCCGCGGCGCCCTGCCCGATCAGCATGGCGACCTTCTCGCCCTGGTTGAGGACGTCGGCGGCGCGCCGCAGCTCGTTTTCGTCCGGCAGCATCCGCGGCTTGCTCCAGCCGACGCTGGAGAACACCGAGCCGTGGTCCTTCGGCGGTGCGGACTGGGCTTTCTCTTCCTGGATGTCCTCCGGGATGACGATCGTGGCGACCCCGCGCATCGTCAGCGCGGTCTTGAACGCCCGGTCGATCACGTGCCGGACCTGACCGGGGTGCATGCAGACCTGGACGAACTCCGAGACGTCCGCGAACAGGTTCTCCAGCGCGATCTCCTGCTGGTAGTGCGCACCCTGGGCAGTGCGCTTCTGCTGCCCGACGATCGCCACGACCGGCTGGTGGTCGAGTTTGGCGTCGTACAGTCCATTCAGGAGGTGGACCGCGCCAGGGCCGGACGTGGCCATGCAGCAGCCCACTTCGCCGGTGAACTTGGCGTGCGCGCAGGCCATGAACGCACCCATCTCCTCGTGGCGCGGCTGGATGAACTCCGGGTCGCCGTTCGCGCGGTCGAATGCACCGAGCAATCCGTTGATCCCGTCCCCGGGGTAGGCGAACACACGGTGCACCCCCCACTGGCGGATCCGGTCGAGGACGTAGTCGGCCACCTTGGTTGTCATCGGCTCCAGCTCTCTGGGTTCGTCGGGCTTGGGCAGCGAGCGCAGCTGCGCTACGCGGCGGCTACCCGGCTGCTTGCGTTCCACGCGTCCAGGCTCCGCGGTCGTTACCCAACTGAGATGTAGCAGTCAACTGTTGCATGAACAAATAATTGAACCCGTTTGAGGTTCCCTGTTTGAAAGGATTTCGTCAGGTGCGGCCTGTCCGTGGCGTGAGAGTATGGGCAGGTCTGTAGAGGCGGCTCGCTCGCAGCCGCCACGGTGATTCGGAAACCGTTGGAGGATGTCCGGTGGAGAATCCTGTGCCAGCCGAGGGTGAGGATGCGGTGATCAGTCGTCGTCGCACGAGAGGATCCGTTGTCATCACGGTCGCCGGCGAAGTCGACACCCTTGACGCTGATGGCCTTGTCGAGTGTGTGAGAGAAAGCGCGACGACTTCGGCCTTCAGCGATGATCTCGTGCTGGACTTCCGTGACGTTTCGTTCGTCAGTGTCTCGGTTCTCGGGCGTCTCGTCGCTGTCCGCGACCGGCTGACGGCGCAGGGACGGACGGTGCGCATGTGTGCACCGGCTGGTCGCGCCGGCCGGTACTTCGCAATGGTCGGGCTCTGATCGTCTTCGATGCCAGCCTCTGGCCTTCTTACTCGCCGTAGCGGTCGAGCAGTGCACTGAGTGGATCGTCGATGGGGACTCGTGGCTCGGGCTGCGCGTCATGCCCGCGGAGGGCGTCGGCGACGAACCTGGCCACTTCGTGTGGCTGGGGCAGCAAGTTGCCGCGGAAGCCCGCGAAGAACTCGCGGTCCTCTTCGGTCACCAACTCCCAGCCGTGGCGGTCGTCCCAGGTGAGGATCAGCTCCCGGAGAGGTCGGTCGGGTGTCCGTTCGGACAGCAGGACGAATCCCGACGCCAGTTCGCTGATCTCGCTGCCGGTGTCGTCGCCGGTCACTCCCAGTTCCGCGGCGACGGCCCGGACGTAGGCCGTGAGCGCCCGCTCTTCCGGCGAGGGAAGTTCGGGTTTGCTGATCAAAGGCATGAGGGGCCCCATCGAGTGGTTCAGCCGGTGAGCTGTTGCTGGATCTGTTCCAGGCTGCGTCCCTGGGTTTCGGGGATCTTCCGCCAGAAGAACAACAGGGCGAGCAGGCTGATGCCGGTGTAGAGGAAGAACGTGCCGGGCCGTGTGATCACCTGAACCAGCGACAGGAACGTCAGGGAGACGACGAAGTTGGCGGCCCAGTTGCCGACCGTGCAAGCGGACATCGCGATGTTCCGGACCGGCAGCGGGAAGACCTCGGAGATCATCAGCCAGAACACCGGGCCCAGCCCGACGGCGAACGAGGCGATGTAGAGCAGCAGCGCGGCCAGGGCCAGCCACGGTGCCTGCTGCTGCAGGCCGGGCAGGAGGAAGAACACGCCGAGGAGGGCCAGCCCGAGGACGATACCGGCCGTGCCAGCGAGCAGCAGGCCCCGGCGGCCCACCCGATCCAGCAGGACAATGGCGATCACGGTGAACACGACGTTGGTGACCCCGACGAAGACGGACTGCCCGATGGCGCCCCCGGCGCTCAACCCCGTCGCCGACAGGATGGTCGGAGCGTAGTAAATCACCGTGTTGATACCGACGAACTGCTGGGCCAGCGCCAGGCCGAGGCCGATGAGCAGCAGAGGCCGCAGCTTCGGGGCCCACAGCGCGCCGATACCGGTCCGGCCGGTTTCCCGGGCGGCCGTGCGGATGTCGTCGAGTTCGGCGTCGACATCGGCGTGCGGGTCACCTTCCCGCAGTCGTTCGACGACGCGGCGCGCCTGCTCTTCGCGTCCCTGCTGGACCAGCCAGCGGGGAGAGGACGGCACGGTGAGCATGCCGACCGCCAGAGCGGCCCCGGGCAACGCGGCGAGCCCGAGCATCCAGCGCCAATCGTGTGCGACGCCGGAAAAAGCGTAGTTCACCAGATACGCCGCCAGGATCCCGACGGTGACTGCCAGCTGGTTGAACGATGTCAGACCACCGCGGATGCGGGGTGGCGCCAATTCGGAGATGTACAGCGGGCTGACGAAGGAGGCGGTGCCCACGGCCAGACCGAGCAGCACCCGGAAGCCGACGAGCATCGGAACCGAGACGGCGAAAGCGGCCCCGAGCGAGCCGACGACGTACACCGATCCGGAAATCACCTTCGTCCAGCGCCGTCCGATGCGCTTGGCCGTCCAACCGGAAAGTCCCGCACCCAGCATGGCACCGACCAGGAGGGAGCTGACGATGAGCTCCTGCTCGAAGGTGCCGGCGCCGAGATCCCGTTTGATGTAGAGAAGCGCCCCCGAGATGACACCGGTGTCGTAGCCGAAGAGCATGCCGCCGATGGCGGCTATCCCGGCAATGCGGGCGATCAGGGCGTTGTGACCTTCGCGAATGGTGGCGATGAAGCCGGCCATGTGATCGTCCTTCCGCTTCGCTTCTGAGCCGCGTCCTGGCGGTTGCCCGTGGTCGCCGACGGGAAACCCCGGCTCGGGATCGTCAGGCAATCGTCAGGTGCTGCTCTCGGTTTTCCTTTGCCTCGCGGGAAATCCAGACGTACTGGACGCTCCACGATGAACGCGAAGAGGAACATGATGACCACTCGATGGTGCAAGAGCCAGATCTGGACGAGCGAGGAGCGGAGCCAAGACGGACGCCGATTCCGGTCCGGTCGGCAACAGGGCCGCCGAGTGGCCCGTAGCGGGATCTGGGCCGCGGTCTGCTCGGTCGTGTTGGCCTCCGGTTGTGCGTCCAGCGATCGGCCCGCACCCGGGGAACGGCCGGTGTCACCGCGGCCGCCCACGTACGCTCCGGCTCCGAACGTGCCGGCGGGCACGCTGGGCACGAGTGTGGAGTTCGGCCAGCTTTCGCTGCTCAACGTGTACTTGCTGCCGTCGCCGGGCGGTGACTACCGGAAGGGGGAAGCCGCCCGGGTCCGGTTCACCCTGGTCAACCGCGGCTCGACGGACGAGGCGCTGACCGCCGCCAGCAGTCGGGCGGCGGCAGTGGTCACCCTGCACTGGGACCACGCCTGTGACGGGACGGCCGAACAGGTCTCCCAGCTGCCGCTGCCGGCCGGGAATGGTGTATCGGTCGTTCCCGGGGCGTCCGGAAACCAACACGGTCCACCCCATGAACGGGCGTGACGCGCCGGGGCCGCTGGAGTGCCTCGACCGAAACGGTGCCGGGAGCGAGTGGCCGGTCGGTGATCGTCCGGCGATCGAAAGCCCGGTGCGGCTGAACCGACCGGGTCGCTTGTGAGACGACGCTGCAGAGGCCGACCGTGCTCAACTATCTTCTTCAGCCGGTTCGGCTGCCGATTGTGACGGTGGCCTGCTGATGGTTGCTTCCACGGACGACCTCGAGGTCGGCTTGGGCGCCGGGGTCGTGGGCGCGAAGCTCCGTCAGGAGGTCGTCGACGGACCGTACGGCTCGGCCGGCGAACTTGACGATGACATCGCCGGCGCGGATGCCGGCAGCATCGGCCGGGCCGTGGGGATCGACACCAAGAACCAGCGCCCCCTGGTCGACCTGAACATCGAGGCGCTGCTGAATCGCCGGGGTGAGACGGCCGATGGAGATCCCGAGGTAGGGGTGTTTGGCCACGCCGGACTTGAGCAGCTGGTCGGTCGTGTCGACCATGGTGGCGGCAGGGATCGCGAAGCCGATCGACACCGCGCCGGTGCTGGGTGGCAGGTAAGCCTCGTTGATGCCGATCAGCTGTCCGGAGGTGTCGAGGAGTGCGCCGCCGGAGTTGCCGGGCGAGATGGCGGCGTCGGTTTGGATCAGGTCGACCAGCGAAGCGCTCTGCGCCGCGGAACCCGGCACGTCGCGATGCAGACCGGAGATGATGCCCGAGGTGACGGTGTTCTCGAACCCGAGCGGGCTGCCGATCGCCAGGACGGGTTCGCCCGGGCGAGGCAGGTCGGTGCGCAGCTTGGGTACCGGGAGGTTCTTGCGGTCGGTGCGGATGACCGCGAGGTCGGTGATCTGATCGGTGGCCAGGACGGTGCCGGGGGACTGAGTCCCGTCGGCGTAGGTGATGGAGACCTGTTTCTGGTCGGCCACGACGTGCCGGTTGGTGACGATGATGTCGGGTTTGAGCACGACGCCGCTGCCCAGCCTATTCGCGACGGTGACGGTGACGACGCTCGGGCCGAGCTGGTCCACCAGATCGGGAAGGTTGCCGGCCGGTGCTGCGCCTGGCGGGTTCGACGGGCTGGCTGTCGATGTCGGGTTTGAGGTGGTTTCGCTGCAGCCGCCGAGAAGCGCGAGCGCGGCGACAGCTAGTAAGAGGGTTTTGAGGTTCGGCATGACGCCGAGATACCCGGGCGGAACACCGGGACACGTACCTGACGGAATCGTAAGCCGGCCGCTCGTCAGCTGCTCACGACGTGTCGCCGGTGGGGCGTTGTGCTTCGCCGGCGGCGTCGGTGGTGGTTCGGGCGCCGGACAGGTGGCGGGCGGTGTTGACCAGGCCGACCATGCTGAAGGCCTGCGGTGTGTTGCCGACCTGGCGGCGCAGTTTCGTGTCGTACTCCTCGGAAAGCAGCCCGACGTCGTTGCGGAGGGCGAGGAGCCGTTCGAACAGCGCACGTGCTTCGGAGGTGCGTCCGGTGCCGTGGAGAGCGTCGGCGAGCCAGAAGCTGCAGGCGAGGAAGCTCGCCTCCCGCCGGGGAGGCCGTCGACGCCGCCATCGGCGTCGGGGTCGTACCGGCGGACGAACCCGTCGTGGACCAGTTCGGCTCGGACGGCGTCGACCGTGCCGCGGACGCGCAGGTCGTCGCCGGGCAGGAACCCGACACGGGGAATGAGCAGCAGGGCGGCGTCGAGGCCCTTCGAGCCGTAGAACTGGGTGAAGGTGTTGCGGGCGGAGTCGTAGCCGTGGGTGCAGACGTCGTCGTGGATGCGGTCGCGAAGCACGCGCCACCGGTCGGCCGGGCCGTCGAGGTGGTGGCGTTCGACGCTGCGGATCGCGCGGTCGAGCCCGGCCCAGGCCATGACTTTCGAGTGCACGAAGTGGCGGCGTTCGCCGCGGACCTCCCAGAGGCTGTTGTCAGGCCGGTCCCAGTGGCTTTCGAGAAAATCCAGCAGACTGCGCTGCACGTCCCACGCGGTGTGGCTGGTGGCGATGCCGGCTTCGCGGACGAGATGCAGGCCGTCGAGGACTTCGCCCCAGACGTCGAGCTGGAACTGCTCCGCGGCGGCGTTGCCCACGCGGACCGGTGTCGAGTTCTCGTAGCCGGCCAGCCAGTCCAGTGTGGTCTCGGGGATCCGGCGGCTGCCGTCGAGGCCGTACATGATCCGCAGGTCCGCCGGGTCGCCGGCGACGGCGCGGACCAGCCATTCCCGCCAGGCGCGGGCCTCGTCGTGGTAGCCGGTGCCGATGAGGGCCTGGAGGGTGAACGTGGCGTCGCGCAACCAGCAGTACCGGTAGTCCCAGTTGCGCGGGCCGCCGAGCTGCTCGGGCAGCGACGTCGTCGCCGCGGCCAGGATGCCGCCGGTCGGGGCGTAGGTGAGGGCTTTGAGCGTGATCAGGGCGCGTCGCACCGCGTCCGGCCACTGCCCGTCGTATTGGCACCGGCTCATCCAGTCCGCCCAGAACCGTTCGGTCTCGGCCAGTGCGGTCACCGCGTCGACGTGGCGTGGGCGCGGCAGGTGGGACGCGCGGTGGGTGGACCATTCGGCGTCCCCCGTTTGAAGGCGAGGACGCCGAGCTCGCTGGCGAGGGCGGCGGTCGGATAGGACGCTGCGGGCGACCAGGGCAGCGATCATGGCGGCGGCAGGTTCCGGCAAGTTGTTTGTGCTTCGGCGACCCCTCGGTGAAGTCCAGGCTCGGTTGGGGTGCGGGACGCCCAAGTCGCGCCGGGTGTAGCCATAGGGCCGGCGCCGGGAGCCGTTCAATCACTACGGGTCGGGGTGAAGGAGTGCTGCTGCGAGCGGTGTCCGGCGGTAGAGCACTTCACGACCGCGTCGCGTGGCGGTGACCAAGCCGGCCTTAAGAAGCACAGCGAGGTGTTCGGAGACCGTTGCCGGGGCGAGGCCGACCCGATGGGCCAGACCGCCGGTGGTGCTCGGGATGACGGTTTCGGCCAGCACAGATGCGCGTCCGGAGCCGAGAAGCCGGGCGATTGCGGGAGATGGCGGGGCCGGTTCCCACAGCCGTGCCGCGCCGAGCATCGGGTAGACCAGCGCCGGGGGAGTGGCGGAGATGGCATCGGTCGGCCCGATCCCGAGGTTCGGCCACCCGAATGCCGTGGGCACGAGAATGAGGCCGCGGCCGCGCAGATCGACCGTGCTGTGCCGGAAGCCGGTGAGGTGCAGCTCGTCGTTCTTCCAGGTCGCTCGAGGGTGCAGGTCCGTGAACAGTCCCTCCAGGCCGCCGTCGGCCAGCTGCCGTGCCCGGGTCGTGATGTCGGCGTCGAGCAGGCCGCGGATGCGATCCCACAGTGGCTCGACCAATGTCTGCCAGGCCAGTCGTTGCTGTCCGACCAGTGTGTCCCGGGCGATGACGGGGTCGCCGGTGAGGAAGCGGTGGGGAGCGTCGCGCGGGCCGTGGCGATCGACGCGACGAGCGTGCTCGGCAAGCTCGGCGGCGACGATGACGGGATCGGTGCGCTGGACCTGTGCGAGGTCGTCTTCGATGGTGGTGAGCGGGCTGGTCGGGCTCGGCCACAGGAAGTCCGGCCCGTACCCGTTGCTCGGGGCGGCTGCGTTCAGCACTCCCAGATCAAGCCCGGCGACGACGGGTTGGACATCGCGCAGCCACGACAGGTACCAGCTGTGGCGACGCGGCTCCGTGAGCACCAGAAGTGCCGACATCGTTTCTTGCAGCGGCGAGATCGCGAACCGGCACCGGGCCGCGTCCCCGCTTCCGAACCTCAGCACGAGCGTCATTGCGCAAAAACGCTACACCCAGGATTCGGCCGCCACCGAATCTCAGCAACCCCGTACTCGTTCCCGCACTCTCGTCGTCATGGTCGAACCATTGCCGACACGTGCGTCCAAGACTCACCTCCTTTCCGGCAACTCCGCATTTCGGTCGTTGTGCGCGTCGCGAGCGGTGTCGTTCGTCGGAGATGGGATCACCACGACCGCACTCGTCCTGCTCGTCGCCCCGCGAGACGGCCCCACCGGGATGGGCTTGCTGCTCGGCGCGAACGCGCTGCCCCGGCTCGGCGGACCGCTGGCCGGAGTCCTCGCCGACCGTGTCCGGACACGCCGATTGATGATGCGGTGCGAACTGGCCTCGGCGCTGGTGATCGGGCTGACCGCGATCACCCTGCCGCCCTTGCCGTGTTTGACCGCACTCGTCGCTGTCGCCGCGATCCTGGCGACGATCCGGAACCCGGCCGGTCGCAGCCTGGTCGCGGTGTTGGTCGCTCCGGCCGACCGCGCACCGGCCAACGCCCTCTTCGGCTTGGGCCGAACCCTGACGCTCACTCTCGGGCCGGGCTTGGGCGGCCTGCTGGGAGCAGCTCCCGGCGGCGCCCACACCGCGCTGGCCGTCGACACAGCCACCTTTCTCGTGTCGGCATTCCTGCTGAGGGGACTCCCGGCCATCGCACCGGCTCGTGACCCGGCCGCGGTCACGGGCGTGTGGGCCGAAGCGGGCGAGGGGTTGCGTCACGTCGTGGCGAACCGGCGGATCTTGGTGCTCGTTCTCAGCCTCTTCATGCTCGTCGCCTTCGCCGCGGTGGACAACGTGGCGCTGATCTTCCTCACCGGCGACGTGATCCACGCCGGCCCGGCCGGGTACGGCATGGCAGCCAGCGCGTTCGGCGCCGGGATGCTCATGGCCTCACTCGCCTGTACCCGGCTGGCCCGTGGGCGCAGACCGGTTGCCCTGCTCATCGTCGCCGTCGTGGCCACCGGCGCCGGCATGATCGTCAACGGACTGGCCCCGGTTCTCGCGGTGGTCGTCGCGGCACAGCTGGTGGCGGGTGCCGGCAACGCCGTGGAGAACATCGGGTACGACACCGTCGTGCAGGACCTCGTGCCCCGCCCGTTTCTCGGCCGGGTGTTCGGCACGATCGGCACGGCCGCGCAGCTGGGAGCCGCTTTCGCCTACACGGTGGGCAGTTTCCTCGTCGGCGTGGTCGGCTCCCGCGCCACGTTCGTCCTGGCCGGCACCGGGACGTTTTTGGTCCTGCTTCTCCTTATACCGGCACTGATCCGCCCGTCACGCCATGAGAGTGCCGTCCGGCGTCGGGACCACCGGGATGGCTATGTCTCGGGTCGGATTCCGGTGCATCCCTGTCCTAGCTGTATTGACCCGTGAGGTTGGGGACGCGGCTGGCGGGTGGTTTGCCGGCGAGTGCGGTGTGGCCGCGGTGGTGATTGTAGGTGTGCAACCAGCCCGGAAGCGCCTCACGCCGTTCGGTCTCGGACCGGTAGGGCCGGTCATAAGCCCATTCGTCGAGCGGGGTCCGGTTGAACCGCTCCACCTTGCCGTTGGTTTGCGGTCGGTAAGGCCGGGTGCGTTTGTGGACGATCTGCGCGTCGCGCAGCGTGTCGCGCCAGAGCCGGGAGCGGTAGCAGGACCCGTTGTCGGTCAGGACCCGCAGGACGGTGATCCCGGCCTCGGCGAAGAACTGCTGGGCCCGCACCCAGAACGCGGCAGCGGTTTCCTTGGTCTCATCGGGCAGGATCTCGGTGTAGGCCAGCCTGCTGTGATCGTCCACGGCGTTGTGCAGGTAGCCGTAGCCGAGGTTCGCGCGGCCACCGACTGTGCGCGGCCGGGCCGGGTCGCGGTGGCCGGCGCTGTTGCGGCCACCGGCGGCACGGCCGTGAACGCGGTGGCCGCCGCCGTCGGGGATGTTGCCCAGCTTCTTGATATCCACATGCACCAGATCACCGGGCGCGTCGTGTTCGTAGCGGCGGACCGCCCGGCCGGTGGCCCGGTCCAGATGCTGCAGGCGGGCCAGCCGGTAGCGGGTCAGGACCCGATGCACCGTGGAAGGGTTGAGGCCGAGCAGGTAGGCGATGCGGGCCGGGCCCCACCGGCGCAGGACGCGGACTTTGATGATCCGTCGCTCGGTCCGGGTCGGGGTCCGGTTCGGGCTGGTGGCAGGCCGTGACGGGCGGTCGGTCATGCCGGCTTCGCCGTGGTCGCGGTAGCGGCGGGCCCATCGGGCGGCGGTGGTGACCGAGACCTGGAACCGTTCCGCGGCTCGTCGCAGCGGCCACCGGTCCTCGACGACGCAGCGGGCCAGGCGCAGTCTGCCGGTCGGGGTCAGGGGTGCGTTAGCGTGGGTCACGAGGGCCTCCTGGTAGCCGGTGCAGATGTCGCAATCCACACCGAACCTGGAGGCCCTCCCTCACGCCAAGATCATCCGATCACGTGTCGCCCCGTACCCAACCTCCGTGGTCAATACAGCTAGTGATCGCTAGCCATGCTGGCCACGTTCCGGCGCACACTGCCGGCCACTCGAATGGCCCAGCGCTGGTCGTAGAGCGCGCGCACGCTGTCGCGCAGCTTGCTGGCTGGAGTTCAGGCGCTGTAACGCGAACCACAGGTTCAACGACCCATCTGCGTAGAGATGCATCGTTCTGATCCGAGGTGATGGTCGATGGCGAGACCGGAATTTTCGAGGGAAGCCCAGAAATCTCGACTGACGAAGAGCCGCGATGAATGGTTGACGAAGCTTCGCTCACTGCCCAAACTGTCAGGCGTAGATATTGATCGATTGACAAAAGATGTCGATGCGCTTATCAGCTCCGACAGTCCAGATTGTGCGAGCATCAACGTGTCAGCGTCGGCAGCTTCCGCGTATGCTGTACATCTGCTGATCGAAGGATATATCAGTCACGGAGATGATCCTCAGGTCTTGCAGGCATACGTCGACTACGCCGACGCATACGGAGCGCATGCGCGAAACCTGCACGCTGAGTACGCGCTGTGCCTCGCTAACCGGGTACTCCAAAACACCCTTCCCTCTTAGTTGGGGCACCGAGTATTGCCGGGCGCTGGCGCATGTGATCGGTTCATGATCTACCTGTGTTCGAGGGTTGCGACGTGTGCCGTGGCGTGGGCCAGCCTTGCGCAGCTGATCGTTTTTCTAATGCCAGGCGTTGGATCTGGGCGCAAGAGAGGTCCTCAGCCATCGTCCTCGGCAGTGGCCCGGCGGCGGACCGATTCCGGCGCCGCAGCCGGCCGCGACACCGCGGCGGGGCCGGTCGCTGGTGGGGGAGCGCTCGGCGGCGCGGATAGAGGCTGCTTGCCGAACAGTGACTCGGCGCGGAACCGCCAGCGAGCAGAAGGAAGAGGTCCGGGAGCCCCGCGGCACGACCGCCAAGCCGGTCCGTGGCTGACAGTGTGGTCCACTCGACGGCCTCGGCTTCGGGCCGAGCTCGGCGACGTTCCACCTTGGCGCGCAGGGCGCGCGCGTTGAGGAGCTCGAGCATGTGCTCGAACTCGGCCGCGGCATTGATGATCGGCGGTAGCCGTTCCCAGCGCTGCCGCGCTGAGCGCGACGGTGGACCGGCTGAGGCCAGTCGGTGGTGTTAGGAAGGCCAGCGGCGACCGGTCCATCGAGGTAGACGCCGTTGCGTGAGCCACGGGTGACGTCTCTGCCTCGGCCAGGCCTGCACGCGGCTTCCGGGGGCCGCGCTCGGGTCAGGGCCACAGAGCCTGGCATTCCCAAGATGCGGCTGGTCAGTGAGGTTACCCGGAGGCTGCGCCCAGCCAAGGTGCGGCTTGGGCGGCGTGGATGCGCTGACGGACTTCAGCGGCGTGGTGGAGATAGCCGGTGTCGGCGTAGATGGCGACGGCTTCCTGCCAGCAAGCGATCGCTTCGCCGGTGCGGCCGAGGTGGTGCAGGCATGCGGCGAGGACATCCAGCGGTTCCGCGAGAGTCTGGTTGCGGTTGTGGGGTGTGCTCCGGCCGATGGCGACCGCGTAACAGCAGCTGCCCTCCGGTGGTTTCGTCTGTTGCGGCATGTATGCGTGGTGGGCGGCAGGGTTTGACTTCATGCGTGGGACCGCCGCACATGATCGTCAGGTGACTCGACCTCAAGTAGTCCGCGATCGCGGAAGCGTCGTGGCTTACCTCTTCGGTAAACCGGGCGCGAAGATCGTTGAGTAAGTGGTCTTCGCGGACGTCGACGTGGGCTTGCCCCGTTTTGGCAGACAGGGTTGATGAGTGGGGTCAGGCTACTTCAGGTGCGGTAGCCGGCTGGGTGGTTTGTTCGTAGCTGCTGGGGCTGAGGTAGCCGAGGCTGGAGTGCCGGCGGCGGGTGTTGTACGGGTCTGCCCAGACTTCGGTTGACACCGGAGCTGACTGTTTCTCAGGCCGCTGCTGCGGTCGTGTAGATGGTCTCAAACTCGACCGGGGTGAGCTTGCCCAGGGCGCGTTGGCGCCGTTTGCGGTGGTACTTCGTCTCGATCCAGGACACGATCGCCAACCGGAGTTCCTCACGGGTGCGCCACCGCCGGGTATCGAGGACGTTCTTTTGCAGCAAGGAGAAGAACGATTCCATCGCGGCGTTGTCACCACAGGCACCGACCCGGCCCATCGACCCGGTCAGCCCATGGGCACGCAACAGGCGCCGGTAGGCCGCCGATCGGAATTGGGCGCCGCGGTCGGAGTGGACGACGGCACCGTGCGGGTCGCGCAGCGCGATCGCGTTACGCAGTGCGCTGAGGGCGAGTGAGGCTCGCATGTGCGAGGCGATGGAGTACCCGACGATCTTGTTGGAGTAGCAGTCCTTGACCGCACACAGATACAGCTTGCCCTCACCGGTGGGATGCTCGGTGATGTCGGTCAGCCACTTGGTATTAGGCGCGGTGGCGGTGAAGTCGCGGCGGACCAGGTCGTCGTGTACCGGCGGCCCGGCCTTGCGGGAACGGCCTTTCTTCTTGGCGTGCAGCGAGAAGATCTGCTGCATGGAGCAGATCCGCCACACTCGGTTCTCCGACGCGGTGAAACCCCGGCGGGCGAGTTCGTCGGCGATGAACCGGTATCCGTCGGCCGGGTCGTCGGCGTGGATCTCGAGCGCGGCGTTGATCAGCTGCGCGTCGTCGAAGTCCCGCTGCGAGACCGGGGCCGCGCACCACTGGTAGTAGGCCTGCCGGGAGATGCCCAGCACCCTGCACGTCACCGCGACCGACACCCGCACAGGGGCGCCGGCCGCGGCCAGTTCACGGACGAGCGGGAAGACTATTTTCCCGGCAGGTTGCCCTGCGCGAGGTAGGCCGCGGCCTTGCGCAGAACCTCGTTTTCCTGCTCCAGCAGGCGGTTGCGTTTACGCAACTCGCGTAGCTCGGCGGACTCGTCCGGGGTCACGCCGGGCCGGGTGCCGTCCTCGACGTCGGCGGCGCGCAGCCAGTTGGCCAGGCAGGATTCGGAGATCCCGAAGTCTTTGGCGACCTGCTTCAGCGGGGTCTCGCCGCGGCGGGCGACGGCGACGACGTCGTCACGGAACTCGCGGGGGTAGGGCTTGGGCACGGTGACATCCTTCCAGGCGAGGCCGAAGCCTCACAGGTGAGGTGTCAACCAGACCCTGGGCAGACCCTACCACCCTTCGACATAGTTGAAAATCGCCTGGTGAGCCAGGGTTTTGGTGGGCCAAGGCTGCCGGTCGAGCAGTTCGGTTTTGATGGTGGCGAAGAACGACTCTGCGACCGCGTTGTCCCAGCACTGACCTTTGCGGCCGACCGAAAGCCGCACCCCGGCCTCGGCGGCGGTGCGGGCGAACTGAGCCGAGGTGTACTGGGCGAGTTCAATCAGTCGTTGCAACGCCTGGCTGTTGTAGCGAGCGTAGCTGGTCGGCGAAGACTTCGGTCGGAGTCTTCCAGCCGAGGATTTTGCGGGGCCGGTTGTTGATAGCCAGGGCGACGGCTTCAAGGTCCTCGGCGGACCAGCGGGACAGATCGGTGCCCTTGGGGAAGTACTGGCGCAGCAGACCGTTGGTGTTTTCGTTGCTCGGACGCTGCCAGGGCGAGTGTGGGTCGGCGAAGAAGACTCTCGTCCCGGTATCGAGCGCGAACTGGGCATGACCGGAGAGTTCTTTCCCCCGGTCCCAAGTGAGGGTCTTGCGGAGCTGCTCGGGTAGCTTCGTGATCGACGTCGTCAGCGCGGCATTCATCGCGATGGCGCCGTAGCCGCCGAGCGGTGGGCCGTTCTTCACAGGTGGTTTCTCGCCCCAACCCTCCAGTCGTGGCAGATGCACCAGGAGCGTGGATCGGCTGCTGCGCTCGACGAGTGTGCCGATCGCGGACCGACCGGTCCCGATGATCAGATCACCCTCCCAGTGACCCGGGACCGCGCGATCCGCAGCCTCTGCGGGACGCTCGCTAAGGACGACATCCGCGGTGACGTGCCCTTGCGGCTTGTTCTGCGACCGCGCTCGGGGCGTCCGCAATGCCCGGCCCGTGCGCAGGCAAGCGACCAGTTCCCGCTTGAGCGCGCCACGTCCCTCGATAAAAAGCGACTGGTAGATCGCCTCGTGGCTGATGCGCATGGACTCATCATCGGGGAAGTCAGCCCGGAGCCGGTGCGAAATCTGTTCCGGGCTCCACGCTGTCGCCCATCGCCTGTCTTGCCGATGCGGCTTGTTCAATCCCTTCCACGCCGGCGGCTCAGGGCCGGTTACGATCGTCCCGTCGGGTCGACGGACGGCGCCGGCGAGGCGGTTCTGGACGTACTCACGCAATCTGTCGTTGCCTGCCAGCTTCGCAGTTTTCGGGCGCTTCGCAGCTTGCTGCGCCTTCCATTGCGCCACCACAGCCCGATAAACCTGCTTCCCGCTCCTGGTCGCCGCGTTGCGCCGCAGTTCGCGTGAAATCGTTCCCGGGTCGCGGCCGATCCTGCGAGCGATCTCGCGCACGCCGACGTCCTGGGCGCGCAGCAGCGCGATCTCCTCCCGCTCGGCGAACGACAGGTAGCGACCCGTTGGCTCGTCCAGGCTGATCGGCGGCATGCCGCCAGCGTGGCGGAACCAGCGGGACCCGACCGGCCATGACACGCCAACCGCCTCCGCAGCCTCGGCTGTCGTCGCGCCGGAAGCGATGCGCCGCCAGAAATCGCGCTGCACCGCCCGAGACGGCTCCGGTCGCCCCGGTGAACGCATCGGCGGCCGCATCGCCCGATCCGCCGCCCACTGCCGCCGCGCCCGTGCCGAATCCTCAGGTGTCTGCTTTCTTCCCCGTCCCATCGCACACCCCCGCGATCGCGGTGTTGCGACGACCGGTTGAATCCACCCTGACAACCCCGGTCGGAATGGAAGATCACCCCAGGCGTGGGGCGGCGCTGGGCGAGCGCATTACGCAACGCGGTGTCGATCAGGTCGGTGCGCAGGTGGTCGGCGGTGGCCCAGCCGACGACCCGCCGGGAGGCGAGGTCGATCACGGTGGCCAGATACAGCCAGCCTTCCCAGGTGGGGATGTAGGTGATGTCCCCGCACCACCGGGTGTTGAGTTCGGCCGGGTGGCAGGAGAAACCGCGATTGATCAGATCCGGGCGGGCCGGGGCGGCCGGGTCGGCGACGGTGGTGGTCCGCCATCGTTTCGGTGCCCGCCCGGCCCGGCCGGCCTGGTGCATCAGCCGGGCGATGCGTTTGCGGGCGTGCCGGTGGCCCTGGGCCTGCAGTTCGGCGTGCACCCGCGGCGCACCATAGGTGCCCCGGGAGTCCTCGTGCACCTCGATGATCTTCTCGGTCAGTGCGGCGTCGTCGCGGGCGCGTTGTGAGGGGCCGGTGGTGCGGTGGGTGTAGTAGGCGGCTCGGGAGACCTTCAGCAGGGCGCAGGCACGTTTGACGTTGCCGCCTGCGCTGACGTTCTCCGCCTCGATGAACGGGTAGACGTTCACCGGGTCTCCTTCGCGAAGAAAGCCGTCGCTCGTGTGAGGATCTCCACGTCCTCACGTAGCCGTGTGTTCTCTTTCCGCAGCGCGGCGAGCTCGGCCTGCTCGTTGCTGGTCAGCCCGTCGGTGCGGGTCCCGGCGTCGCGTTCGGCCTGGGTGATCCATTTCCGCACTGAGGAGTCGGTCAGCTCGAAGTCGCGGACCACGTCGGGCACGGTTCGCTCGCCGCGTTGCACCAGCTCGACGATCTGCGCTTTGAACTCAGGGGTGAACACCCGCCGAGGCCGCTGACGCGCCCGGGGCTTCTTCTTGGCCATGGGATCCATGATGAGGGACATCCCTTCCAGGGGGCTTGCGCCCCTGATCGGAGGTGTCCGCCAAACCGGGTCAAGCCCAGGTTCCGGTCAACGGCACCGCGGCCCACGTGTGTACGGAGGTGCTCGCAGGATCGGACGCTGGCTGGTCGGTCAGGAGAAGCCGGTGCCAGTCGCCAACGGTATCTGTTGCCGCGAGCGCCCACAGCAGTGTCTGCGTGTCCAGGCTCCTACCGCCGGATCGGCGGGTCGCCGCCAAGCTGAGGGCTGCCGCGACAGTCTCGGTGACACGGAGTCCAGCGAAGATTTCGGTCAACGTTACTCCCTGCCAGCGCCTGCGACGTGTCGGTTCACCGGTTGAGGTCGTGATGCGGCTGCATTTGTTACGCGACGATCGGCCGGACGGCAGCTGTTAGGGCGAGCTCGTACGCGACATCGTCGAAGACATCGCCGTACACGGCTTGGCACGAGCCATCTTCGTCGAACCGGAATGCGATCGGATGTCGGATTCCGTCGTAGCCCGTCCACGGTTTGTGAAGGTCAAGAAGCTCCGCAAGCACCGACGCACGTGCGAGGCTGTCACGAGTCGGGGGGATGACGACGATCGTCTTCCTGAGCGCGCCTAAGTCGCGGAGGGTGCGCAGCTCCCAGCCGAGGCTCGGCGTCTTTCCCATCGTGACGACCACCAACGCGCTGGAGGCCACGAGATTCCGCACTGGTTCCTGCCACGCGTCTTCGGGGTAGTAGAGCCGGGCAGCACCGAGTTTTGCCCGCTTCTCACCGGGGCGCCCTACAGCGAGGACCGGCCCGTGACGCCAGAGACGCCGAACCAGGACCTCCTCGAATCTCGACTTCCGGGACCAGTCGAAGAGCTGGCCTAGCGACTCGTATACCGAAAGATGAATGGGAATTGCATGCCGGTCGTCCCTGAATGAGCGCAGGTAGAGCACCTGAGGTCGTGGGTCATTTCGGAGTGTCGTCTCCAGATCACGTGCCTGGACACGACGCGACGCCGCACGGAAGATCGCGCTGACAGAAAGGAAAACTATCGGCCCGAAAAGCCACATGTAGACGATCGGAGCGATTGGGTTCGCTGCCTTCGGGGTGTCGATCGGAGTCCAGACCCAGGCGATGGCCAACATGCCTGCCGAGTAAACGACGAGACCGACGTAGGTCGCCTCGACTGCTAACGACAGGAGTCGACGGATCCACTCACGCCAGGAGACAACCCGGAGGTACCGATATCGTGGTATAACCCCGAGAAACGCTGTGCGGACGAGGTCGGCTGAGAAGTATATCCCGCCTACCATCACAGAAGTCACCCACAACGGAGTCTGCGGCGGGAACCACCGGAGCAAGAGGAGCAGTGCCACTGCCCACGCCGCGACCGAGAAAAGGCTGCTGAGCGCGCGTGCTGCGCGTATCGCGCGGATGCGGGTGACCAACGATCGGCCGGGCGCGGATATTTCGGATAAAAGGCCGATTCGTGAACCGATACCGGTGAAACCGAGGATCTCGAGTACCAGGACTTGGAGGTGCAGGGCGAGAAGTTTGCGGCGGTCGCTGTCCGCGAAGGTCAAGATGACGGCCGGCAGGATCGCCAGGACGACCAGCCAGGCGGCCCATACCCCGGCGAGGTAGTCCCTGAACGGCCGGTGTGCGTCCACGTCGGCAGCCTCGCGTTCGTGATCACTGGTGGCTCGTGCGGCGCTGATCGCCAAGTCGCGCGCGCGGACGGCTGACTCGCTGTCGTGCCCCGGAACGTCGACAACCACGTCGGTGAAGAGGCGGCCGGATGCGAACTGGACCTCCGCGACGGTCGTTCCGTCGGGTCGCACCGTAGGGCCGAACGAGGCGTGCGTCTTGCCAGGCAGGTTCGACGGCGATAGAGAGCTCGGCGGATCGACCCGGTCGGCAGCCTGAGTGCTTGTGGCATAGTCCATGATCCCGATCAGGACCGTGTCGCCGTGATCGTCGAAGGTCCGGGAAAGCGCACACTGAATAGCCCAGTACTGCTCAAGCCATGACAGGTCGGTGCTGTTCGACTGGAGCCGCAGTTCCACGGGGACAACCGGTCCGGCGATGACGCCGTTGCCCGGTTCCGACACGGATAAGGCACTGTTGGCCGTTTCGCATGAAGAACCGGCGGCGTCGAAGGTCCTCGGTGTCTCGAACCAGTAAGCGGAGAGGAAGGTGACAACGATCGGCAGGCAGCCTACGACGACCGGGATGATTTTCTTGAAGATTCTACCCAGGCGGGACAGGACTATGGCTAGCACGACCAGGCCGCACACGACGCGTCCAGTCCAGGTGGACGTCGCCCAGTCGACGAGGCCGGTGGCCCAAGTGGGAGGATGGTTCGGATCCACCGGGTTTCCTTCTAGACTATGGCAGTCAGGTCGACTGGTTGTCCTTACTGGGTAAAAGGCTGTGCGCGGGGTAGACGTCGCTTGTCGTCCTGACGGTGAGTGATGCGCAGCACGGCAGAGACGGCGAGCGACCGGACGACCTAGCGGAGGGAGTCGACCCCATAGCCGGTCGAGAACCGGTCCGTTGCGAAGGTGGAGACCGCATCGGGGAGCAAGGCCAACACATCTGCGAGCAATCCCCTCGAAGTAGCGTTCATATCTGCTGAACTCCTCGGTCCTGGAGATCAGAACGCTGCAGGATTGTGCCAACGCGGTCGCATCGTCGACGCAGTCGCCAAGGTCACGCCGGCGGTCGTTGTGGTCGAAGCCGCCCAGCAGGGCGTGCCGCATGTGTCAGGGCATGTCGGTGAGCCCAGCGAACACGTCCCATCGCCACGCCGCTCCGCGGCGGCCCGAAATCCTCGAACGCACATCTGGCCTCCCACAACCGCCCCGTCGCCTCTGAGGTGCGCGAGGTGGCCATCGCAATCACTCCGTCTGGTTGGCTGGTGCGTCACCACGCGCGTCTTTGTCCGAGTCGCGGTGGCGCGTCCCGACGTTACGGTGCCCCGGTTCTGGGCCGCGGTGCCGGAACTTGCGAACAGTTAGAATCCGTTTGTGGAGCTCGAGAACCGGCTGGCCGGGTTGCTGACCGCCGCCGGTGGTACAACAGTCGTGACCGTCGACGTCTCGCTGGTCGCCGCCTTGGCCGATGCGCTGGCGGTGGAGCCGGCCGAGTTGTCGGCGACGGTGCGAGCCTTGGTGGAGCGGTATGCCGGGTCGGCGGCGGCTTCCGGGATCCACGGCGTCGAGTGGCGTGTCGATCTGCCGCGCGCGACGGCCCGGGCGGTCGTCTCTGATGCCCTCGCGACCACGTTCCTCCGCTGGTTTGGCTTCGAGGGGCACTCCATCGTGGACCTGAGCGGCGCGGGGAACCCGCTGTTCTCCGTGGACCGGGTCGAGGTCGGAATCGCGGTGACCAGGCTGTACAGCACGGCATCGAACGCGGAACCGGTCGGCGAACAGACCAAGGTGATCGAGCGCCTCGAACAGGCCGGACTGCATCGATCGCGAGGCGGAGAGATCACGCTGCGGCCGCCTGGGAGCGCAAGGACGATCCAGCTCGTGTGCCGCGCGCCGGTGTCACCTGATCGCGTGAGGGTTTTCGTGTCGTATGCACACGATGACGAGGCGCATAAGGTCGCCGTACGCGCCTTGGCGGAGCTGCTGGTGCACAACGGTATCGACGTCGACCTGGATTCGTGGGCCGGGCCCGCGCGCAAGGACTGGGGATCGTGGGCTACCGGGTGCATCGAAAACGCCGACTTCGTCCTGGTCGTGGCGTCGCCGAGGTACCGCCATGTCGGCGACGGCGTGGTGGCCACCAGCGACAACCGCGGCGTGCAAAGCGAGGCAGCGCTCATTCGAGACCTGCTCCACCGGGATCGCGCCGTCTGGACAGCTAAGCTGCTCCCGGTGGTGCTGCCAGGCTGTTCGATCGACGAGATCTCATCGTTTCTCCAGCCGTACTGCGGCGGCCACTACGTGCTTGCAGCGTTAACCCAGGCAGGAATCGATGAGCTGCTGCGCACGATTACGGCTCAACCCGCTTACGTCCGCCCTCCGCTGGGTGAGGTCCCGGTTCTTCCGCCGTTTTCCACCGTGGCGGGTGAGGTCGCGGTACAACCGCTGCCTGCCACGATCCGGCCCGGTCTGCCGCTCGTCCCCGTCGAAGACCTGGATCCGTTCGAACTCGATGTCCATCGGGCCATCTCGCAGGATGCGGGAGGCGAGGTGCTACCAGCCTTGCCTCGATACGTGACGCGGCCACACGACCGAAAGCTTCTGGACAAGGTGCGGCAAGCGATCGCCGGCACCAGCGGCATCGCGATCCTTGTTGGGGGTTCCTCCACGGGAAAGACGAGGGCCTGTTTCGAAACTGTGAAACAGTTGCCGGCGGGCTGGAGTGTCTGGCATCCGATCTCGCCGAGGCCGCCGCAGGCGCTGCTCGACGGGCTCGCCGAGGTGCCGCCCCGGACCGTTGTCTGGCTCGACGAGCTCCAGCAGTACCTCCTCACGTCCGATCCCAGCCTGGGCGAAGAGGTGGCGGCTCGGCTTCGGGCTCTGCTTCGAGATCGACGTAACGCACCCGTCCTGGTTCTCGGGACCATTTGGCCGGAGCGAATGCGTACGATCAGCTCCGTGGATCCGGCGGCGGATCTTGGCTCCTGCACCCAAGCGGGACAGCTCGTCAAGGACGTTCAGATCGCGGTGCCCTCGCGCTTCGACCAGGCGGAGCTTGCGGCACTAGGCGAAGCGGCGCAGATTGATTCACGGCTTCGCCAAGCGCTGCGCCACACTCGATCTTGCGAAATCACCCAGTACCTCGCGGGCGCACCAGCGATGGTTGAGCGGTACCAGGTCGCCCCAGTAGCCGCGCACGCCGTCATCGACGTCGCCGCCGATGCCCGCCGGCTGGGTTACGCCGGTGACGTTCCGTGGTCGTTCCTGGAGCGGGCGGCACCGGGCTACCTTTCGGACACCGAGTGGCAGGCGACCGGCGAGGACTGGTTCCAGGAAGCGCTCGGGCTCGCTCTTGCGCCCTGCCGCGGTGCTGCGGGTCTGCTGGTGCAGTGGCGTCCCAAACCCGGCCACAATCCCCCGGGCGAACCCGGGTATCGGCTGGCCGACTACATCGCCCATTGGGCTGGTGGCCGGCGTTCCTTCGACGTTCCACCTGTGGCGTTCTGGGACGGCGCCTGCTCCCACCTCGATGCTGACGCGCTGATGGTTCTCGCCGGTGCTGCCGCAGCCAGGGGACGGACCCGGCACGCCACTCTGCTTTACGAGCGTGCCGGAGCGCTCGGCAGTTTCACCGCGTACGCGCACGCCGGTCGGCTGTACCGCGAAAGTGGGAACGCGAGACTGGCGGAGATCTCCTTTCGGCGCGGCGCCGAGGCGGGTGATGCGGCCGCGCAGATCGAAGTCGCGCGCTGTTGTGACGTCCGCGGAGACACCGACGAAGCGGAGCGCTGGCTCGCCTTGGCTGCAGAACAGGGCGACTATGTCGCCTTTGAAATGCTGGCGCAACACGCCGAGTCAGCGGGTGACAACGTTCGCGCGGAACACTTCCTGCGGGAAGCCGCCGCAGCTGCCGGGATCTACCGCGGGCGCCCGCTCCGCCAGCTGGCTCGCCTGCGTGCCGAGGCTGGGGACGCTGTGGAAGCGCGCGAGCTTCGTGCGTCTGCTGCCAAAGGTGTCAAGACCGTTGTTCGACGACCCCTGCACGACATCCAGCAACGTAGTGGTGGCGCAGCCGAGCTGGAAAGATCGCTCCGGCAGACGATCGCCGACGCGGAGGCCGCGGGGAGCCGGCCAAGCAGTCACGACCTCGAGCTGCTGAGCGAGGTCTGCGAGACCAACGGCGAGTACGACGAGGCGGAGCGCTTGGCAGACCAGGCCGCACGCGCCGGATACCCCGCCGTTTACCGCAGCCTCGTCGCTGCGCGAGGCAACCGAGGCGAGGTACGGCAAGCGGAAGCCTTGGCGGTACGAGCCGCGAACGCCGGAGATGCCGAGTCTCTATGGATGATCGCGGAAGCATGCCGGGACGACCGACGATGGCAGCAGATCCGGCACTACGGGCTGGAGCCGGACGGCACTCCCAGTGCCGCCTGGTGGTGATTGCCCGATGCGTAGCTCAGCTGGCCCTCGTGGGAGCTTGTTCACCCGCCCCGCACCCGATGATCGTGATTACCGTAGCCGCGACAATCTGTGCGCTCCTGTTGAAAGACCGTCTCCGCAGGATCAGCCGACCGTCGCGGTTTGGCTCTCCCGTGACCAATGGGTCGCCCCTACGGCCCACTCCGTCCGCGAGTCTTTACCGCGATTCGTGGTCAGTCATCGCTGGTCGATGTGGTTTGCGACTGGGCGTCCGACCCGCCAGCAGGGGAGGCCCCCTGAGCTGGTCCGGCCGGCATCTCGGGCAGCGCGAACGGCGTGCTCGGCGCCTCATAGCCGCCGCGCTTCTCGATGACGTGATCGCCGCCGTCGGGAACGACACGGTACTGGACCTCGCGGCTGCTGTAGTCGGGCATCTAGAACTCCTTGATGTCGAGGTATTCGATTTCGGTCCACCGCACCAGCAGCCCGGACTCTCCGGGCACGGGCAAGGGACGGCGGTTCTCGTCCAGCGTCAGCTCGCCGCTGGAGGGGTTGATGGTGAAGCTCAGAGGCAGGTAGAGGTCGCCTTCTTCGGGATGTGCGGAGGCGTAGCTGCGCTGGCCATTGGGAGCTTCGCCGCGATAGCCGGCCAGCCAGATCCCGGATTTGAGCTTGATCCGGACGATCGCGCGGTCGGCGCGTCGCCACAGGTAGTCCCAGGCCCGGGGCTCGACGGCCGCCCCCACCAGCAGCGTCCCCCACTTCTTGTGCTTCTTGTGGCCCCAGCCCACGACGCTGCCCACCATGATTGGGCCCAGCACGTAGGCCAAGGCCAGGACCTCCAGCAGCCACAGGTTGGCGGTCCCATTGACCAGCCGTCGCTCGACGACCAGGTACCGATAGACCCAGTACTCACCGAAGGCCAGCAGTGCGTGCATCACCGCGGAGGCGGCCAGGAACCGCACCAGGCGATCGGAGAAGCTGACCCCGTAGCCGGTGGTGACTCGTTCCAGCGCGAAGGTGTAGGCCGCGCCGGGCAGCAGCGCCAGCACGGCCACCAGCAGTCCCTGGAAGGTGGCGATCACGTCCGCCGGACCCCCTCGGGCCAGGAGATCAACACGTCGCGGCCGAGCTCGCGGGCGTGGTTGACTGCGTCGCCGGTGCCGCCGAGGCCGTGGGCTGGTCGCCCGTCCCACACCGCGACCAGCAGTTCGCAGTGCTCGACCACGTACTTGCCGGCGGCGTCGAACGCGACCTCGCTGGGCTCGGCGAAGTCCAGTTCGGTGACCTCGGCGGCCGCGCCCCGCAGTTCCTGGTAGACCGCGAGGTCACCGGGGTTGAAGGTGTCGGCGTAGCCGCGGCACGGGATCACCGCGTGTAGCCGATGTCCTGCTGCGAGCAGCAGCTGCGCGAACAGGTGGTCCGCGCCGGCGGCGAGGCTGGACAGCCCGGTCACCGGCCCGGGCTTCTGTGCGAACAGCGCGCGGATGTCGTGTTCGGCTTGGCGTCGGGCGATGTCGGGCAGGTTCTGGTGTCCGCTGATCCCGATCGTCGTCACAGGGTCCCTCGCTTGGCCATCTGCCAATAGTGTCGCCCGAGCGGGGTCAGCCGACAGCTGCCGCTCTCCATCGCTGCGAAGTACATGTGCTGATGATCCACCGGCTCGACCAGTTTGTTTGCCCGACACTTCTGCAGCTGGTCGAAGATCTCCTCGTGCTCGGGGTGCGGGTCCAGTCCGGACTGCGACTTGTCCGGCTCGTAGGTGGGATCGAGCTGGTAGTGGTGCGCTGGATCGGGGAACCACTCCAGCAGCTTGTGCAGCGTGGGCAACGGCACCGACGGCTCGCATCGTCGCAGGTCATGCAGCCGGTCGACGTTGGCTTTGAACGTCGGCCGCTGCTCCCAGGCGTCGAAGCATTCCGAGACATAGGCGTAGAGACCGGCGACGGTGACGTGGCCCAGCACGTCAGCAGCGCCACCCTCGATCGCACCCTCCAGATGAGTGGAGAACAGGCCGCGCCCGCCGGCCTCGGCGGAGTACTGGTCACCGCGGCTGGCGGTCAGGATCGACATGCCGCTGCGCAGCACGGCTGCCTCGGTGAGCGCGGCGACGGTGCCCGCGCCACCGGAGAAGCAGCAGTCGAGGATCACTACGATCTCCTTGACCTGCGATTTCCGGGCGATCGTCAGCACCTCGGCGAACAGGACTCCAGGCGTCTCGCCTTGGCCGTCGCTGGTGACAAGGGCGACGTCGCCGTCGACGGGCGTGCCGTGGCCGGCGAAGTACAGCACCGCGAAGTCCGCGCCGCCGGCCAGTAGGGCCCGCACACCGCCCAGCAGGTCGTTGCGGGTCACCGTCCCGGTCAGCAGTCGGCAGTCGAGGTTCTTGGTGGAGTCTTCGTTGCGGGCGAGCAGCGGCTGCAGCGCCGTCGCGTCGTTGACGCACCCGGTCAGCGGCCGCTGGTGATCGTAGTGGTCGATGCCGACCAGCAGAGCGCGCCGCATGGCTACAGCCCGTCGATGAACGCGGCGATCGTGTCCCACGTCCATGCTGTGCACCGCGCGGACCCCATCTCCGCAGGCTTGACCCGGTACTGTCCCAGCCAGATGCCCAGCAGCGGCTTGTCCTCCTCGACCGCGCACTTGATCTCCCACAGCTGCCCGTCCGCCTTCGGCGTGCTCGAGTTGATCAGCGCGATCACCCCGTCCGAGCGGCGGATCCGGGTCCGGACCTTGGCCTTCCACTCGCTCTCGTAGGGCTCCTTCACCGACATGTCCGTGTACCCGTATGGCGAGTGCACCAGCAACCGCTGCCCGTTGAACAGGTTCCGGCTCGCCACATCCTCCTTGGCAAATGCGATGAACACTGTCTTCTGGTCCGCCATCGTGAGCCCTCTCGTGCCTTTCCCTCGACGCGTAGACATCCCATGCTGCGCGGCGACTCTGATAGCGAGTGACCGTACCCGAGGGCACCGACAAAATCGGGACTGCTCCGTTCGTTCGGGGCAATTCGGTCACCCTCGGTGATGGATACGCCACGGGATTCGAACACTCGAAAGCGAGTTTGGGCTATTCACGCGGTATCTCGGCGCGAAACGACAACCTTCCTCAGATTACTCACAGTCTAACGATTGGAACGTTCGGTGACAGAGTGTCTGGCGCGATCGTCGACGGTGGGCATCGGGGGTTGATTGGGTGCGGCACTGCTGCTAGTGACCCGGTCGGGGTACGACTTGGGCTGGTTTTTGATCTTGCCGCGCGACCGGACGGTGGGCTGGGTGTCCCGGCCTCCAGTCGCCACGTTGTCGCGCTCGCGGTTTGCCGGATTCGGCGATCCGTGCCGTGATGCACTCGGGTGATCGACGCGACGCACGCACGGGAGCTGCACACGACGCCCGACTAGTCGCTGCCACATCGGGATCAGTGGCTGGGATTGCTGCACCGGTTACAGGACCATCACAACAGAACCACCAGTCGCCGCTGCTCAAAGGCGCGACCAGCGACGAGGACTCATCTGATGGCCATTCGCTGTCCTGGCGCCAGGTGTCATCCCCATCCCTCGTCCCCACAACACCCTCGTTCGTCTGGGGCTCGACCACATCGGCAAGCTGGTCCCCCTCGACGTCTACTGGCCAGGACCAGGCGATTACTTGGAGCTCGCGGCCTGGGTCGTCGGGTCTGCGCGCCGTGGTTGAGATCCGGCCGCAGTCGCCTGCCGCTCTCGCGTATCCTGATGCGCGTAGGTTTGTCGCGGCCCCGGTGCGACCGTTGAGACCAGCATTTGGTTCGCCGCAGTAGTCTTGGGGGTGGAATTACTCGTGCCTGCCGATGTCACGGGTACTATGCGTCGCTACTGGGCCTTCATGTCCTACAACTGGTCAGACAAGCGACGTGCACGCTCGTTGCACCGACGGCTGGAGCGATTTGAGGTTCCTCGGCCTGTCCGACCTGTCATACGTGCACCTGGCCTCCCGGATCGACGTCTACGTCCGGTGTTCCGCGACGACGACGAGATGACCGGTTCTGGGGTGCTAGACGAAAGGCTGCGCCAGGCTATAGAAAATTCTTCAGCGATGGTGCTGCTGGCATCCCCCGCGTCCGCAAGATCACCTTATGTAGATCTTGAGGTCGCTCATTTTGTTGCCACCCATGGTACTGAACGCCTTGCCATAGTTGTAACTGGCGGCGATCCAAATCGGCCACCTGAACTTCCTTCGACCTTGCGTGAACAGCAGCAGGAATTTTTGTGGGTGGATTGTCGAGTCAAGCGCCGACTGAAGCGCCACAGCCTCGTACGTGTCGTTGCTGCCATTTTGGCCGTCGACTTTGACGTACTGTGGCGCCGACACCGCCGACGTCATCAAAAGATGATTGCGGCTTGGTGTGCAGTCGCGACGGTCGTCATCGCGGTCGTCGGCACGGCACTGTGGCAACAGCGTGCCGCGGAGCAAAGGTCTCCAGAGCAGCAGCAAGTCGCATTTGAGCAGTGGATTACAACCGAATTGAGGAAGCTTCCCGGAATGTCGCCCAGCGACGGCGCGGGCTACAGAATTCTTCGCACGGATGATCTAAACGAAGATGGCCTGGTAGATTACTTTATCAGCAATGACCTCTATTGTGGATCGGGCGGCTGCCCGATGGAAGTATACATGACTAATTCGCCGGGATCGTACGCGATGGTTCTCGATGTGCAGGGCTCCTCGGCGCCAAGAGTTCGGCGGGCTCAAGGTGGCGGCAAGGAGATCATTGCGTCAGACCTGTTTATTAGTGGCGAGCCGCTGTACTCGATCTATAAATTGCGCGATCGGAACTATGTGCTCGACCACTATGAGTTCTGTGAGGGTGTAATTCTTGAGCAATGTAATCCTTTGATAATCAGCCCGGTATTGCCAGGTGATAACCTTGCGGTGACGCCGGGTGCCGTGTTCCGGGAACGCCCTTCTCGTGGCGCTCGATCGATCATCATCGGAGCAGGTGACAAGCCGAGCGAGGGGCACGACGTCGGTGTCTCGCGAGTTCAGGGAGTGCTGGCGAATGGTGAGTGGTACCTAGTCAACGTGTGGAAGGGTTCTTGTGGGTTTGTTTCAGCCTCAGAAATAGTTCAGTAAGTGTAGTTTATCCGATCCGCGACGGCGTCACAGTGCCTCGTGTTGCCGCCAGTCGGCTTCGTTCCGGCTGTTGTTGCGGACTGGTCTAGATGGGCGAACGGCCAGCATCGTGCCTGGTCCTTGTCCGGCATCTTCCACTCTGTACGTCTGTACGAGGACGTGGCAGCGACTCCTCAATCATCCCGATCACGACGTACCGGGCGGAGTTGAGCGCCGGTGCGACCGCACTGTCCAACGCCAGGCTCCGACCCGAGCTGGCGGCCGGAGCAGCAGCCACGACGCCAAGATGTTCGACTCCACATGCGCTCACTGCGGTCAGGGTGCGGTGTGCGGCTAAGGAAACCTGTCGGCCAGCGCCGGCCGAGCACTGTCGCGGTCGGCCATCTGTCGACGGCTGCTGTCCAGGGGCCACTGCGGACGGTCGCGACGTCGATCGGCTTCGCACCGAAGTGCTGGAAAAAGGGACTGGGACACGCGTACTCTAGAGTGTTCGCGAGTCGCTCTCCCGGTACCCTGTCCGCATGCCTGTCGAACTCTCGGGTCGGTTGATCTTCCTGGCTTCGCCGGGAAACATGGCGAAGGAGCGCGAAGCCTGCCGCATGGTGGTCAGGGAGTTCAACGAGAAGTCCAGCGAATCCGAGCAGGTGGTTTTTCTGCTTCGTGCCTGGGAGGACATGCCGGGTGGCGTCGGGCGCCCGCAAGACCGCATCAACCCCAAACTCGACGAGTGCGACTACATGATCCTGATCCTCGGGGACAGGTGGGGCTCCCCGCCAGCGGTGAAGGGGCCGTACTCCTCCGGGACGGAGGAAGAGTTCTACCGGTGTCTTGACCTTCTCGCCAGTCCGACCGCGGTGATGCGCGACTTGCTCGTTGTGTTTCGCACGTTGGAGCCGGAACGATTGCGTGATCCGGGGCCGCAGTTGCTGGAAGTCATGAACTTCCGTAACGACCTCGAAGAGGCAAAGTCGTTGCAGTTCGTTAGTTTCGACTCGGAGCAGAGCTTTGAGGCGGCGATTCGGAAGCAGCTCGCCGAGTGGGCCCGCCCGCTGTCGGAGCGTGAGCCGGTCAAGATCGACCTTCCGAAGCTTCGGACTATCGAGGCAGGGGCGACAGTGGCAAGTCACATCAAACTGCTCGAAGCTGCGAAGGAGCACGCGAAGAGCGGATTGCTCATGCAAGCCGAGCTGTTGTTCGCTCAGGCGATCGAGGATGGTGATGTCGAAGCTGTCGCTGAATTTGCCCTGTTTATGCGGAGGACTGGCCGGCTGGACACTGCGCTGGAATTGAACCAGAAGATCATCGAAGACCCCGGCGTGTTGAGCTCGACAGACCATGATTCTGTGGCTCGCAGGGTGCGAGCTTTGGTCAACATGGGCATCATCCACCGAAAGCGAAGTTCGCTCACCGAGTCGATCAAGGTGCTCAGGGAGGCTGTGCGCACGGCGGAATCCAGCGTCACTCCGGTTTACCAGGAACTCTGCTACGCCCTCGACAACTACGGGCTAAGTCTGCTGCGTGTAGGGGAACTTGACCTGGCTCGGCAGCAGTTTGAGAAGACGTACTCCGTGCGCAAGGAGTTTGGCACATCGCTCGAACTCGCGCAGTCCGCGATCAACTTGGCGCGACAGAGCTTGGTTAGCGAGGATTTCGCCCACGCCACTACGCTCTTCGAAGAGGCGCTGGGCATCCTCGAGACCGAGAACGACGGTCATTGTTTGGCCAACGCATTGTGCGGGCTGGCTGAGGCGCGCTTGCGGGCTGGGGTGCGGGACGGCGTTCGAGCGCTGCTCGAGCGTGCGCTCGAAGTCAACGAAACACTAGGAAACTCGGACGGAACCAGCATCGCTCATGCCCTGCTAGCTAAGTACTTTCTGGCCGAGGGCGATGTGGGTCTCGCACGTGGCCACGCCGAACTCTGTCGCGAGGAGAGCGAGCGGACGAACAGTGCGACGGGGTATGGTACGTCGTATTTGCTGAAGGCGATGATCGCCCGCCAAGAGGGTGATGGGCGCGCCGCCGCCGAAGACCTCGCCAAGGCGCAGCAGTATGCGCAGAGCAGTGGCAACGAGCCTCTGGTGAGAGATATCGATGCCGTGCGACGCGAATGGGCGGCGGCTCCCGCTACCGAGGCTCCGACTGAACCCACTCCAGACTCGGCCAGAACAAGCAAGTGAGACGGCCGGTCGGCGTCGTGCCGCAGCCGGTGTCTATGAGAGCATGGGTTTCGGTGATCGTCGGAACTCCGTTCGATTGGACCACGTGACCGTGGATTCGGTACTTCCCGGCCGCTGCTTGCTGCTCTCCTAGTCGTAGGTCCGGAATGTGACTCGCATACACTTGATCGGTTGACATAGACATCGCAAGGTTGCGGAAAAACTGAACGTGCTCGTCCGGAACTGACCGCCTGAGTTGAGCCAGGACGTCGTCGGAAAGCTCGTCGACGTAGGACGCGATCGTTGTCGCTCCGCCCATACGAAGCAGCACGTCGATTTCGGCATTGTCGAGGGCTTCCAGGAACGCCTGGTCGTGATTGCCTCGCAAGAAGGCGCACTCGAGCTCGCGTGATTCCTGCAGGCTCATAAGGAAATCGATGACCTGTCGTGACTGCCTACCTCGATTGACGTAGTCGCCCAGAAATACTAAGTGCCGTGTCCGGGAGCGGGCACGAGCCACGACACTTTCGAGTTCGTTGAAACAACCGTGAATGTCGCCGACGAAAGCATACTCAGTCACAGGACGACCTTGGGAATTTCGGTGTAGGGTAACGTGGCGTCGTTGCCCAGGGCGAAGGTGGCGAGGTGTGAAACATCAGGGTCGCTGACGGATGTCGTCACGATCAGCGCGCGGAGCGAACGGTGACGGTTCTGCGGCAGCGAGCCAACGGCCGAGGACAAACGATCGGTCAGGTCGGTCAGCACCTCGGGCGTCGGCTCGGGATACACGCCGGGGTGCGACGACAGGAGAGTGGTCAGCTCCGGTTGGCCGAACCGGACCGCTAGTTCCTCCACTGAGAAGCAGGGGTCGCCGTCGCGAAGTGCCAGCGCATACGTCGCTGTCCGCAGGAGATAGCGCGCTACCTGAACGAGGCCCGGAAGGTAGGTCGAGCGATCGCTGTCGGTGACGTCGAGGATCACGCCGAACTGGCGAACGCGTTCCAGGAGCTGATCCGGGTCGGGGGGACTGAAAGTTGCTAAAATCTCCGCTAGCACGCCGGCACTGTCATGGATGATCACACCGTCTCGCACCAGGTGCATCCCGTACAGAGTCTCATGTGCCTCGCGGAGCTGGGGGGACGTGTAGAGGGCCACACTGACTCGCTCCGACTCGGCGGAATGAGTCCGTTCGTCGGACAACACCAGGATGTCTAGATCGGACTGAGCCGACGCCTCCCGCCTGGCATAGCTGCCGTAGAGCAGCACACCCTGGGCGGGACCCGCAACGATCTCCCATGCGTCGTCGATGAGGGAACCAGGTACACCGAAGTCGCTCAGTCGACGCCTGAACTCAGCCTGATCGACCGCCGTCTCGGCGATGCTCCCCGAACTGTCTGCGGCGGGTGTCATGGACTACGAATACCATGCGGGTCCCGTTCAGGTGTCGATATGTCGAAGCGTAACGACTCGGTGGCAATGTCCGACTTGAACAGCGGGATTGTTGCGACAAGGCGGGGTGCGAGGGCGCAGGGGGGCCGGGAGGGGTCAGGTCGGCCTCGTCGAGCGCATCCGGCGCGGGGCGGCGGGACGCGGCGGGGGAGCTCGGCCGGCACCTCGGCAAGGCCGTCCTGGCCGTGTTGTGGGCGGTCGCGCTGTACAAGTCCGGTTCGGACGTTCTGATGGCCGTGTTCTCGAGGCTCGGCTGGACGGTGAGGCGGTCGGACCTGAAGCCACGGGCCGGGTGCCTGTTCGCCGTGGGCGCGTGCCGGGTCGTCTTGGTACCGGCGCTCGGGATCGAGTTCGTGCAGGCGCTCATCTGGTCAAGACGGTCCGGCTGTGCCGGCGCGTCGGCGATGATCCGGACCCGCGCTGCCCTGCTGGTGCCGCCTGCGTCCGGGTAGCTGGCCACGCTGAATGCCGCTGTCAGGTACGGACGCGCGGTGAGCCGTCCGTGCGATCGCCGTGACTCTGCGCTACTATGAGCGCATGATCTCCCCAAACACGGGAGATATCCCACGTATGGTCGGACACAGTATTACCCCACGGATCGCGAAACGCGATCTTGAGGCTGGGATGATCGTAGCTCAGCTCGAATCGATGTTCTGCAGGCGCCATCCGGCGCCGTCGTAGACGATGATCTTTCCCGAGTTGTGCAGCGCTGCTGCCACACTTCTGCGACGTGGCCGATCAAGCTCCGGTGTGGTGTGGCCGTTGTTACCTTCATCTCCGAGTCGGATGCTGATCTCGTCGACGAGATGGTCCTCGCGGACGTACAGCGTCTTCGGCCGCGGCTGGCCCGCGCGTTGGGTGCTGGTGTGGCCGTGGCGGCAGCGGTAGGTCGGTCGCCCGTGGTTCCAGTGGGAGTCCAGTCGCCGGTTGCAAACGCCGCAGTGGATGAGCCCGGCGAGGGCGAATCGGCGAGTCTGGCCGTCGCTGGCGGGGCGTGCCGCTCGGACTTGCTGGGCGGCGACGAAGTCCTGCTCCGTGATCAGCGCCGGATGGGCGGCCTTCGTCGACAGAGCGGGCGTTGAGGCTGGGCCTTCGGTGCCGGTGGCGCGGCGGTTCCAGGTTTGGCGACCGGTGTAGCGCGGGTTGGCCAGGATGACGGCGACGGTGCGTAGGGTCCAGGCACTGCGGGTTCGATGCCGGTTCCGGTCTGGATCGGCGCTGGACGGGCAGGGGATACCGCGCTCGTTGAGGTGTCGGGCGATGCTGGCGACGCTGTGCCCGGCGAGACGCTGGCGGAACATCCAGGCGACGTGGGGTGCGGTTCGGGAATCGGGGGCGAGGCGCTGGAGGCGTCGGCCCCAGCGGGCGTCGGCGGGGTTGGGGTGCGGGCCGGCGTCGACGAGTTGGTAGCCGTAGGGTGGTCGTCCGCCGAGGTAGCGGCCTTGCTGGGTGGCCTGGTTGTGCATCGCCGCCAGCACCCGGTGGCGGGCGCGTAGGACTTCGCGCTGCGACTGGGTCGCGAGAAGCGACAGCAGCGCCCGGTGGTCGCGGTTGGCGAGATCGACTGGACCTCCTGTCTCGGGGAGCCAGAGCTGGATGCTGTGCCGGGCGCACCAGGTGTAGAGGGTGGCGAACTGGGTGCCGGTGAAGGCGCGTTCGTACTCGCCGATCACGATCGCGTCGATCACGGATTCTGGGCTCGAGGCCGCG
The DNA here is from genome assembly GCF_040682155.1 of Amycolatopsis sp. NPDC051371. Lineage (NCBI taxonomy): Bacteria > Bacillati > Actinomycetota > Actinomycetes > Pseudonocardiales > Pseudonocardiaceae > Amycolatopsis > Amycolatopsis sp. NPDC051371. Next base: position 130,988 of record NZ_JBFBAG010000026.1, read on the forward strand.
GTCATGAGCTGGGCAGCCTGCGGTCGCTGTCGCCGCGGGACGCGGCGTGAAGTGCCGGCGTCGAAGTAAGTGGCGGCGACCTGGCCGTGGCCCGCGATCAACTCATCGGCCATGTCGCGTTGCCACCCTTGTGACGACACGCGGTCTTGGTGGCGGGTGGTCGAGGTTCGGCCGTAGAAGGCGAACCGCAAGCCACTGCCATGGTCGGGGCGGGTAGAGGTGGTGGTTGCCAGGTTCTTGCCGTTCATCCACTGTGCCAGCAGGTCGGCTGCGCCAGCAGGTGGTGCGGCCATCTGAGGCGAGGGCGGGTGCGGTGGGATCACGCTGGACGGATGTCGCGGCCGTTGGGTTATGACGGCGCGCTCTGAGCGGTTCATCCGATCAGCGCAGTCAACGCGTCATCTAGCCCGCGGCGCTCCCGACGCACGCGTTTTCCGCAGCTCCGGAGGTGAGGGTGGGTCGTCGTCTCGCAGGCTCGCCGCCAGCCAGTGACAGTGAGCGCTCATGTCGTAACTCAGCTCGGGGCGACGTCGTCCCACGTCTCCTCTTGCTCCGAACGAGTGAACTTGAAGTTTCAATTTCTTACCCTAGGTAACGGTGGTGAGTCAGTCGCTCACTGCGGTCACCAGCGGAAATGATCGTGAATATCGTCGGCTGAGTCCTTTTCGTGACCGGAAGCGGCTTTCGGGCACTGTTACGCGCGGGATGCGGATGTCGACGAATGCCACAGAGCGTGACGCGTTCCGTTGCGTCGCCGCTGGACTGAAAGAGGCAGCCTCGTGTCTTACGCCCCCATGCCGCCGTCGGTGGCGAGCCAGCCCAAGAACGGCCTCGGCACGGCCGGGTTCGTGCTCGGCTTGATCGGGTTGATCTTTGCGTTCATCCCGATCATCGGGATCGTCGCGTGGCCGCTGACGATCCTCGGGCTGATCTTCGGCATTGTCGGGACGCTGCGCGCCAACCGGGGCCAGGCGAGCAACAAGGGGCTGGCCATCACCGCCGTCGTGCTGTCGGCGATTGGGCTGGTCATCTGCGTGCTCTGGACCGCGGCCTTCGGCAAGGCGGTCAACGACGCCGCTAACGGGATGCCCGCCGCTGCCCTGACCAGCTCGGTCGCCGCGCCCGACCACATTCAGACCACCAGCCCCAACCTGAACGACGCCGCCGCTTCGGCCGCGGCCACTGCTCCGGTCGAGCCGCCGGCACCCACTACGAGCGAGGCACCCAAGTTCCCGCCGCAGGTCGAGCAGGCCCGCGCCTCCGCCCAGAACTACCTGAGCTTCACCGCGTTCTCGCGCAACGGCCTGATCCGGCAGCTGTCCTCGTCGGCTGGCGACGGGTTCCCGAAGGATGTGGCGACCCAGGCCGTCGACAGCCTGTCGGTGGACTGGAACGCGCAGGCGGTCAAGTCGGCGGAGAACTACTTGAGCTTCACGTCGTTCTCTTGCTCGGGGTTGAAGCAGCAGCTGTCATCGTCGGCGGGTGACGGCTTCACGAAGGCCCAGGCCGCCTATGGGGCTGGCCAGACTGCAGCCTGCAAGTAGATCCGCCGCAACCAACGGGAGTAACGGATGTCCTCACCCATACGACCTTGTCGCGGAATTGGTCGCCGATCGTCGCCGAGCACGGGACGTCGAGCGTCTCGCGCCGGGAAGCGGGTAAGGCGTTCCAGCAACGCGGCCGGCGTCTTCTATGGGGGCGCGTCGCGTTGACCATCGCCTGATGCGTAGCCGGAAGTAGCGGGCGGGGTCCTCGCGGAGGCCTCAAGTAACGGCGACGATAGTCATACGCTGTGACGCATGGCTGGCCGTCTCAGGGGCACCTGGATGCGCCCGAGATTCTCATCGACGCAGTGGCAGCTGGCGAAGCATCGCTGGAGCTAGCCCGAGATCCTGTCGAGCTTCACCTGCGCAACGCTGTGATCAGTGGTATTCAGCAGCGGGCTCAAACGTTATTCCCCAGTCTGGGCCATCAGTTGCCCCGACGTGATCTGCCCGACGTCGGAGCGGCACGATCTGAGGTCATGTGACGTCGTCATAGCTTTCTGTTTGGCTGAGTAATTCTTGCGCCAGGGTCATTGACCTTCTTCGTGCGACTGAAGCTGAAGCTGTCCATGGCTTTGACCGCCTCCGAGACAGCCAGTACGTCCTTCTGGAGGAGGTAGGCGGCCACGGCGTAGAGGACGCCGGCCGCCAGGAGATACGTGTCCTGGCGCAGCTCGTACGCCTTCACGCTGTCGTCGATGACGTCCGCGAACAGGGTGAGCGCGCCCAGCGCGGTCCAGAAGTCGACGCGCGTGACGCCCGCGCCATCGCCGAACCCGCCCGGATGCGCCGCGATCTGACCCCGATCACCAGCCCCGAGGAGATCGTGGCCGACCTGCAGGTGCTCACCGCGCGACGGGAAGACCTGATGGCCGACTGGGTGCGCGGGATCAACCGGATCCGCGAGCTGCTCGCGAGCATTTTTCCGGCGCTGGAACGGGCATTCGACTACTCCACCCGCTCCGGGTTGATCCTGCTCACCGGTTCCAAACCCCGGCCGGCGTCCGCGCTCCCGAAGCAGCCGGTCTGTCGGCCTATCTGGCCGAGCATGGCGCCTGGACCAAGGCAATCCCGTCCATGGTGGACAAGGCCCAGGCAGCCACGGCGGAGCAGACCGTGGCGTTGCCGGGCGAGCCGGTGACCGCGCCGTTGATCGCCCGGCTGGCCCGGCGACTGCCCGACTTGGACCGGGAAATCAAAGACCTGGACAAGCAACTCGGCGCACGGTTCGCCGAACACCCCGACGCCCGGCCCATCACCAGCCTCGACGGGTTCGATCCCATCCTCGGGGCCCAGCTGCTGGCCGGCACCGGCAGCGACCTGCAGGCCGCGTTCCGCAGCTCCGGGCACCTGGCCGCCTACGCCGGTCTCGCGCCGGTGCCCCGAGATTCCGGGCGGATACGCGGCAACCTGCACTGCCCCCAGTGCTACCACCGCGGGCTGCGCCGAGTGTTCTACCTGGCCGCCCTGTCGGCGATCAAACGCCCCGACAGCCCATCCCGCGCCTTCTACCTGCGCAAACGCAGCGAAGGGAAACGCCACACCCAAGCCCTGATCGCCCTGGCCCCCCGCCTGGTCGATGTCATCTGGGCCTGCTGCGCGACCGCCGCGAGTTCCACCCCTCACCACCAGTCACGACCACTGCCGTCGCTTGACAGGCTCATTGAGACTCCTCGGCAATCAGCGACGCTGAAGAGTAGGTCGGACCGGAGGCAGGGATCAACCCTGGCGATGTGGCCGCTACGTCCGGATTGAGCGGTTGCTGTACGGGTGTGCCGTTGAAGGTTTCGGAGCGGCCGTTTGAGGACCTCCGGCCGGGTATTCGCGCGCAAGGTCCGGCGGAAGTCCCGGATCTCCGGCGATGACTTCGGCATCCGGATGATTCAGACCTCTTAGCAGACCGATCGCCTGTCGGCGCAGTTGCCCTGCTTCCTCGATCTCTCCGAGCTCTGCGTGGCAATCGGCGAGCTGGCTCAAGCCGTGAGCCTCCCAGTAGGGGTCGCCGAGCCTTCGGTCGAGTGCGAGGGCGCGAGTGTGGTGTTCGAGCGCCTGACGGAGTCTTCCGCTTCGCAGATCAGCCGTGCCGAGGATCTTGAGTACACTGGCCTGGCCCTCGTGGTGATCGATTCGTTCGTAGATCGACAAGGCTCGCGCAGCGAAACGACCAGCTTCGTCGTGCCGGAGCAAGTGCAGGTTCTGCATGGCCAAGGACGCGAATCCGTCGGCCTTCGCGAGTTCGTCGGACCCGTCCTCGGCGTGGCGGAGGGCTTGTTCGGCGTGCTGGAGTGCCAGTTCGTACTCCCCCTCGGACGCGTGGATGCGAGCGAGCGACAGGTGGGTTTGGCGGACCTGGTCGACCTCTTCGAGCAGGTTCGATTCGGCGAGCGAACTCAGGGCGAGAGCCGCCGCCTCCTCGAGCCGTCCCATACGCGCCACGGCGTCGCCGAGCATTCGCAGGGTGATCGCGCGCGCTCTGCGATCACCGGCCTGCTCGGTCGCGCGGAGGGCGGTGAGGTGGAGCTGTTCCCGGTCGGCGCGCCTGCCGGTGCGCCGGAGAAATACGGAGCAGGCCCAGGTCAGCTCCCAAGCGTAGCGTTCGAAGCCGGTGTCGGCGGCCTTCGTGATCAGCGAGCGCAGGACATCGAGTTCATTCGTGAACCACGACATTGCGTCGGAGTAGCTGTGCAACTGTGAGCCGGCCACGGTTGCCGGGCTTCCGACACCTCGCGCGCACGGCTGGATCAGCGCATGGGCCGCGCGGGCGGCGCAGAGGTAGTGCTCGAGCATTCGTTCGACCGCCTCGCCACTTCGAGCCGGGTCGTCCCGGCGGGCCAGCTCGGCGGCGTAGGTGCGGAGCAGATCGTGGAAGCTGAAGCGCCCTTGGCGCCGCTCTTCGATCAAGCGCGCACTCTCCAGCTTCGAAAGCTCGGCACGAGGCGCCAGGTCGACGCCGAGGACAGCAGCACAAGCGTCCGCGTCTATGTCGGGGCCCGGGTGGTGGCTCAGCAACCTGAACAGCCGCGCCGCCTCGCCGGGCAAGGTGTCGTACGACCAGTCGAAAACGGAGCGCAGGTCGAGATCCGGTTCGTCCGTTCGCAGTGGATCCAGCAAGCCCCGTGCGCTGGTGCGCAGCTCGTCGACCACGTGTGAGACGGTCACCGCCGGATGCGCCGCGAGGTGGACTCCGGCGATGCTCAGAGCCAGTGGCAGCCGAGCGCAGGCACGAGCCAAAGCGGTCACAGCCTCGGGTTCCTCCTCGAGCCGCTGCCGGCCGATCTGGAAGCCGATCAGCTGGATCGCGTCGGGGCCGGGCAGCACATCGAGAGGCACTTCGCGCGCGCCTTCGCGCACCATCAGCCCGTTGAGCCGGTTCCGGCTGGTGACGACGGTGAAGGCCGTGGAGGTCGTGGGCAAGAGCGGACGGACCTGCTCTGCTGAGCGCGCGTTGTCGAGGAGGATAAGCACCCGTCGCCCGGCGAGAACGCTTCGATAAAGGTCGACTTTCGCGTTCCGGTCCGCGGGTATCGCTGTAGCGTCGACGTGCAGTCCGAGGAGGAACCGGTCCAGCACATGAGCGGGGTCGGCGGGCGCGCCATCGGCGAAACCGTGCAGATCGGCATAAAGCCGACCATCGGCGTACGTGTCCTTGACCTGGTGGGCCCAGTGCACGGCGAGGGCCGTCTTGCCCACCCCGGCGGTCCCGTCGATGATCGCGATCGTGGGTGATCGGTGATCGTCGCCATTCGCGGCGTGCAACCGGTCCAAGATTTCGAGTTCGGGTCCACGCCCGGTGAACGCCCTGTTCGGCATGGGGAGTTGGTCGGGTACAGGTGAAGGTGCAACGGCCTTTGCGCGCGGTTGCCGAGGCTTGCTGCGGCGCGAGACTTCGATCTTGTCTCGCAGAGCTGTCAGCTTGCGCGCCGGTGCTCCGGCTATGCCCAGTTCGGCCAAGATGAGGTCGAAGGTCTTGCCGGAAGGTTGTGTCGTTCCGTTGAGGTAGGCGTACAGGCTGGCCGGTGACAGTTTCATCGATCTGGCGAGCTGACGCCGGTCGAACTGCCGCTGGAGTGTCCTTTCTCTGCGCTGCACTTCCTCGTTCAGCAAGGTGACGAAGCGGGCGGTCAAAGAATCTCCGTCGGCGTCGCCGTGTTGGTTGACCGGCAACTCTCCTCCGATTTCCTGCTCTCCGGGCATCACGCCGTCCAGAGTATTCCAGCGTTGTCCAGTCTGGCTTCCGGTCCGGACCTCGGGTGTGGTGGGGTGGCGCGCAACGGAGCGGAGAAGCGCGTGGCTGCGCTCGGTCGTACGAGATGCGGATGCGCTCGTCCTGCTTCGCGTGACGGCAATGCCGATCGATATCCGGCCGCGTGCTTGCACGTTCGACGAAGGGGCGTGAATCACATGATCACCCACTGACCGCGGATTTCGGGCCGATTCGTTCCCGTTACCGATCGTGATCCGAACGAGTGAACCCTAGGCGTCCATGTCCGGCATCCGTAACAGCCGGACGCGCGAAAGCTAATAGCAAGAAGTTCCGAGGAAGGAAGTGGCGGTGACGAAGCCCGGAGAAAACGCCGCCCGTCAAGTGGGCGAGATCGTCCGCGGCGCGCTCGACCTCGCGGCGCGGGAGGTGACACCGGGGACGCCGATCGAGACCGGCCGGCTGTTCCTGGCGCTCGCCCGCGTGGACGCTCGTGAGGACTGGTCGCGAGTGTGGCAAGAGGTGGGCTACCCGGCGCCGGGGACCTTCGTCTCGAACCATGACCCCGACGGCAGGCCCGCCGAGGCGAATTGGTCGGGCGTTGCGCTTTCTGCGGCAGCGGCGCGGGCCCTTGCCCGAGCCGCACACCTCGCGGCCACGCACGGCATGCCCGCCATCACGCCCGGCGTGCTGGCAGTCGCCTTGGTGCTCGAGCCGGGTTCCGCTGCGGCGGTGAGCCTGCTTTCGCGGCGCGAGGTGGGGCACTCCCGCCTCCTGGAGGTGGTGCAGGACGAATTGCTCGGCGACCGGCTGGACGGCCTCGATCGCCCGGTGGAGACGACGATCACCCCGGCGGCCGATGACCCTTCCCTTTGGTGCCTGCGTGCGGCGATGCACGCGGGCAGCCGGGATCCCGACGACCTGGACCTCCTGGGTGTCCTCGCTGCACACGGCGAGATCGGGGCCAGTTCGAACGGCTCGTTGATCGTGCCGGCCCTCGAACAGGCCGCCGATGCGGCGCGCTCCCTCGGCACTGCGACGCTCGACAGCGTGGTTCGCGCGGCGAAGGTGGAGTTCGGCACGGCGACCCCCGGCGCGGAGCAACTGTTGTTCGCGATGACCGATCGGCCTTCGGCCGCGATGAAGGGCATCTTGTCGGTGATCGGCCTGTCGCCGAAGCAGCTGGCTGCCGGGGCAGCCGAGCACGGAGAACCGTCCGGGCGCACCAAGGTCGGTGGCCGGGTCTTCGCCTGGACCTTGGTCAACCTCGTCTTCCTCCTGGCGACCATCGCCCTCGTCGTCCAGGACATCGCGCGCAACGCGAACTGGTGGGAGCTCGTGCTGCTCCTCGCGGTGTTCTACGGGCCGCCCGCGGTTTCCTCGTGGTTCTCCGGCGCGGTCTCGGTCGTCCTGGCGGTCGTGAACCCGTGGGCGGCCCTCACGATGGCGGCGCATTCCCTGCTGGGCTGGTTCCAGGAGAGGGCGGAACGGCAGGCGCTGACCGCGCGGACCGGCGTCCGGCTGACGCCGGCGGAATACCGCGGCTGGGTGAAGCGTCGGCGGTACACCGCCAAGCAGCTGGCCCGGAACGACCGGATGCGGCTTCCCCGTCGCGTAGCCGTCCTGGTTCGTTCGGCCGCGGCAGGTGCGCGGGCATGACAGGCGGATTCCTGCAGGTCAAGGCCTGGACCAAAGTCACGGCGACGTTCGTCGCCGCGGGCGGGGTCGTGCAGGCTGCCGCAACGGAGCACTGGAGCTGGCTTCTCGTTTCGCTGACGGTATTGGTGACCATCCAGCTCAAATACCATTTCCAGGCAGCCGGGCTTGTCCTGGCTCTGCTCGCCGGGGCCTGGGTGGCCGTCGCAGCAGCAGCGCTGGGCGCCGCGGCGGAAGCGCTCGGGCAGTGGACCCTGCGGTTCGGACGCGTCCCGGCGGTCTTCGACGAACACGCGTTGTCAGCACTCGTTTCGGAAGCTCGGGGATCGATCACGCTCCCCGCGGCAGAGGTCGTGGACACGCTGGTCCTCCTGGAAGCCGCCATCGCCCTCGACCCCGGCAGGTGGGGCTCCGCCGGGCGTGGTGTGCGTGCCGACGTCAGCGGGGAAGGCGGCTTGGTGGCGAACACCAGGTGGACGGTGGTCGCAGCGGAGGCGATTCTGCTCGCCGGACAGCACCCGGACGCACACCAGGTTCTCGACATCCACACGGTGGCGGCCGCGGCGACCTTGTTGCCGAACTCCCGCGCGTCCGCGGCCGTCGCGAACCTCGGTGCGGATCACGCACTGCCGCTGCGAGTGCTGGGTCTGTCGCAGCCGGCTATGGCGGACATGCTGATCAAGGCGGCGAAACAGCCAGGAGGAGGGCTCATAGTCGTCCGTGTCGACCTCGACCTGCGTGGCCGCACCAAGAGGTCCTCGGTGCTGGACGACACCGACTGGGCCAGGATCACCGGCCGAAACCCGAGCGGGACGTGGGGACGATGAGCAGATCAGTTGCCAGTTCGGTACGAGCACAGATCGCGGTGTGGCCGACTTCCGCCGCGTGGCTCTGGTTCTTGATCCGTCCGGCGTGCACCGTGACCGCTCTGGTGTCGTGCGTCTCGGCCCTGACTGCCGGAGTGCCGTTCTGGGTCGCGGCAGGAATGGCGACGCTCGTGGTGACGGTACGGCCGAACCGCCGCTGGTGGATGTCGGTCGTGGTCGCTGCCCTCGGAGGTCTGGTGTTCTGGCCGATCGGCGTGGCCGTCGTTGCCGGTTCGACCGTCGGAGTCCTGGCTCTCAAGCTGGGGGGAGGCTCGCTGCGACGCGGTGTGCTGCTGGTTCGGCGTGGCCGGCGAGCACTGGTGGGGGGCACGCGTCCGCATGCGGCGAAGGCCAAGCTGCGCAAGCTCCTGCGAGTCGAAGACGATGAGTTCGAACTCGCCGGCCCTGCGGCGACCTACTGGGTAGCGAGCTGGGCTCAGGCGGATCCTGCCGTCCTCTGGCGTGCCACGGCCGAGCTCGTGCGGGGCTTCCTGCTGTGGGACTGGCCGGTCGCGACCGGACCACAGGTGGAGATGAGGTTGCTGCGATTGGCGATGAACGAATCGGCCGCTCTGGTCATCAGCAGGCTCGTCGCGGTCGCAGCCGCCGTATCGCTGGTGGTGCTGACCGGTTCGCTGCAGCCGGGAGCGTTGTTCGGCTGGAGCCTGCCGGCTTGGTCGGCAGCGGTGCCGGCGGCTTTGACGACGTGGTCGCTGACTCGGCGCACAGCGACCAAGACGCCGCCGATCACCGGGTCCGTTCTGCTCACGGTCGCTTCCTTCATCCTGTACGGCTGGCTGACCCTTTGGCTGTTCGGATGCGCGTTGGCGGTGGTTCCGCCGGCACGGTTCGCCTACACGAAAATGTCCGAAAGGTTGTTGTCGGCTCGTAGGTACCGGCCGAGCCTGGGCGCTCTCGAGGGCTGGCCACGGGCCCGGGAAACGTGGACTGCGGCTCGGATGGCGTTCGAGGACAAGCGCTACCGGATCGCCGAACGGCTATGGGCACAGCTGGCCGGCGACGACGGCATCTCTCCGCGGATCCGGTCACAGGCAGCCGCAGCGTGTGCGCACGTCGCGTTGACCTCCGGTCGCATCCAGGCTGCGGTACGGGCAGCCGAGCAGGCGCGGGACCTGGCCACCGGAGTCCATCCTGTGCCGCCGCCGATCCTGGGAACGAGGGGCCGGGTCCTCCTGGCCGCCGGCGACACAGATTGCGCAACGAAGATCCTCGCGGAAGCGGTGAAGACGCGGTCACAACGCCGGAACCCCCTCGTGCTCGCCGCGCACGCGCAAGCGTTGGCCATGAGCGGAGCAGATACCGAATCCACCCTGGTGGCACTCGGGAAATCCACCAGAGGGCTGTTGCGGGCGGGCAATCTCGAGCAGCTGATCGAGACGGAGCTGGCTGTCGTCTCGGTGCTCGCCGAGAGAGAACCGTCGCAGGCGATGGAGGAACGCCTGCTGGAACTGCTCTCCCTGGCGGACATCAGTGCCGACCTCCAGATCGCGCACGAGCAGATCAAGCGCCTGGAGCCGACCATCGGACGGGTGCACCTGCTGCTTGGACGTCTCCAGCTCGACCGCGCGAAACCGGGTACGGCCGCGCACAACCTGAGAGCCGCCATCAACGCACTCAACGACCCCTCGGACGGATTCGAACAGTCCATCGCCCGTATCGTCCTGGGCTGCAGCCTGAACCGGACCAACGCGGGGAAAGGTCTTCCCGAGCTGACCGCCGGTACCCGGCAACTCGAGTCGTTGCGGGGGCAGCTTGCGCTGGGCCGCTATCGGCGCGATCTGACCATCCGGCACGACAGCGTCTACCGGGCCGCACTCGACGCCTTGGCCCGGATCCAGGAGGTCGACGACCGCAGCGGGCTGATCGCCCTAGAGCTGGTGGAATCGCTGAAGCGCAACGCCCTCGCCGACACCCTGCGGCAGGAGAACCGGGACCACAGCGACAGCGTCAAGGATCTGCGCCGCCGGATCGAGGCCCTCGAAGCGAGCGACCACGACCAACGGCAAGCCGACGAACTCGCCCGCCTGCACGAAGAGCTCGCAACCGAGCTCTCAGCGGAGTTCGCGGCGGCGTATCTCCCCGAGGCCGTCGACGTTTCCCGGCTCCGAAGTGCGGTGGGTGACAGTCATGCGCTGATCTACCTGGTCGACCTGGCCGAGGGAGTCCTGTCGGGACACGTGGTGTGGCTCTCGCCCGCCGGCCGGGCCACGACCAGCCGGATCCGGATCGACGACGCGAACCTGCTCGAGGTCGTCGACGTGGGACGCCCCGAACGCAGGTACGAGGTCTTGCTGACCTCCCAGTCCGACCCGGAAGAGGTTCGGCGATGGAGTGGTCTCGCGGCAGCGTTGCTTCCGCAGGCGCTGCGTGCGGAGCTGGTGAAGACCGTCGAAGCGCGCAACCTGATCGTGGTACCCGGCTCCGTTCTCGCCGCGCTGCCCTGGCCGGCTTTGCGCCTGGAGGACGGCAGGCTGCTGTTGGAGAGCGCGTCGATCCAGATCGTGCCGGCCCTCGCCGTCCTGACCCGAACGGCTCCGGTGCCGGCGCCCGGGCCGATCGTCACCTACCTGGATGCCGAGGTCTCGTCCGGCCGGGAGGAAGCGGCTCTCGAACTGCTGCACCACGAGCGGGTCACCTCGCGCGACGAGTTGCTGGACGCGCTGCACCGCAGCAAGCCGTCCGGGGCGTACATCGCGCTGCACGGCGACGGCGTGGGGCTGAAACAGCACCTGCTGTTCCACGACGGCGGCCGGATATCCGCTGCCACCGCACTCACCTTGGACTGGCCGTCGTGGGTCGTTTTCGCGGCCTGTTTCGTCGGACACGTTCCAGGCGACCGAGGCGAGGAGCCCCTGGGCTTGCCGATCAGTTGCGTGCTCGGTGGTGCCTCTGCGGTGATCGGCGGAATCGTCGGCGTGGGCGATGTCGCCGCGGGACGGCTGGCCCCGGAGACCGTCCGCCGGATCGTCGAAGGGAAGCACCCGGCTGCGGCTCTCAGGGAAGCGCAGCTCGGTTACGTCCGCTCGAAGCGGAGGACACCACCTCCCGCCTACTGGGCCGGATTCGTGTGCATCAGCCGCACGGTGGCGTCCGCGTGACAACGGAAGAGGAGCGACAATGCCATCGCATGAACGACGCTACGCGCCGGATGACCGAGCCGAAGACGCCATCGCCGAGGCGCTCGACCTCCTCGAAGAGCTGGACGAGTGGCTGCTTCCCCAGGCTCGGTGGATCGACGTCGGAGATCTGATCGTCACGCTTTCGACGGCCGTCGAAGGTGGAGACATCGCCGGTATCAGAAACGCGACAGGCGGACTGAGACAGATCAGCCCGGTGCGCGTCAAGAGACTGGGAGAGGAGCCGACCGAGCCGCCGCCACCTCCGGTCCGCGACCGGCTCAACATCCTCGTCCACCGGCTGCAGTCGGAGCCCGGGGCGGCGCCTGTCGGAGAAGGCCGGAACCGGGATGACTGATCCCTTGACCGGGCATGAGGTCGTCGCCCACGTCTACGCGCCCCTCGATGGCCCGGACGCCGACCGCGCCTACGACCTCGTCCGGCGGATCTGGCTGCGGTGCCGTCGAACGCTGGGGACGACCCAGGGCGTCGCCGGCACGCGACTCCCCGCCGACCTGCCATCGGACGTTCCGGCCGCGAAGCTCTTCGGCTCGCTGCTCATTGCCGCGCAGGAAGACGGTGACCGGCGCGCCCAGGCGATCGTCCGCCGGGAGCACGATGTTCTCGGCCTTTCGATCTTGCGGAAAGGGCCACCGGATTCCTGGCTGGATCTGGGGCGTGACCTGCGGGTGGTACTGGGTGACGACCTGGATCCGCTGATCGGTCAGGCCGTGCTGTACCTGGCCAAGGTGCCCGACGTGGCATCCGGTCCTGAGCCGGCGCTCCTGGCACGAGAGCATCTCCCACCGCTTCTCGAAGCCGATGACTGGTGGCATCGCGGAAGGCAGTTCACGCCTGAACTGACTCTGTGGGAGGTATCTCCGGAGCCTGATGATCGCGCACTACGCGATTTTGTCGTGCTGGCCGACCCCCGGCACGATCGCGAGCTGGGTGACTGGGTATGGGCTTTCGACGGACGGCCGGCCATGCCGCGGCTGGCCAGGTACCTGATGCACATGGCGAAGCTGCGCTACGAGCTGCGGGTGTGGTCGAAGCTCCCGCAGGCCGGAGACCTCGCTCAGCAGGTGGGTTCCGGAGCGATCCCGCTGGGCGAGACGATCGTGGCGATCGGTGCGATGCGGCACACGGTGGAGATCGCGGAGGACAACGCCGTGAGTGCCCTCGCGAAGGCCGGCGGGTACCGCGAGCCAGGAGTGGATCCGATCAGCGACGACCGCGCTTTGTCGGCATGGTTCACGCGACAGCTCGAGGACAACCTGGACTATCTGGAAACGTTTCGAGAGGGCGCTCGACGGCGAGGACTGGCGAAAACGAGCAGAGGTGTCGTCGAAAGGAGAGCGACCGAGCATCGCGCCGACGAACCGGGCGCTTTGCGGGTTCTCGTCATCGCCGACGAGTGGTTCCCGGCCCGCGGGGGTATCAGTGCCTTCAACAGGTCGTTGTGCATCGCCTTGGCCGCGAACGAGATGACCGTCTTCTGTGTCGCCCTGAACCCGAGCGCGGAAGAGCTCGCCGACGCCGCGGGGCACGGGGTGCACCTGATCGAGGCCGCGCAGGAACCCGGTATGGCACCTGAGTCCGCACTGCTGCGCAGGCCCAGGCTGCCTGACGCGACTGCACCGGATGTCATCATCGGACACGGGCGGATCACCGGACCCGCCGCCAAGACTTTGGCGGTCGACTTGTATCCGGAAGCTGTCTGGCTCCACGTCGTGCACATGGAACCCGATCGCCTCGAGTGGCACCGGCCTGATCGTGGCGGTGACGCAGGTGAACGAGCGGATGTCCGGAGTCGAATCGAGCTCGAACTCGGTCGCGAGGCGACCCGGGCCATCGCGGTCGGCCCCAGACTCGCCCAGTGGCTCGAGCGCGACTTCTCCGCCCTCGACAGCGCACCGCCGCCGGCACTCCGGGTGGATCCGGGTTTCGACAGCGCCGGGGTGGAGCGGAAACCGCCTCCGGGAGTCCCGCAGATCCTCATGATGGGGAGGATGGAGGACATCCCGATAAAGGGAGTCGATCTGGGCGCTAAAGCGATCGGACGTGCGGCACGGCTCGGGCGACCGGGTGCCAGGTGGGAACTACTGGTACGAGGAGCTGCCGAAGGTGTGTCGGCTGCGCTGCAGAAGAAGGTTGCACGGTGGATCGACCACGCTGCGGTGTCGGTGGTCGTCCGCCCGTACACGTCGCACCTGCCGAGGGTGGGCGAAGATCTCCGCCGGGCCAGCTTGCTCCTGCTGCCCTCGAGAGCCGAAGGCTTCGGCCTGGTCGGTCTGGAGGCCATTGTCGCCGGAACGCCCGTTCTGGTCAGTGACCAGAGCGGCCTGGGCGTTCTCTTGCGAGAGGTGCTTCCCCGTGAGCAGGGGGACCGGGTCGTGGTGCCGGTGGATGACCGCGAATCGGACGTGGAGCTCTGGGGTGCCCGGATAAGTGCGGCGCTGCTCGACCGCGAGGGAGCATTCGCCACGGCGGCGGCCGTGCGCGACACGATGGCCCGAGAACGGACGTGGTCCGCGGTCGCCGCGGGAATACGGAAACTATATGACGAGATTGTCGGGTAGTGAAGCAATCTTTGTCGCTCGCGAAAGGATCGAGGATGGTTCGACAGTATCCGGGAACGGCAAGCCTGACGGTGAAAGCCCCGCTGGAAGCCGTGTGGGACGCGGCGGTATCGCTCGAGTGGCTGGTGGGTTGGGACCAGATTGCCTTCCTCGCCCCGCCGGAGGAGGGCAGTGCGTTCACGTTGACCGACGAGCACCGTCCGATCCGGGCCCGGTTCACGCAGTTCGAAAAGCCGAACTGCCTGGCGTGGCGAGCAGCGGACGGCGGTAGCGGCGCACTGCACTTGTCGGCCGACGGCGACTCGACATCGATGAGGTGGGAGTACGTCGGCGTTCCCCATGCGTTCGTCGACCGCATCGCAACCGGTGCGATGGCACTTTTCGTGCCGGGGAAGGTCAAGAAACTCTGCAATGAAGACGCGGCGAAGGAGCTTCGCAATCTCGCGAGGAGGGTGGTCCGCCGGAGTGGCGAGAAGGCATAAGCCAATGCGAACTCCCGCTGCCCGGAACGGTCGACATCGCGTCGACCGGGGTCAGTGCCGGCCCCGGCACCCACCTCCTCCGGACGGCGAAGCCGAGGAGGGGTGGGGGCGCGAGGAGCCGATCGACGACGGGCGCCACCGGCAAGGGCCGATCCGCTCAGTCCTCAGGCAGTTCCTTGTTGGAGTAGTAAGGCTGCTTGAACGGCAACTCGGTCATCTACTGCTTCAACGCGCGGTACACCTTCTCGTAAGCATCCGGGGTGACCCACCAGCTGACGTCCACGTCGTACCCGAGCAGTTCCTCGGTCAGCTTCGTCCGCCGCCCATGGGGTAGAGGTAGTAGCATCCGTGCGCCCTTGGGCGCGGTGCTGCGCTGCACCAGCGCGGCCAGCCACTGCCGGCGCGGCGTCGCGGAGGCGTCCCAGTCCTTGTTGTTCTGGATCACCCACTTGCGGATGATCGCCGCCTTCCGGCGCTCGAGTTCGGCGGCGGCCTGGGCGGCGCGCGCGACCGCGACTTCATCGGCCTGCTCGGCCGCTTGCTCGTCATCGGACGATTCGTCGTCGTCGGATGTGCCGGTGCTGGTGGGCACGGGGGTGAAGTCCGCGCGGCCGGCCGGGGCGTAGCTGAGGGCGTGACCGTGGGCGAGGAAGTCGGCGCAGCCGTAGACGGCCACCGGGATCTGGTTGCCCTGCTCGTCGTGGTGGTCGGTCTCGATCCAGGCGCCGTGTCCCGGGCAGGACGCGTGGTCCTCGGCGCTCAGCTCGGTGCGGGGTTCGTCCTCGGGGTTGGGGCGCAGCCGGTCCAGCGAGCGCGCGTCTCCGTCGTGCGCGGGCAGGCTCTGGTCGGAGATCGTGACGCCCGCGGTGGTCAGTTCCTCGGTGAGGTCCTCGGTCAGGGCGGCGAGCCGCTGCTGGTGCGCGCGTTCGCTGGCCTTGAGCGCCAGTTCGCTTCTGCGGGGCCGATCCTCAAGATCGGCTTCGACTACGTCCACTCCCTGGTTGATGACCACTCTCGTCTGGCCTACTCCGAGATCCATCCAGACGAGCAGGCGCCGACCTGCGCCGCCTTCCTTACCCGCGCGATCGCCTACTTCGCCGGCCACGGCATCACCCGGATCGAACGGCTGATGACCGACAACGCCTGGGCCTACCGCTGGTCACTGCGTGGGGTCTGCGCCGAGCATGACATCCGGCAGAAGTTCATCAAACCCCGTTGCCCCTGGCAAAACGGAAAGGTCGAACGTCTCAACCGCACGCTGCAAACCGAATGGGCCTACCGCCAAGCCTTCACCAGCAACACCGAACGCACAGCAGCCCTTGCACCCTGACTCGAGCACTACAACACTCATCGGCGCCACAGCGCACTCGGAGGCCACCCACCCACCAGCCGACTGCAACCATCCTGATGGCCAGGTACACCTGGAGCGTGGCGACCATGGGTGGGCCAGCTGCCGTCAAGTCTGTCCCGGCGCCGAAGGTAGCTGCGGGCGACGTGACTCTGCGCTAACATGAGCGCATGATCTCCCTGAACACGGGAGATATCCCACGCATGGGGGTTCAAGTCCCCCCTCGGACACATATTCGTGGCAAGGCTGCCACAACTGACGTATCAGTGCTCGAACGCACTTCAACACGCTAAGTCAGCGTCTTCCTGGCTGTTCCGCATTCGGTTGGGGCGGTCGTCATGACCGGCGCCGTGATCAAGCCGCTGGTCCTTCCGGCTCCTCCTGGCGGCGGGCATCCCACGGGCGCCCCGGCTGGTCCCTCAATCGGTCGGCGAACGCTGCCGCTACCTGTTGTGCCGGCGCCGCGCACGAGCACCACCGTGTACGGGCTGGCAGCCGTGGACTGCCGGGGCCGCGTTGCCGACCACGCGATCATTGCCGCCCTCGGCTGGCAGCCCGGTAGCCGCCTCGATATCCGCGAGTCCCACGGGCTGCTCGTCATCCGCCCCGACACATACGGCGTCTTCAGCGTGACCAAGCAGGGGCACCTTCGGCTGCCTGCCGCCGTCCGGCACTGCTGCGGCCTGATTCCCGGCGACCGCGTCCTGCTGGCCGCAGATCCCCGGCGTGACGTGCTGATCGTGCACCCACCCGCCGTGCTCGACGACCTGCTCGCCGCACGCCACGCCGAGCTGCTCGGCGGTGATCTCGGATGACCGCGCAGACACCGCCGTCGGCGGCGACTGCTGCTGAGCTGGACGCGGCTCGGCTGCTGCTGGCCCGGATGGGCGTCTCAGCCGAAGACCTCTTCGCTGCACCCGTCGACCGGCCGCCGGTGCCGACGTTCGCGGAGTACATCCCGACCGTCTCGGCCGCCGTCACCGACGGCACCCGCCGCGTGTACGGCTCCTACTGGAACCGCATCGCCGAACACTGGGGCGACCGCCACCTCGACGAGCCGACGCCGTCGGAGATCAAGCAGCTGGTGGAGTACGTGAAAGTCAACGTCGTGGCTCGGCGCAACGCACGCGGCGGCCGCAGCGCCGGCGAGCACCTCATCGCCGCGCTGCGCTGCCTCTACCGGCACGCCGAAGACGACAAACTGATCGCCGCTGCCGACAACCCCGCCCGCAAGGTCGCGAAACCCCGCCGCCTGCCCTCGACCCGGCGCGCGGTGGCCGATACCCGGCTGGCCGAGATCAACGAAACCGTCGCAACTTCCGGCAACGATCCGGCGCTGGACAGCCTGCTGCTGCGGCTGCACACCGAGACCGCCTGCCGCCGAGGTGGCGCACTCGCGCTCCGGCCGCAAGACCTCGACCCGGACCAGTGCCTGATCTTCCTGCGCGAGAAGGGGGAGACGGTTCGCTGGCAACCGGTCTCGCCGACGCTGATGGCGCACCTGGTCCGTCACGCCGCCGAGCGCGGCGCCCCACGCGACGGTCAGCTGCTGCGCTACGCCGACGGTCGGCCGATCACCACCCGCCGCTACGACCACCTCTGGGCCCGGCTCGGCAAGCACCTGCCATGGGTCGCCACCCAGCAGATCTCCACCCACTGGCTTCGCCACACCACCTTGACCTGGGTGGAACGCAACTTCGGCTACGCCGTCGCCCGCGCCTACGCAGGACACGCCGACTCAGCCGGCGACGCCGGAACCACAACCACGTACGTGCGGGCCAGCCTTCAGGAAGTCGCCGCCGCGCTGGCCGCGCTCACCGGAGAACCTCACCCGCTTGCATGACGTTGGCCGAGAAGGACGTGGTGCGATCGAAACTTTAGACGACCTCAGCGTTACCGAAGCGCCGCTCGGGAAGGAGCCCAGGCCAGTGCCCGCTTCGCACGGCGAAGGTCGTGCTGCCAACGACGAGCGCGGACCAAGTCGAGTCAGATACCGATCGAATCTGAACCCGCTGGTTAAGAGATCGCTTTTTGGGGTGTCGGGTGGTGCCGAGTGATGTCGGACAAGACCTTTTCGGCTGGTCAACGGACATCACTTGTATCGAACTATACCGCTTACTGTCGACGTGTGCGAGACCTCTCGGGCACTTCTCGGGCACGTCCGTGTCGGATTCTGCCGGGCTGTTCGTGCAGGTCGTTCGTGGTTCGTGGTGTGGACCGCGGGGCAGGGTGGTTGCTGTGTTGAGCCCGAGCGGGGAACGTGATCCGGTGCTGTCGGCGGTGACGTTGATCGTGGCGGTCATCGTGGCTCTGACGTTCTTGTTCGGTTTCGGGAACGTGCTGACCTTGGCCCTCCGGCTGGGGGTACCGGCCTGGGTCGCGCCGTTGGTGGCGCCTGCGGTCGATCTGTCGGTGGTCGGTCTGTTGGTCGCCATTCGGTCCCTGTCGTTGCGGGGCGCTCCTGTTGAGGTGATTCGGCCGGCTCGGCGGCTGTTGTTGGCGTCGAGTGTGGTGACGTTGGCGTTGAATGTCGCTGAGCCGTTGATCGCTGGTGAGGTGGGAAAGGCGTTGTTCGATGCGGTGGGTCCGTTGTTGCTGATCGGCTGGTCGGAGGTCGGACCGGTCCTGTTGCAGGCGTTGGCCGCCGTATCAGCCACCGAGCGCCCGGCTGGCGTTGCCTGTGCGCAGACCACCGACTCCGACGGCGTCTCGGCGGGCCACCCGGAAGGGGTGAACGTGGACGCTGAGTTGCTGGAACGGGCTCGGCATGAGGATCGGCGGCATCGCGAGCTGCATCAGCGTCCGGTCTCTGCCGAGAACCTCCGGAAGGCGCTGGGTGTAGGCGCAGACCGGTCGCGCGCCCTAGTGAAGCTGGTACGTGCAGAGCGCAGTATCTCCGCATAGCGGTGGCAGTTCCGTCAGCCAACCGCCAAGGCGCTATTTGTGGTCGCTGGACGCAGCTCGGGTCGATGTCAGTGGTCTCGCGGTCGAGCGCAATCAGTGGCCCGTCGGTCGGTGACTCTGGCGGATTCGTTTGTGTGCTGCTGGCAGAACTCGGCACTGACGGTTTGGCGTTACCCGCGGGGCTGGTCGCCGCGCCGGCGGCGACGCTTCTGCATGGCGCCGGGCCGTTCACAGCGACCGCAAGCTCGGCCGGGTGCACCAGGTTGTCGGCGTGTACCGACGGGGCGACCTGTCGGACGTCCGCGACTGGCCACCTGCCGAAGCGGGACAGTTGCCGAACGCCGGAGACGAGGCACCCGAATCATGAGCCGGGTTCGGACCTCAGCTTCATCTCGGATCCGTCTACGGTCTCGGCAGGCAATCGATTATTGGTTCGAATGAGTTCGACAATCGCCTCACCGCGGCGGGCGTCGTCGGAGATCATGTTCAACAGTCGTTCAGCGGCGAGGATGCGGGATAGGTCAACAGGTTGGTCAAAGTACGACCGCAACTGCCGCGAAGACGACTCATGCATCCGCAGGAAGGTGCGAGTGAGATAGGCCGTTAGCACTGCACCTACCGCGCCGATTCCACCAGCCGCCAAGGCGCCCGTAAGCGAACTAGTCACGGATGCGAAGATTACCGAAAATAGTAGGACCACAAACCCCGCTACTGTTGCGTTCTGACCGTTGCGGTAACTCTTGGCGGCTTGACCTGTCGCCATAGTGTGATACGCGCTCAGTCGTTCTTGGTTCTGATGCCAAAGGTCGGTAAGGGTGAGATCGTGGGCGTTTGAATCCCTTTCGCCGCCCACTGAAGCGTCAACGTGACTTAGTGCGAGTTCGAGATCGTATCGATCTGAAAACTCGCTGAAGGCTTGACGAAACTTCCATCTGGCAATAAAGAACGACAATATCGAACAGAACGCTAGAATGTTTTCGAATGTCCAGGAGGTGATCGAATTAGTTGCGGCCGGATCAAAGATTCGAAGCAGCAGAAGTAAGCCTTGCTTGCCTGCAATTATTGTCAGTAAGGCGATTGCTGTCACCGAAACAGTCAGTCGCCTAAAGGACTTCCGTTCCGGCGACTTTCGCCACATCTGTCGCTTGTCGGCGGTTCCATGACGTGCAAATGAAGAGAATTGGCCAAATAGGCCGCCGCTCTCGCGCTCTTCGCCGTCGTCATCGTCGCCATCGGACACTTCACTTCTGTCGGACGCTCCTCCTGGCTTGTTACATCCGGGGCGACGTCAACTATTTACGGGATACCTCCAGTTTTCGAAAGAGGTGCGCGTCGCTATGGGAGTACCCGGCAGGCCGCCGAAGGTCGGCACGGCATTGCGGGTTCTGGCAGTGTCCGCCCGGCTCCGACCACAGCAAGTTCTTCGCATGGGCCCGGAGCTCGGCAATCTCGCCTCGTTGGACAGCTGGTGAACGGTGCGCGCCGAATGGTTTACGCTGGCGTACGGACGCTGACAGAGCGTGTGGCCGCGGACCCGGGAGAACCAAGCTGTGGCGGACCAGGCGTTGAGTCAGCTCTTCGCCGCGATGCGCGAACTGCAGCTCCAGGCCGGTGAGCCAAGCACCCGGGAAATCGCCGGAGCCTGCGGGGCTCGGGAAGTCATCGCCGCTGGTGGGAGCCCATGTGCGCAGCTCCTCTTCGGCGGCTGAGATGCTACCCGGATGATCATTTCGTTGCTGTACCGAACAACTCGAGCGTTGCTGTCCGTGCCGGCGATCCTGCTGCGCCGGGATGCCGGCAAGGACGCCGAGTTGCTCGTTCTCCGACATCAGAACGCGTTGCTGCGGCGACAGGGTTAACGGTCCGGTCCGTTATGAGCGCGCAGACCGGTTCTGGCTGGCCGCGCTGTCGTCGCTGGTCCCGCGCCGCCGCTGGCGCAGTGTCTTCATGGTCACCCCAGGGATACTGCTGAGCTGGCACCGCCGACTGATCGCCAGAAAGTGGACTACACCGCTCGACGTCGACGCGCTGGGCGTCCACCTACGGCGGCTGCGCTGAAGAGGCTGGTGCTGCGTTTGGCGCATGAGAACCCGCGGTGGGGCCACCGCAGAGTCCAGGGCGAGTTGGCCCGGCTGGGGTATCGGATCGCGCCGTCCACAGTCTGGGAGATCGCCAGTACTCGCGTGCCGGTCCGGTGGGCAGGTCGGGGTAGCGGTCGATTTGTCGGTACCGCTCGGCGTCGACGCCGAGGGGGCCGGATTGCATGAGCAGGGCGCGCAGCAGTTCCAGTACGTTGTCTTCGTCCCAGAGCCGGATCTCGCCGGCGATCTTGGTGAACTCGTCGGCGTAGAGCCAGCGACGGTCGAGGATCTCCTCGATGTCGAAGCCCTGCGTGGCTGGTTCGCCTGGGGACGGGTGCATGACTGACAGACTACGACGGCATCGACCAGGCGATCTGTCTTCGCTCTTCAGACCCGTGCCTCCTCGGTCTACGAGCGGCTCAACCGCTGTGGTGTGTCGCCTTGCTGGACTGCCGGCTGGTGGGATCGGCGTGTGCCGCGGCGGAACAAGCGCCAGCGACCCCTGTGAAGCTCACGTGGTTCATCAAGCACGCGGTCGACATCGCCGCGAAAGTCGCGGATACGAACGTTGAGGGCGTCAAGTTGGCGTTCGCGGACTGCGGTCTTGTTCGCCAGTGGCAGGAGACCTGCGACCGCCTCCCGGAGCGCGTCCGCGGAGATTCGCAGCTCCCGGTACTCCAGGAATGACACGGCGACCAGCGCAGTTGTCAGGCGCGCTATGGGTGCGGTCAGTGTGGTCCTGGCGGCTTCGTCCCGGTCGCGTCGGAACCGGTCGGCGGTGTGGAACGCGGTGGGAGCAGCTTTGATCCAGGTCCGGTCGGCGGCGATGAGGTCGGCGGCTGCGATGGCGATCGTGGGCCAGGTGGTGCGCCAGGTGCTCCATTGGAGCCGGTAGGCCTCCAACGCGGTCTGCAGTTCGCCGGCCGCGGCGAGGGCCTCGCCTGCGGTGGTGGCGATCCGTCGTTGTAGCTCGGCGCGGGCGTTTCTTCTCTGGATGTGGAGCGATCCGAGGTAGCCGAGGAAAACACCGGTCAAGCCGGTAATGGCTGGCAGGAGAGACGAGAACATCGCGACATCATGCCTGCCTGGAAGTTGATCGCTAATGCGGTCCCGGCGGGCAAGGTGAATCGGTGGTTACCGCGCGGTAAGCCCTGGTCGGGTGGGTTTCTTCACTCGGTTGGCGGTAGGAAGTTTCATTTCGTGATCTCCTGGATCGGCGGAGGTGATTGCTGGCTGACGAGGCGGTGATCGGCTACTAGGCTGCGCGGTTATGCCTGCTGAGAAGTCGCAAGAGACAGGCCGCGAGGGTGTGTTTCGGGCCAAGCAGTACCTGGAGAGCACGACACATCTTCGACTGCCCTGGACTGCCTACGACCACGAGTCGATGTGCAAGCGTCAGCGGCTCGACGGCAGCAAGAAAGTTTATGACCTATCAGGTCATTTTCTTGGTCAGCGGCGACATCCACTGTTCGTGGAGGCGAAGAAGTACTCGGTGGTCGGCGGCCAGGGCGGCATGTACACCGAGTATCTCGCCGACATCTACAGCGTCACCGCTCGCGCTTGCCAGAACGATATGGACGACGAAGCCGAGTTCATGTGGGTCACCTGGCATCCGTTCAGTCAGAACAACTGGGCGAAGCTGACTCACCATGACTACGTACGTGATGCGGTCAAAGAACACGCGCAACGGCTGAAGCTGCCCGAAAGTGCCGGTGATGTCCAGATCGACGACGAGCTGTGTCGGCTGGTGTCGAACCGTCTGTGGCTATTGGTGTTGTCCGATCGCCAACACGAGCTGGTGCTGAGTCCTGAGGAACTGAAGCTGGCGATGATGCACTTGAAGAGGGAGGGCGCGTAGCCATGCCGGGCAACTCGTTGCAGGACGCCGTCGCCGCGGCGTTGAACTCGTCCAATCAGACTGATGTGATCGAGGGGATCAAGGGTGCGGTGATCAGCGAGATCGAGCTCCTGGACCCGTGCGCGGAGATCACCAACACCGACTACTTCAACCACAGCTATGCCCCGGATCTGGTGTTGTCGTGGGCGGGTGACCGGCAAGTGCGTGAGGTGTACCTGCGCTACAACTTGCGGTCGGCGCAAGCGGCACGCGATGTTGATCTTCTGGGTGGTTCGGCTCCGGTGTTCTTCTCGCTGGATTCCCGTCACGACGATGTCTCGGTCGCTGCGGATTTCCGTGGCGAGTTCGAGGCCGAGTCGGGTGCTCTGGTAACGAACGCGCCCGCGATCGACGGGTTCACCGTCGAGCAGGACACTCCTGATACCGGCTCGGTGTCGGAGCCGTTGTTGAGCTTGTTCCGCCGCAATGTCGTGCGCGGTGGCCGGGGGCTGCTGATCAGCGGGACAGCGCAACGGCTGCAAGCCACACCCCCGGCCGGCGATGTCGAAGCGGATCTGGCATATCTCGCCGGCTTCGAGGAGACGATTACCGAGATCTTCCGGCCGGAAGCAGCGACCCGATTGCAACGGGCGGCGGACATCGTGCGTGCTGCCCGCACTGGCGACACACGGTTGTTCGAGCAGCGCGCCGACCTCGATGACAATCGACGGTTGATTGGCGGGAAGCTGGAGCTCGATGAGCTTCGGATCTTGCTGCCGTATCTGCTGGATCGGGCCAACGCGCTCGAGAGTGACGCGTTCTGGCGGTACATCGGCGGGATGATCTCGCTCAAGCAGCTGGAACAGCTCGCGGAGACGATCACACTAGAAGACCTCAACCGCCTAGTCGTGGCGAACCTGGGTGAGTGGCGAGCAGCGCGGGCGTTGGTGTCGTTCTCTCCGGAGGCTGTCGAGCAGGAACGGCCGGCTCCGTCATGGACGGTGCAGGCGAAGATGCTGGCCGCCACCGCAGGCGCGTGGCGGGTCAGTTTCACCGCGGACAAGCGCAAGGGCGGCAGCCGGGACGACCAGATGCTGGTGCGGTGGGAAGACGTGTGGCCCAATTTGTCGACATCGTCGCTGTCGTCGGTTGATTTGCAAGGTATGACCCGCCGGGTGCGGGTATCGGCGGAGGATGGTTCGAACGTGTTCGCCGATGTGGACACGATCAGCTCGACGATCAACGACGACTTCCGGGTTCGCTCGCTGACGCTGCACCCGACCGACGAGGAGTCCTCGGACCTGGAGCTGAACTTTAAGACGATGACTGTCGAAGGCAGGAACGCCATCTTGGGCGATCTGGCGTTCGCTGCCTTCGACGTGCTGGGTTGGCGATACCCGTTGTCGGAGGATGAGCGGGCGCAGATCTTGGGTGCACCGGTGCCGGCTGGTCCCGGGATCGATGTGCCAGAGCCGCCGGAGGCAGTGCAACCGCCGATCCCGCAGTTGCCGCGTTTTGACGGCTCCGAGAGTGGCGGCGAGTAGGCGGAGTCGGCTCGTGTGTTGTTTCGGCCGACGGGGTGCTGCCGGGCGGGTCCGGGGACCGGCCGCCAGGCCGCATGCCCCGGTGCCCGTCCCGGCAGCGCGGCCTCGCAGGGGCCGCGCCTTGAACAAGAAAAGAACTTTTAACACAGGCGTCGACTAGACACGTCCACGAGGAGAAGCTGGGCGCGACGGGGCTGCGACTCAGCCGCTGAACCGTCGGAACGTGGCGACGCTGTCGACCGAGTCGCTAGTTGCCTTTCGACGTGATGGCGATCAGATTGCGGATGCCGGCCTGGTTGACGACGTCGAGCGCCGCTTGTCGGATTTGGTCGATGTAGCTGTCGTCGGCGACGTCGGTTCGGATGCTGGTTTCGACGGGGATGAAGTGTCGGACAGGGAGGATGCCGCCGAGGTCATGTCCAAACTGGTCGACGGTCGTGATGGTCAATGGCTCGTGGTTGTCATGTTCAATGCCGATGCGTAGCTCGTACTCGGACACGTTGAGTGTCTCGGCGGCTTTCTTGGTCAGGGCGAGCAGGTCGGTGACGAACCATTCGATCCGGCGGGAGGCGATCGTGGTCGGCGGTGCATAGTGCCCGGTATCGGTCGGGATTCCGCCGATGACGGAGGCGAGGGAGACTGCGCCGTCGAAGTGCACGCTGGCCCATGCCTCCTTCCACTTTGACCTGTCGCTGGTGCTGGTTGGTGGCGTGACCCATCGCCGTAGTCCGGGCCGGGGGAAATCGGCAACTGCACCGAGCGGATGGTTATACAGACCGTCCGGGAGGATGAGGCGAGTCAGGGTTGACGCGTCTTCGATGATCTGTCGTGCGTCGTCTTGTGTCATGTGAGCGGTGAGCGTCGGGGTGACACGCGGGCGGGCGGCGCCGATGATCCACACACGCTCGTCGGTGACGTGCTGCTGGCGTGCGTGTTGGTAGTCCTGGAAGAGTCGTTGGTCGGCGTTGCGACGGTCGTCGAGGCGCGCCCGGTAGAGCCGTTCGAGTTGCGGTTCGCGCATCCAGACGGTGTCGGCGTTGTTGCGGATCGGCGCTCCAAAATACTCGCCCCGGTAGATCAGGTGCGGCACGTCGACGCTCGGCGGCACGACAACCGCGACCGCGCGCTCCGGGGCCTCGCCCAGCCGGTAGAACCCCAGGCCGAACACCGGTGGGTGAATGCTTCGGACCGCGACGGAGTGGTAGGTGCGTTCGTAGGTCTCTGGTATCTCGCCAATGTCGGCTCGTCCTGTGGCCTTCTTCTGCTCTTCCTTGACACCGTAGACGATCAGTCCGCCGCCGCGGTTGGCCATGGCCGCGATGTCCTTCGGCACATCGCTGTTGGCCAGTTCCTTCGGGTCGGGGAATGGCGGCTTCTTCCAGTCGAGGTCGTCGGTCTCCGCGACACCGGCGGAGACCGCGGCGTTCACCATATCGTCAGTCAACGGTCCCGGCGGCAGGCCGAGCTCCCGGTGCAGGGGCGTGAAGAGCATCACGGCACTGTACGCCGGGGCCTGATTTGTACGGATCGACTAACGCTCCTTGGTCGCCCGTACAGTGACGGCTACGCACCGCTGCTGGCTAACTGTGCCGAAGTCAGGGGGCATAGTGCCGACCTGACCATCTGTTGATCTTTGGCAACACCGGTTCCGCGTCCGTGTTCGCTCCCTGCACAAGAGGCCAGGAGCGACACGGCGAACCAGAAATCTGGAGACGGCTCTGAGGGTGGGGCTTACGCTGCCGTGATGACTCCGTCTGGACGGGACTTCGCGTGGCCTCCTGAGCATCAGGTCCACGCCGCGTACACGCTCGCGCACGCCGACACGCTCATCGCGCGTGTCGGCGAAATGTTGCATGACTATTTCGAGCGGGGTCCGTTCACGCTGGAGAACGTCGCCGAGGGCCAAGTCGCCATGGTGCGGGTGAAGGCTGTCGCACCGTTGCCCGCTGCGGCGGCACGGTACGCGGCGGACGCGATGACTCAGTTGCGGGCGGTCATCGAGCACACGATCTTCGCCGAGGTCGAATACACGCTTGGCCGGAAACTTACCGACGAAGAGGCGAAGGGGATCGAGATGCCGGCCGCGGTCAGCGAGGCGAAGTTTGTCGAGTGGCTGAACAACGGCCGCCGCCGACGCCTTCCGCCTCTGCACGAAGGTGAGCCACTGGTGGACCGCCTTCGCCTGCTACAGCCGTATCAGCGCACGAACGTAGACAATCACCCGATGCGAGTGCTGGCCGAGCACACCAATCTGGCGAAGCACCGCACTCCCGCGGTCGTGGCGGCGCGCCTTGGATCTGTCAGGCTCGATAGGCCAGAGCCGTCGATCACGACGATGGTCGGCGGTCCGATACACGCCGGGAACATTCTTGCGACCGGGCCGGCTGACAAGCGGGTGCCCGTGACAATCTGGCCCGAGGTATCGATTCAACGTCCCCATACCGGCAGCTGGCACATCGTGATGAAAGAGCTGGGCTGGCTGGAGGAATGGGTTCGCGCCACGGCGATCCCGCACTTGATCGCCGGTACACGCGACGTGAGCCCGCTTCCTGTGGGCCTAGATATCACGGTCGGTCATGACGACCTGCGCGCTGCGGTGTCCGCGGCTTCCGGGAAGCCGGCGTTGAAGCGGTCGGAGTGGCGGATTCAGGCTGCGACCGCGCGGCAAGGTCTCACCGAGACTCTCGCGTTGCATCCGCTGCGGGTTGGCCCCGAGCTGATTCGGGCCTGGCTGGATGGGCTCGAAGATGACGCGGTGATGATCGCTGCGGACCGTTTACAGACTGGCGGCGACCTGAGGAAACTCGATCGCGTGGTGCGGGAAATGCTGAACGAGGCCACGGCGGCAAGTAGCCGGTAACAGCGCCGAGCGGCGGAGTCCGAAGCAGCAGTCCCCAGGCATCTGTACGGTCAGGTCAGCGCTGTGACCTGCCTGACAGCGTCACGACGTGGGAACATGTGGTGGTGCGTGAACTGGTGTACTTGTCGGACGGGAAGTTCGCAACCTTCGATCGCGGCCGACGGCGCAGCCTGCTTTCGCGGGTCAAAGTGAAACTGAAAGTCCCCTTTGGGGTTGGGTGACGTCGAGTTCGAGGCCGGGGCTGGCCGTCGCGAGTTCCCCGACATCGACAGGGCGGTGGCCGATCTCGACCGTAGGCCAGGGCAGGAGCCGGTGTGGTTCACCGAGGACGTGATACCAGGCCAGTGGGTCCAGTTCGAAGCACCGATGGCCTACACCACGTTCGGCACTACGGCTGTGTTCCTGGATGTCGATCAGCCCACGGATCTGTATCCCAGTGGCGGTGAGCGCCGGCTCGTGCTGCACGGCGGGGCGCGGCATCTCGTCGGTACTGGGTCTGCGCCGCGGACGTCGGTCGAGCAGTTGAGTGTGGAAGCAGCCGAGCATTCGTCGGTGAGCGCGGAAGCGTTCGAGTCGCTGCTCTGGCACTTCGATCACCTGATCCGGGCTGTATCCGAGCAGGACATCGAAGGTCGCGATTCTGACAGCGTTCACTCGTACAACAGGCAACTGGGTGCCTCGGGTCTGGCGCATGTGCTGCCCACGCTGACTTGTCACGTGCACCTGCCGCACGCTGCCGTGAGGTTCACCCCGGGTAGTGGACACCGAGTTAGCAGGACCCATCGTCCTGCTGAAAGGATGTCCTCATGCCTCCTCGCAAGCGCCGGTCCTACA
>NZ_JBFBAG010000027.1:0-153090 GCF_040682155.1 Amycolatopsis sp. NPDC051371
GGCGTGCGGCTCGAACACGGCGCCGCTGCCCCGCGGGAACCCGATGAGGGGGTAGGCGGACGGGTGCACGATCCGGAGGGGTTCTCACTCACGACCTCCCGGTCAACGGCTGCAGGGGGCGAGGGCGTCGAGGCCCTGCGGTTTGTCGGCGTTGCGGCCGATCGCCGTGGCGATGCGATTGATCGTCGCGACGCGCTTGTCTTCGAGCGGGCCGAGGATGGCGTTCTGCACGAAGTTCGGGCCGCCCTGCCCGGCGGTGGTCACGAGGCGGTTGTTCGCCTCGGCGATCTGCGTGTCCAGCAGCTCGAGGTTGCGCTGGACCTCGGCCTGGGCCTGAGCGGGGATGGCGGGGAGCTGCGAAGCGACGTCCGGGCAGCTGATCTGCCCGGCGTTGCCGCCCGCGTTCCCGGTGTTGCCGGTGTTCCCGGTCTGGCCCGTGCCTGGGGCCGGCGCGGTCGAGACCGTGCCGGCACCGGTGCCGGTGTTCGCCTGCCCGCCCAGCGAGCACGTCGCGAGCCCGCCGAGGTTCTGCGGCTTCTCGCCCTGACGGCCGATGGCGATGGCGATCCGGTCGATCGTCGACGTCCGCTTGTCCGTCAGCGGGCCGAGGATGGCGTTCTGCACGAAGTTCGGGCCGCCCTGCCCGGCCGTGGTGACGAGGCGGTTGTTCGCTTCGCTGATCTGCGTGTTCAGCAGGTCGAGGTTGCGTTGCACCTCGGCCTGGGCCTGAGCGGGAATCGCGGGGAGCCGCGAGGCGACGTCCGGGCAGGTGATCTGTCCGCTCGAGGCGGCACCCGCCGCGTTGGCGGCGCCGGGGTCGCCGACGGTCGTCGCGATGACCAGGGCTCCGGCCGCGATCCCGAGGCCGAGGGCCGCCGTCGCGATCTTCGTCCGCCGCGAGAGGCGGTGTCGTCCACCGGTAGCAGGCATGAATCACTCCAAGTTAGCGTGAACATAGAGGGTCCACACGGGCAGCGCGCGGTTGTTCCGAATGGTGCGGCCGAACCGGCCGCGGACGCCATCGTCGCTGCTCCACCAGGGATTTGTCCAGAGTGGAGCGCAGAAAAGAGAGAATCTGAACCATTCCGAACCGGCGTCCGTATTCCGCAGTGAAAGGCGTGTTCTGCATTTCCCGGCGAAGCCGGGTCTTGACGCGGACCGCCGCTGCCTCCTAGCGTCGCCATACCGACCGGTCGGTGTCCAAGGGAGGTCACTGGATGAGCTGGTACGACGCGAAGCCCTGGCTCGCGAGCTACGACGAACGGGCGCGGGACGCGGAACCGGCGAAGCCGACGACGCTGCCCGAGTCGTTCCGCCGCGCGGTGGACCACGTCCCCGACCGGGCCGCGATCGCCTACTTCGACGCGCGGCTGAGCTACCGCGAGGTCGACGAACTCTCCGACGGCGTCGCGCGGTACCTCACGAAGCACGGCTTCGCCCGCGGCGACCGGCTCGCCCTGGTGCTGCAGAACATCCCGCAGTTCGTCGTCGCGCTGCTCGGCGCGTGGAAGGCCGGCGGGATCGTGGTGCCGGTCAACCCGATGTACCGCGAGCGCGAGCTGACCCACGTCTTCACCGACGCCGGCGTCAAAGCGGTCGTCTGCTCGCAGCGCGGCTGGAACGCCTACATCGGCAAGACCGCGGCCGAAAACGGCGTCGGCATCGCGCTCACCACCAGCGAGCTGGAGTTCCAGACGCGCGACGACGAGCGCGTCCTGGGCAAGGTCACCCGCGAGGAGACGCCGGGCGCCATCGAATTCCTCGAAGCCGCCGCCACCCCGGGTCCGAAGCCGCCGGAACCCGCGTTCGCGCTCGACGACACCGCGCTGATCAGCTACACCTCCGGCACGAGCGGCACGCCGAAGGGCGCCGCCAACACCCACGGCAACATCGGCATCAACGCCGCGGGACTCGGCTCGTTCAGCGGCCTCCCCGAGGGCTCGACGCTCTTCGGGCTCGCGCCGCTGTTCCACATCACCGGCATGGTCTGCGAAGTCGGCTCCGCGATCGACATCGGCGGCACGCTCGCCCTCGCCTACCGCTTCGACGCCGGGGTCGTGCTCGACGCCTTCCTCGAGCACCGGCCGTCGTACACGGTCGGACCGTCCACGGCCTACATGGCGCTGATGGCCCACCCGTCCTTCAGCCGCGACCACTTCGAGTCGTTCGCGCTGCTCTACTCCGGCGGCGCCGCGCTGCCGCCCGCCGTCGTCGAGGCGTTCCGCGCGAAGACCGGGCACTACATCCACAACGGCTACGGCCTCACCGAGACGACGGCCGGCTGCGTCGTCGTCCCCGGCACCCTGGAGGCGCCGATCGACCCGGAGTCCGGCACGATCTCGATCGGCCTGCCGGTGCCGGACACGATCGTCCGCATCCTCGGCGAGAACGGCGAAGAACTGCCGTTCGGTCAGGCGGGCGAGATCGCCGTGGAGGGCCCGATGGTCGTCTCCGGCTACTGGAACCGCCCGGACGCGACGGCCGAGGCGCTGCCCGGTGGCCGGCTGCTCACCGGCGACATCGGGTTCATGGACGAACGCGGCTGGGTCTACGTCGTCGACCGCAAGAAGGACATGATCAACGCGTCCGGCTTCAAGGTCTGGCCGCGCGAGGTCGAGGACGTCCTGTACACGCACCCGGCCGTGCGCGAGGCGGCCGTCGTCGGGATCGCCGACGAGTACCGCGGCGAGACGGTCAAGGCGTACGTCAGCCCGGCGCCCGGCGCGAACGCCGACCCGGCGGAGCTGGTTGCCTGGTGCAAGGAACGGCTCGCCGCCTACAAGTACCCGCGCACGATCGAAGTCCTCGACGAGCTGCCGAAGACCACCAGCGGCAAGATCCTCCGCCGCGAACTGCGGGCGAGGGGATGACGGTGGTCGAGACCGTCCGCGGCGCGATCGCGCCGGAAGCGCTGGGCCGGGTGCTGATGCACGAGCACCTCTTCGTGCTGAGCCCCGAATTCGCCGTCAACTACCCCGAACACGAAGGCTTCAAGGAAGACGAGCACGTCCCCGAGGCGATCCGGCGGCTCAAGGAGCTGAAGGACGCGGGGATCGACACGATCGTCGACCCGACGGTGATCGGCCTCGGCCGGTACATCCCGCGCGTGCAGCGGGTCGCCGCCGAGGTCGAGGTCAACATCGTCGTCGCGACCGGGCTCTACACCTACAACGACGTGCCGCACTACCTGCACTTCCGCGGGCCCGGCACGATGCTGCAGGGCGAGGACCCGCTCGTCGGGATGTTCGTCGGGGACATCCGGGACGGGATTTCCGGGACCGGCGTCAAGGCCGGGCTGCTCAAGTGCGCCACCGACGAACCGGGCGTGACCCCGGGGGTCGAGCGCGTGCTGCGCGCGGTGGCGAAGGCGCACGCGGAGACGGGCGCGCCGATCATGACGCACACCCACGCGGGCACCCGGCGCGGGCTGGAGCAGCAGGCGATCTTCGAAGACGAGGGCGTCGACCTGAGCCGCGTGCTGCTCGGGCACTCCGGCGACTCGACGGACCTGGGCTACCTGACCGAGCTGGCCGACCGCGGGTCGCTGCTCGGCATGGACCGGTTCGGCCTCGACCTGCTGCTGCCGTTCGAGGAGCGGGTGAACACGGTCGCCGCGCTGTGCGAACGCGGCTACGCGGGCAGCATGGTGCTTTCGCACGACGCGTCCTGCTACATCGACTGGCTGCCCGAGGACCAGCTGCCCGTGCTGACGCCGAACTGGCACTACCTGCACATCACGCGGGACGTGCTGCCCGCATTGCGGGAACGCGGGGTGTCCGAAACGGACATATCGACGATGCTTGTGGACAACCCCCGGCGGTTCCTCGACTGGGCCCGCTGAGCCGTTATCCTGTGCGTTCGACTGAGAAGGGGGTACTTGCCGTGACCCGAGCAAGCACCCGCAAGCCGGGCGAGGCGGCCGGCGACGACCAGGCCGCCGTGCCGCGCCGGCTGCTGGAGCACGCCACGAAGCTGTTCGCGAAGAAGGGCTTCGACCGCACGTCCGTCCAGGAGATCGTCGAGGCCGCGGGCGTCACCAAGGGCGCGATGTACCACTACTTCGGCTCGAAGGACGACCTGCTCTACGAGATCTACGCCCGCGTCCTGCGCGAGCAGACCCGCCAGCTGGAGAGCGTCGCCTCGTCGAGCGCGCCGTTGCGCGAACGCCTCGCCGCGGCCGCGTCCGACGTCGTCGTGTCCAGCATCGACAACCTCGACGACAACACGATCTTCCTGCAGTCGATGCACCAGCTGTCGCCGGACAAGCAGAAGGCGGTGCGCGCCGAGCGCCGCAAGTACCACGAGCGCTTCCGCGGCCTGGTCGAGGAAGGGCAGGCGTCGGGGGAGTTCCGCACGGACAAGCCGGCCGACGTCGTCGTCGACTTCTTCTTCGGGTCGGTTCACCACCTGGGGTCGTGGTACCGCCGCGGCGGGACGCTGTCGGCGCGCCAGGTCGGCGACCACTACGCGGACCTGCTCCTGGACGCGCTCCGGCCGCCTGGTTAGTTGTCGGGGTGACGCTGCCTGTTCTCGACAAGCTGACCGGAGCGGAGCGAGAGCTGGTCGACGCGGCCCGTCGCGGCCTCGCGTACGTGACCGACGCCCCGGTGCGGGCCGGGGTGCTGCGCGAGCTGCTGCTCGGCCTCCGCGGCCCGGTGGACCCCCGCGGGGTGCGCCTCGGCGGCGCCCGGATCGCCGGGACGCTCAACCTCGACCACGTCGAGGCCGGCACCGGCCTCGCGCTGGTCGACTGCGTGGTCGTGAACACGATCAGCGCCCGCCACGCCCGGCTCCCGTGGCTCGACCTGTCCGGCAGCCGGATCGCCGGGTTCGACGGCACCGGCGTCCGGATCGGCCACGACCTCGACTTCACCGGGGTGCGCGCGACCGGCTCCGGCGACTTCGGCGTGCTCTGCCTGCGGGACGCCCGCGTCGACGGCCTGACCGTGTTCGCCCAGGCGGAGATCCGCAGCGGCGACGGGCCCGCGCTGTACCTCGACGACCTGGAGTGCCGGGCGATCAAAGGTCTCGGCCTGCGTGCGACCGGCGCCGGCGACAGCGGCGCGATCCGCCTGCTCGGCGCGCACATCTCCGGTGAGGTCTTTCTGGGCGAAGCGGTGCTCGCCAACGAGTCCGGGCCCGTGGTGCACGCCGACAGCGCGGTGGTCGACGGCGACCTGAGCCTGGCCGGCGCCACGGTGACCGGCGCCGGCGGAGACGGCGCGCTCCGCCTGCTCGGCGCCCGGGTCGGTGGCCAGCTCGACCTCGGCGACGGCACGCTCGTGAACGACAGCGGCCCGGCCGTCGGAGCCGACCGCCTCCGGGCCGGCGGTCTGTACGCGACCGGTGTCACCGTGACCGGCGCGATCTCGCTACTCGGGGCCCGCGTCGACGGCCAGGTCAACTTCGGCGGCGCGGTGCTCGCCAACCCGCGCGGCCGGGCGTTGAGCGCCGACAGCATCCAGGTCGAGGGCAGCTTTTTCGGCGAAGGCATGAAAGTGCGCGGCTCGGGCGAGTACGGCGCGCTCTGCCTGCTCGGTGCGCACGTGGGCGGGAACTGCTACCTCGAGGGCGCCGAGCTGACCAACGACTCGGGGGCGGCGTTGAGCGGCGACCGGCTCCGGGTCGACGGCAACGTCCACCTCCAGGGGGTGATCGCGGCCGGGGCCGGTGAGCCGGGCACGATCCGCCTGCTCAGCGCCCACATCGCCGGCGAGCTGTACTTCGAGGGCGCCCGGATCGCCAACGACGCCGGTCCGGCGCTGTACGCCGACAACTTGCACGTCGGCGGCAACGTGGACCTGACGGGCGCGTCCGTCGCCGGAGCCGGAGAGGAAGGGGCGCTTCGGCTGCACAACGCCGAAGTCGGCAGCCAGCTGAGGCTCCCCGGCGCGGAACTGGCCAACGCGTCCGGTCCCGCCTTCAGCGCCGACGACCTGCGGGTCGGCAGCTATCTCGAACTCCTCGAGGTGAAGGTGACCTGCTCGTCCGAGCTCGGCGCGCTGAGCCTGCGGGCGGCCCGGGTCCACGGCTCGGCCACCCTCACCGGCGCCGAGGTCGCCAACGACGCGGGACCGGTGCTGATCGCCGACCGGTGCGAGGTCCGGGGCAGCCTGGCGCTGAGCGGCCTGCGGGGGACCAGTGCCGGCGAAGGCGCCACGATTCACCTGCTCGGGGCGCACATCGGCGGTCAGCTGAGCTTCACCGGCGCCGAGATCGTCACCACCGGGACCCTCGTGAGCCTCGAAGACGCCGTGGTCGACGGGCCGGTCTTCCTACCCGCCGAGCTGGTCTCCTCCGGCGGGCTGGTGGACCTCGACGGCTTCCGGTTCGGCTCCCTCGGGGACGTCACCTGGCGGGAGTGGCTGACCCTCATCCGGGACCACACCGCCGCCTACCGCCCCGGGCCCTACCAGCGGCTGGCCGCGTCGGAACGGGCCGCCGGGCACGACGGGAACGCGCGGCAGATCCTCATCGCCCAGCAGCGGGACCTGCAGCGCCGGGCGCCCGAGGCGATCGGCGGCTGGCCGGCCGGCCGCTTCCACTGGCTGTGGGGTGCGCTGGCCGGGTACGGCTACCGCGCACGCCGCACGGCCGCCGCCCTCTTGCTGGCCGTGATCGCGGCCGGGGGGCTGGGGCTCTGGGCCGGGCACGTCGGCGACGCGGGCCATCGCGCCGCCGAGCGGACGTCGGACCTCACGGCCGCTGTCGGTACCCCCTGCACGACCGTGGAGCTGATCGGCGTCGGCCTCGATCGCGGGCTGCCGTTGTCGCCGGGGGTGCGCGGACGGTGCGACCTCAACACCGGGATCACCGCCGGGCAGGTCTTCACGGTGGCGATCTGGCTGGTGCAGGCCGCGATCTGGGCGTTGGCCACCCTCGCGCTGGTCGGCTACACCGGGCTGGTCCGCAAGACCGGTTAGTGCCGCCGGAGGTGGTCCAGCACGAGGGCGCTCACCTCGTCGGGCGCTTCCATCGCCATCCACTGGGTCGCGCCCTCGACGATCTGGAAGCGGTACTCCGCGTCGATGTGGTGGACCGTCAGCTCCGCGGCGCTCTGGCCGAGGTACGGGTCCTCGCTGCCCCACAGGTAGAGCGTCGGCACGGTGATGCGCCCGGCCGGGACGTCGAATACGTCGTTCGTGGCGCCGCGGTACCAATTCAGCGTCGCGGTCAGCGCACCCGGTTCGGAAAGGCGGGCGACGGCGCTTTCGACGAATTCGACCGGAATCCGGCGATTGTAGACAGCGCGTAATTGCGCGGCTTCGTCGCGTAAGAGGAATTTCTCGGCTTTGCCGACGCCGCGGCGGAAGAAGCGGATGTAGCCGAGGTCGTGGAACTGCCCGTCGTCGGTGGCGGCCGCGCGCTGCAGCGCCGACGGGTGCGGGGTGGAGAGCACCGTCAACGACCGCAGCCGGTGCGGGTGCGCGGTGGCGAGCGCCCAGGCGACCATGCCGCCCCAGTCGCGCGCGACCAGGTGGAACCGGTCGGCGCCCTGGCTGTCGGCGAAGGCGAGGGCGTCGCCGACCAGGTGGTCGATCGAGTAGTGCTCGACACCGTCGGGACGCGCTTGGCGGGCGTAGCCGCGCTGGTCGACGGCGATGGCGCGGTAGCCGGCCTCGCCGAGGGCGTGCAGCTGCTCGGTCCAGGCGTCGGCGAATTCGGGCCAGCCGTGCAGCAGCAGGACGAGCTCACCCGTTTCGGGCCCGGCCGCGAGCGCGCTGTGCCGGTGACCGCCGACGACGACGGTCATTTCCTCCAACGCGGCGGGCGTACCGGCATCCGTCGGCGCGACGGCGAATTCCATGGCGCCAGGCTAGATCGCGACAGGTGGGGAGAACCATGGGAAGCCGGGCACTTTTGCCACCCTTTTGCCTCCCGAGTGGCCTGGCTCACAGAATTTTCGCTCAGATGAGCGAAAATTCGGAAGAAAATGAAGAGTATTCACGAAATCGGGGCTTCCCGGCCGCGTCCCGGCCGGGAAGCCCCGACCGGCTCAGTCGCCCGAGACCGCCGGGAACGCGACGGAGAACGAGTAGTACGTCGTTTCCGTGAGACCACCGTCGGCCCGCTTGCCCTGGACCGTCAGGTAGTAGTCCCCACCCGTCTGCGGGGTCCACTCGGTCGAAGCCGTCCCGTCCGCCTCGCCCGGGAGGGTCCGCTCGGGCTCGTCGGCGCTGTCCGGCCAGTTCCGGTGCACCTGGTAGACGTACCCGGTCATCCCGGGCGCGGTCGGGGCGAAGGTGAACGTCCCGGCCACGCCCGGCCCGCCGGAACGCTCACCGGTGGGGTAGTCCGCGGACGCCACCAGCGGCTGGTCGGTGACGGTGAACGGGTAGT
This sequence comes from Amycolatopsis sp. NPDC051371, assembly GCF_040682155.1. Taxonomy (NCBI): domain Bacteria; kingdom Bacillati; phylum Actinomycetota; class Actinomycetes; order Pseudonocardiales; family Pseudonocardiaceae; genus Amycolatopsis; species Amycolatopsis sp. NPDC051371. The sequence continues at coordinate 8,341 of NZ_JBFBAG010000027.1, forward strand.
ACCCCCAGCCGGACGTCCGGCCGTCCGCGGCCCGGGCCCACACGTAGACGGTGTGGTATCCGGCCGTCGTCGGCGTGTACGCCGCGTCCGCCCGGCCGTCGGGTCCCGCCGGGACGTCCGTCGTGATGCCGTCCACCTCGAACTCGAACGCCACCGTGCCCGCCATCCGCGAGGTCAGCTGGAACGTGCCGGGCCGCATCGGGCCGGCCGGCTCCCGGACGAAGTCGGCCGAGGTGACGACCGGGCTGTCGGACACGGTGAAGGACGTCGACCCCTCGGCCGAGAGCACTCCGGCCGCGTTGCGGGCCTGCGCGGTGAACCAGACGTTCCCGGCCTCGGTCGGCGTCCAGGTGACCTCCGCCGTGCCGTCCGGCCGGGCCGGCACGGTCAGCTTGTGCGCGGGGTCGGTGGACGGCCAGTAGACGAACTCGGCGGTGTTCTTCATCGACGACCGGAACGTGAACGTGCCCGGCTGCCCGGGCGCGTCCGCGCCTCCGGTGCGCGTGACGTACGGTGCCGCGCCGTCGACGTACAGGCTCAGGTACCGCACCTCGGACTTCGTGCCCGCCGCGTCCGTGCTCAACACCCGCACGGCCTGCGCCCGGGTGTCGAGCGGGCTCCAGGTGAACGACCCGGTGCCGTCCGCCGCCGCGGGCACGGTGACGGGGGCGACGATCGGCTCGTCCTGGTAGCCGGTGATCCAGTAGGTGTACGACGTCGTGCCGGCCAGCCGGGGCGCGAGCCGGAACGTGCTCTCCGAACCGACCTGGAGCCCGCCCTCGAGGGTGATGTCCGGTGCGGTGTCGACCTGTAACTTGTACTCGCGGTAGAGCGAAACCGTCCCGTCGGCGCCGGTGTTGCGCACGTACAGCACGTTCTGGCCGCCGTGCGCCGGCGCCAGCGTCACGTGGGCGTTGCCGTCCGCGTCGGCGGCCACGGTCTGCTCCGGCGCGTTCTCCAGGTGGTAGGTGTAGCTCACGGTGTCCGGCAGCCCGGGGCTGAGGTCGAACACGCCGGGCACGCCGACGTTGCCGGCGGGGGTGGTGGAGTAGGGCGGGTAGAGCGTCGACCAGACGTACGGCCGGATGTCCTTGACGGTGAAGCTCCGGTATTGCTCCCAGGAGTAGTTGTTCCCCCGGTCCACGCTGCGCACGCCGACCGAGAACGAGCCGGAGTCGGCCGGCGTGAACGTCACCGTGGCCGGTCCGCCGAGGGATTCGGCGGGCACCGAGGTCCAGTCGGACTGGCCGGTGAAGCGGTATTCGTAGCGGGCGACGTCGGCGGATCCGTTGGCGGTGAAGGTGAACTGCCCCGGCACGCCGATGCCGCCGCGCGGCTCCCACTGGTCGTCGGTCAGGTAGACCTCGGAGGTGACCTCGGGGATCTCCGGCTTGATGCTGTCGGGGGTGAGGTAGCAGGTGGGCGACCAGTCCGAGGTGTCGACGCCGTCGGTGACCCGCAGCCGCCACGCGTAGGTGTGGTCCGCCGGCAGCCACGGGTTGTCGAACTGGGCGTACGCCTGCCCGTCCGTCACGGTCCAGTCGAGGTCACGGCGCACCGAGGGGTCGTCGACCGACCACATCTCCCAGTGCGCGGTCAGCTCCTGGCCGGGATCGGGGTCGGTCACGTCGGCGTAGTGCCCGGTGATCGGGATGTCGTAGGCCCGGGTGAACACGCCCGGCGCGGTCGTCGCGCACGGCGCGTCGGGGTAGGCCGTGCGCAGGTTCGCCGGGATGCTCGGCGGCGTGTTGTAGGTGACCTTCAGGCTGACGTCACTGGCGAACCAGCGGCCGTAGCGCGGGTCCAGCTCGTGCGCGGAGGGGACCCGCAGCTCGAGGGTGAGCGTCTTTTCACCCGCCTGGACGGCCTTCGTGAGCGCCGCGGTGAGGTCGAGATCGGTGAGGTCGGCCGGGCACCCGCCGGTGGGTGCGCCGGCCGTCGCGAGCCGGGTCAGCTCGGCGGGCGGCTTGGCCCACGACGACTTCCCGGTGACCGGGGCGCTGGACCACAGCTCGACCGACCGGTGCGCGCAGTCGGTGGCGCGCTTCTCCGGGATGGTCAGGGCGGCGGCGGTGACGTGCTTGCCGAGCAGCGAAGTCAGATCGAGCGTGTAGTAGGCGCGCGACAGGTGTGGCCCCTTGGCGTCCACGCTCGCGCCGACGGGGGCGTCGCCGGGGGCGTTCACCTTGATGTGCAAGGGATCCGCGGCGTCGGTGTAAGCCCACGACGACCGCGTCAGCGTCTTCACGGGCAGCGGTGGCGGCTCGGCGGCCGAGGCGGTGGCCGGCAGCACGGCCGCCGTCCCGGTGAGCAGGAGTGCGGTGGTCAGCAGCGTGACCACGCGTCTTCTTCGTCCGGGCAGCGTCGAGCGCCGCACGTGGGTGCGCAACATCGGTGGATCCCCCTCGAAAACGCGGGGGCAACCGGTAGCCGCCCCCAGGCGTGTTCACCTCAGCACCCGGACGGCCGGGGCGTCAAGGGATCACCGGGACGGACCGGATCGCGCGTGACACAACCGGAACACCGGGTGTCGCGGCGGTGCCACGCGCGATCGGACGGCTCTCAGGCGGGCAGGTCCACCAGCTCGGCCAGCCGGGCCCGGTGCTTCCCCGGAGTCCCCAGCGCCAGCTCGTCCGCCTTGGCGCGCTTCAGGTACAGGTGCGCCGGGTGCTCCCACGTCATCCCGATGCCACCGTGCAGCTGAATGGCCTCCTCCGTCGCGTGAACGGCGATCGGGGCGGTGCGGGCCTGGGCGACGGCCACCGCGACCGGCACGTCGGTGCCGGTGGCCAGCGCGTCGGCCGCGTTCCGGGCCGTCGCGCGGGCGAGCACCAGATCCGTGTACAGGTTGGCCAGCCGGTGCTTGAGCGACTGGAACCCGCCCACCGGGCGGCCGAACTGGTAGCGGCCCTTCAGGTACGACACCGTCTCCGTCAGCGCCCACTCGGCGATGCCGGTCTGCTCCGACGCCAGGATGCCCGCCCCGAACAGGAGAGCCTCCTCCAGCGCCGAAGCCGCGTCCGGACCCGACGCCACCAGCACGGCCGGCGCGTTGTCCAGCACGACGTCGGCCACCCGGCGCGTGAGGTCGAACGACACCAGTTCGGTCACCGTCGTCGCCGACGCCTCGACCACGTACAGCGCCGGTCCGTCCGGCCCCGCGGCCGGGACGACCAGCAGATCCGCCACCGACGCGTCGGCGACCGTCCCCACCCGGCCGGACAGCGTGCCGTCCGGGGCCGCCGTCACCGAAGACGGGAAACCCGCGCCCGGCGCCGTCGACAACGGCACGGCCAGCGCGCCGATCGCCGAGCCCGCCGCGAGCCGGCGGACGAAGCCGCCCGCACCGGCGCGGACCAGCGCCGTCGTCGCCAGCACGACACTGCCCAGGAACGGCACCGGCGCCACGCTGCGGCCCAGCTCTTCGGCCACCACCGCCACCTCGCGGGCCGACGCGCCGTGCCCGCCGAGTTCTTCGGGCACCGCCAGCCCGGCCACCCCGACCTCGTCGGCCAGCGTGCGCCACAGCTTCAGGTCGTAGCCCTCGGCCGTCTCGACGCGTGCCAGCAGCGCTTCGGCGCTCGCCCTCGCCTTGAGCAGGTCCCGGACCGAGGCCCGCAGGTCCTCTTCGACTTCGGAATACAGCAGATCGGGCTGAGTCTGGCTCATCGGGGGAGGTCCTTCCAGGCGACGTCCTTGTCGACGCGCGGCTCCGAGGGCAGCCCCAGCACGCGCTCGGCGATGATGTTGCGCAGGACCTCCGAGGTGCCGCCCTCGATGGAGTTCCCCTTCGCGCGCAGGTAGCGGTAGCCGGCTTCGCGGCCGGTGAAGTCGACGATCGCCGGCCGCCGGAACGTCCAGTCGTCATACGCCAGGCCCTCTTCGCCGAGCAGCTCGACCTCCAGGCCGGTGAGCGCCTGGTTCAGCTCCGAGAACGCGACCTTCATGGCCGAGCCCTCCGGCCCGGGCGCGCCCTTCGTCAGCTGCTGGCGCAGCCGGGTGCCGGCCAGCCGCAGCGTCTCCGCCTCGACCCAGCGCTGCACGAGCCGGTCACGCAGCTCCGGCGTCCGCAGCTCGGGCCGCTCGCGCCAGGTCTTCGCGACGATGCCGATCAGCCCGCCTTCGCGCGGCTGGACGTGCCCGCCGATCGCGACGCGCTCGTTCATCAACGTCGTCTGCGCGACCTTCCAGCCCTCGCCGACCGCGCCGAGGCGCTGGGTGTCCGGGATCCGGACCTCGGTGAGGAAGACCTCGTTGAACTCGGCCTCGCCGGTGATCTGGCGCAGCGGCCGGACCTCGACGCCCGGCGCGGTCATGTCGCACAGGAAGTACGTCATGCCCTGGTGCTTCGGCACGTCCGGGTCGGTGCGGGTGACCAGGATCGCCCACTGCGACTCGTGCGCGCCCGAGGTCCACACCTTCTGGCCGGTGACGATCCAGTCGTCGCCGTCGCGCACGGCCCGCGTGCCCAGCGCCGCGAGGTCGGAGCCGGCGCCCGGCTCGGAGAACAGCTGGCACCACACCTCCTCGCCGGTCCACAGTGGACGCAGGAAGCGCTCGTGCTGCTCCGGCGTGCCGAAGGCGAGGATCGTCGGTGCGGCCATGCCGAGGCCGATGCCGATCCGGCGCGGGTTGTTGTCCGGCGCGCCCGCCTCCGTGAACACAGCGTCCACAACGGACTGCAAGGCGCGCGGCGCGTTCTGCCCGCCGAGGCCGGCGGGGAAGTGGATCCAGGCGAGGCCGGCGTCGAACCGGGCCCGCAGGAAGTCCATCCGCTCGGTCGTCTCAGGGTCGTGCGCGGCCAGGAACTCGCTGGCCTGGCGGCTCAGGTCTTCGGCGGTGACAGTCACTTCGCGCCCTCCGAGAGGTACTTCTTCAGCTCACGCCGGGCGAGTGAGCGCTTGTGGACCTCGTCCGGCCCGTCGGCCAGGCGCAGGGTGCGGTTCCCGGCCCACATCGCCGCCAGCGGGAAGTCCTGGCTGACGCCACCCGCGCCGTGCACCTGCACGGCCTTGTCGAGGATCCACTCGACCGCGGCCGGGGTGGAGATCTTGATCGCCTGGATCTCGGTGTGCGCGCCCTGGTTGCCGACGGTGTCCATCAGCCACGCGGTCTTGAGCACGAGCAGCCGCTGCTGTTCGATCTTCACGCGCGACTCGGCGATCCAGTCCTGCACGACGCCCTGCTGCGCGATCGGCTTGCCGAACGCCTCGCGCGAGATCGCGCGGCGGCACATCAGCTCCAGCGCGCGCTCGGCCATCCCGATGGCGCGCATGCAGTGGTGGATGCGGCCCGGCCCGAGCCGGGCCTGGGCGATCGCGAAGCCGTCGCCCTCACCGGCGATCAGGTTCTCCACCGGCACGCGGACGTCCTCGAACAGCACCTCGGCGTGCCCGCCGTGGTCGCTGTCGTCGTAGCCGAAGACGTGCATGCCGCGCTTGACCGTCAGGCCGGGGGTGTCGCGGGGGACCAGGATCATGCTCTGCTGCTTGTGCGGCGCGGCGTCCGGGTCGGTCTTGCCCATGACGATGAAGATCTTGCACGCGGGGTTCATCGCCCCGGAGATGTACCACTTGCGGCCGTTGACGACGTATTCGTCGCCGTCCCGCCGGATCGCGGTCTCGATGTTGCGGGCGTCGGAGGAGGCGACGTCCGGCTCGGTCATCGCGAACGCGGAGCGGATTTCGCCGTTCAGCAACGGGTCCAGCCACTGCTTCTGCTGCTGGTCGTTGCCGAACATGGCCAGCACTTCCATGTTCCCGGTGTCCGGGGCGGCGCAGTTGAGCGCGGTCGGGGCGAGCCGGATGCTGCGGCCGGTGATCTCCGCGAGCGGCGCGTACTGCAGGTTCGTCAGGCCCGCGCCGTGGTCCCCGGGCAGGAAGAAGTTCCACAGGCCGCGCTTGCGGGCTTCGGCCTTGAGCTCGTCCATGACCGGCGGGATGGCCCACGGGGCGTCGCGTTCGGCGAGCTGCCGCTCGAACACGGGCTCGGCGGGGTAGACGTGCGAGTCCATGAACTCGAGGAGCTTCCCGCGCATCTCCTCGGTCTTCTCGTCGAACGCGAAGTCCATTTACTTCTCCTCTTTGAGAATCTCGTTGCCGTGCGTGATGAGCAGCGGGACGCCGGCCCCGACGCCCTCGAAGCCCGCTCCGACCGTCTGGCCCTTTTGGTAGCGGTAGTAGATGCCCTCCAGGATCACGGCCAGCTTGAAGAACGCGAAGCTGACGTACCAGTTCAGCTGCGCGACGTCCCGCCCCGAGCGTTCGGCGTAGCGGGCGACGACCTGGTCGGTGGTCGGGTAGCCCGGCGCCGAGCTGGCGTTCGAGACGAACTGCAGCGACACCTTGTCGCGCTCGGCGTAGGCCACCAGCAGCGCGAGGTCGGTCAGCGGGTCGCCCAGCGTCGACATCTCCCAGTCGAGCACCGCGGAGATCTTGTCGTCGCCGTCGACGAGGACGTTGTCCAAGCGGTAGTCGCCGTGGATGATCGACGGCTTCCCCGACACCGGCACCGCCGCGGCGAGCCGGTCGTGCAGCTCCTCGATGCCGGGCAGGTCACGGCTGCGGGACGCGTCGAGCTGCTTCTTCCAGCGCCGCAGCTGCCGTTCCAGGAAGCCCTCGGGCCGGCCGAAGTCCCCGAGCCCGACGGCGGCCGGGTCGACGGCGTGCAGGTCGACGAGCGTGTCGACCAGCGCGTCGGCGATGACCCGGGTGCGTGCCTCGCCGAGGTCCGCGAGTTCCTCCGCGGTCCGGTAGGGCGTGCCCTCGACGAAGCTCATGACGTAGAACTGCGCACCGACGACGTCGGCGTCTTCGCAGAGCAGCAGCGCTTCGGGCACCGGCACGGCCGTGTCGCGCAGGCCGGAGATCACGCGGAACTCGCGGGTCATGTCGTGCGCGGTCGGCAGCACGTGCCCGAGCGGCGGGCGGCGCACCACCCAGCGCGACCGGCCGTCACCCACCACGTAGGTGAGGTTCGACCGGCCGCCCTCCACGACGTCCGCGGTCAGCTCCCCGGCGACCAGTCCGGGCCGGTGCGCGTCCAGGTGGGCGCGCAGGCGGCCCAGGGCGAGACCCGGGGGGTCAGTGCGGCTCATCGTGCCTCCTCACAAATGCTTTCAGGGGGTCCGGGTGGCGGAGCCCCCGGCTCGGGGCGGAGCCCCGGACAGCACAGCTTCTCGCAGGGCAGCATACCGACTAGTCGGTATGACGTACAGGGAGCCCGAGGCGGCACTTTCACGGGAAAGTGCCGCCTCGGGCGGGCGTCACGCCAGGAACCGGGTGACCCACTCGGCGACGCAAGCGGGCTTCGCTTCGCCGTCGATCTCGACCGTCCACTTCGACACCGCCTGCTTGCCGCCCGGGATGTCGGTGATCTCGATCAGCTCCGCACCGGCGCGCAGCTTCGAGCCGACCCGCACCGGCTGCGGGAAGCGGACCTTGTTGAGGCCGTAGTTGATCCCCATCTTGATCCCGTTGACCTTGTAGATCTTCGGGCCGAACGCCGAGAGCAGCGACAGCGTCAGGAAGCCGTGGGCGATGGTGCCGCCGAACGGGCCCGCGGCCGCCATCGCCTCGTCGACGTGGATCCACTGGTGGTCGTCGGTGGCGTCGGCGAACTTGTTCACCCGGTCCTGGGTGATCGTGTGCCACTCGCTGTACCCGAGGTGCTCGCCGACCGCGGCGGCGAACTCGTCCAAAGAAGCGAACTCGCGCATCTGCCTCAGTCCTTCGGTCCGCCGGCGGCGTAGATGACCTGCCCGGAGATGAACCCGGCGCCCTCGCTGACCAGGAACGATGCCAGGTTCGCGATGTCGTCGGGCGTGCCGACGCGCTGCACCGGGATCTGCGTCGCCGCCGCGGCCTTGAAGTCCTCGAAGCCCATGCCGAGGCGCTCGGCCGTCGCGGCGGTCATGTCGGTGGCGATGAAGCCCGGCGCGATCGCGTTGGCGGTGACGTTGAACTTGCCCAGCTCGATGGCGAGGGTCTTGGTGAAGCCCTGCATGCCGGCCTTCGCGGCGGAGTAGTTGACCTGGCCGCGGTTGCCCAGCGCCGACGTGCTCGACAGGTTGACGATCCGGCCGTACTTCTCCTGCGTCATGTACTTCTGCACCGCGCGGGTCATCAGGAACGACCCCTTGAGGTGCACGCCGAGCACCGAGTCCCAGTCCTGCTCGGTCATCTTGAAGATCAGGTTGTCGCGGGTGATGCCGGCGTTGTTGATCAGCACGACCGGCGGGCCGAGCTCGTCGGCGACCCGGGTGACGGCCGCCTCGACCTGCTCGGCGTCACTGACGTCCAGCGCGACACCGACGGCCTTGCCGCCCTTGGCGACGATGGCCTCGGCGCCCTGCTTGACACCGGCCTCGTCCAAGTCCAGCAGCGCGACGGCGAAGCCGTCATCGGCCAGCCGCGCCGCGACGGCGGCGCCGATGCCACGGCCGGCACCGGTGACCACGGCGACACGGGAAGGGGAATCGGTCACGGGGGACCTCCTCGTCGTTGAGAAAGCGGGCTCGTGCCCGCGAGCCTACTAAGCGGTCGGTTTCTCGACGATACGCGGGAGTGATCCCCAAAGTGGTGACACCATGCGCAGAATCATAGTCATGGCAGATGGCGGGGAAGTCGACTGCGCCGTATGGAGGTAGCACTTCGGGTTGTCCGACATGCTGCACTCTTGACTTACCGAACTTGTTGTGGTAGAGGCATGGCGTCTGTTCGGAATATCCGGGTGCGGTGATGCCGGCGTGGACATCGCGATCGAGCGCTGAGATCGCCTGGGCGGCGGCATTGTGCTGACTGGGGAGAAGTTCCTCCAGAAGGCTGAGCACCTCATCCGCGGCCGGCGTTACCGGCGGCCGGTTCTGGTCGACCGCAGCCGGTACGCCGGCAAAAATCGGGCGCTGGCGACGTACCGCCTCGAGCTCGGCTGGATCCAGCGTCAGCTCCGGTTGGGCCTTCCGGCCGTGACCCCGGACGCTGGCTACGTCGGCGAGTACGACGACGCAGGCCTGGACAGTGTGTTTCAGAGGTCTGCTGCCCTGGGGGTCGGGGGTCACTGCGTCCCTATTCCTGCTCGCGAGCGAGCCGGCTACACCCGGACAAACTGCCGCCTCTGGTCGAAGCCGTTATGAAGGCGGGTACGCCGATCGCGGTGCGAAGGATCCTGGGAGCCAAGTTCGCGAGCTACGGGCTGGTTGTCTGCTGCAGATCCCTGCGCCGGGTGATCCTGCTCCGGTGTGACACTTCATCGATCGGCGCACTGGCGTACGGTGCGCTCGCCGCCGCCGCGGGAACGTGCTCCGTCGAAGGCTGAGTGCGACCGGCTGCGTCCGCATGACGAGAGTTCGTATAACGACTTATATGACAATGAGATCACCGGCCGCCTCCGACCACTTCAGGGTGGCGCACCTCAGTGCAAGACTTGCCGCAGTCAGCACAGCGCCTACGGCTCCGCCTTATCGGACTGCTTGTCGACCGGGCTTTCTGAGTCGGATCGGTGTCATGCGTCGTGTTGTCATCTTGCCTACGCCGCAAGTGGGTGTGGCTCTGCCGTCAAAGCTGCCAACGCTGCGGCCAATTCCTCGAGCGGTGCGGCGACGTAGGTCAAGGTACTGCCGGTCTGGTAGCCGGCCGTGTGACCTGCATACGTCGCCGCCACGGCATAGCCGTAATTTCGTTCGACCCACGTGAGAGTCGTGTACCGGATCCAGTGCGAGGTGATCCCCAACTCCCGGATCCATGGCAGGTGGTTGCTGAGCCGCCTCCAAAACGACTCGTACCTCGTGGAGCGGACCGGGTTACCGTTGCGGTGCCGAAGAAGCTGGTCGTACTCGGTCAGGTGGCGAGAACGCTCTTCGGCGTGTTCCAGCAGACCCCATGCGAGAGTGGGAGAAATCGGCTGATCGCGCGTCGTGCCGCCCTTCTCCCTCAGCTTGAGTAGGCAAAGCTCGGTGTTGACGTCACATGGCCGGATCGCCAGTGCTCCGCCTCGCCGGCACGCGGTTTCCGTGTGGAGTCGGATGAGCAGGGTATCCAGAGCGGGGTCGGTTCCGGTCGTCGCGGCGACCTCGTTGATCTCCATCAGCTGTCGGGCGGTGAGCGCTCGCCGTAGGTTCTTTCGCTGTCGAGGCTTCCTGAGCCCCATCGCCGGATTTTGCGAAGCTCGGACGAGCCTGTCGTCCACCGCATAGCGGTACAGAGTTCTTGTCGCGTCGGTGAATGTCGCCTTGGCTGCCTGGCCTCCACGGGCTCCCGGACGCATCGCTGCGCGTGCTTGTACCTCGTTGGCCAGGGCCTTCAACTCCGACGTGGTCGGCTCGTCAATCGGACGATCAGGCCACTTCTTGCCGAGGACTCGCCAGTAGATCGACCAGGTTGCAGCTGATTTCGGGGAAGTCGCAGCAGCCACGATCGGGATGTACTCGCTAAAGGTCGGTACGGTGCTCCTCGCCATCTGCTCGGCCGCCGTGATCTCTTCGGCGGTGACGCCGAGCCGGTCGAGGAGGAGTTTCGCCGTCTGAAGATCGGTATCCCGGCTGAGCGCCTGAGGGTTGCCATCCTGGGCCGTCGTAGCGAGGTGCGTGGTCATAGTGCAGGCGAGGCGGCGTGGAGGGCTGCGAGGGCTCTGTCGAGAGTCGTGAGCGGATAGGCGACGACGATCCGATGGGGCTCGATCGCGACGAGCAGGACGCGGTCGCCGGCTTTGATATCGAACCGGTGGCGCGCAGCTGCGGGGATGGACACGCATCTTGTCGGCGCTACCGTGGAAAGCCCGTCCGGGCGGGGACGGAACACAATTGCGTAGGTCGTCGCGATGACCTCGACCTTCTCGCCCGCCGTCCACGCTGCAGCGTTGATAACCTGTTGGTCGTGTGCCCGGCCGGCGCGGTCGACCCGCGGCAGCGCGAAGGTCATGGAGTCGTCGCGACGTGACGAGAGCAATCGAGCCACCGGCAACGGCTCCGGAGGGGATGGTTCGACAGCCGCGAGGGCGTCGGGTATCACCGCCCGCAAGATGCGATCGGCCGCCGCGGATCCGGCCTTGTCGGCCGGTCGTCCGGCGACGGGTTCGTGGTTGAGGTCTAGATCGACGGGATTGTGCGCTCGGCTGTCGACATCTCTCCAGTTGGGCATCAGGAGCCCCCTAGGTGCTGTTTGGGCTGCGAATCCCCTGAACTCGCTTGCCAAGGCCAGCGCAAGGTCGGGGCGAAGATGGCCAATCCGGGCAGTGCGGCGTCGATGCGGAGGATCGCGGCGGTCCAGGTCATGCCGATACCGATGCCGAGCAAAGCGACGTGGTCGCCGGGGACAACCGCGCCGCGCGTGAGTAGGTGGGCGAGGCCGACGATCTGGTCGTTGGGTCCGATGTGGCCCCATTGGTCGCCGGCGTGGCAGAGGGTGCGGTCGTCGGTGATGCCGAGTGGTTGTAGGCAGTGGGTGTCGAGCAGGTGCCGGCCGTAGTGCGGCAGCAGCACCCAGCGCAGCTGGTCGAGACGTAGGTCTGCGTCGCGGAGCGCTTCGTCGATGACGGCGCGGACACCGTCGTGGTTGCGGCGGGTGATCGAGGCGGTGCCGACGGCGTCGATGTATTGACGTTTGCGTTCGCGGATCCGTTCGATGCCGAGTTCCGTGGTGCCGGCAGGAAGGAAACGATCGTTGCCGCGGTGGAGCTGTTCGAGAGTGGGGTCGGTGTAGGAGCTGGTGGCGAGGATGCGGGCGAGACCAGGTTGGCGGCCGAGGATGAGGGCGGAGCCGCCGTCGCCGTAGGCGATGCCGTGGTCGGCGGTGAGGTGGTCGAAGGCGGGTGGGCCGAAGGTTTCGCCGCCGGTGAGCAGGACGGTGTCGAGGTCGGGGCTGCCGGCGAGGACGCGGGCGGAGATGTCGATGCCGCCGACGAGGCTGTTGCTCATGGCATTGAGCTCGGAGGCGATACCGCGGCCGGCGGGCAGTCCGAGGCGGGAGCGCACGTACGCGGCGCGGGACCAGAAGTCGATGCCGCGGCTGCCGCGCCAGATTGCCGCATGGAAGTGCAGGTCGGGCACCGGAAGCGGGCCGACGGTGGTCACGGCCATGCTGGCGAGGGCGTTGCGCGCGGCACGCACGGCCAGATCCATCCCGGTGCTGCCCGAGGCGATCGACACCGCGCGCTGGCTGGTCGCTGCGCGCGGCGTGTGCTCGGTCTCGAGGTTCTCGACGGCGACAAGGTCGCCGAGCGCGGCGCCGACGCCGCGCAGGTGCAGGTTCTTCCAGCGCATCGTCAGCACCGCCCACCGTGGGTGGGCTCCGTCGAGCCGGATGCGAGGTCGTTGATGATGGCAATCACCGAGCTGTAGTAGGCCCGCAGGTGATGGGTCGTGATGCCGGCGCAGGCGGCGATTTCGTCGAGCGTGACCGGTCCGCCGGGGGGCCGGTCGGCGAGTAGTCCGCGGGTGGTGTCGGTGATCCAGGTGCGCATGAGGTCTCCCGGTCGAGCGGGTGGATGGGCACGCCGGGTGACGGGGACGTGCCGGGGTGGTTCGGCAGGTGGCGTGGCCGCAGGGACGGCGGGAACGGGAGAAGCTTGTTATGGGTGGCGGGCGCGGGCGCTGCGCCGCGAGAGCAGTGCCTTGTGGTGGGTACGGCGCAGGTCGGGGATCTTCTCGCGCGCGGCGTGGTCGAGTTCGGGCATGCGGTGCACGTCGGTGTCGAAGCCGGGGTCGGTGCGAAAGACCAGCGCGAGGACGGAGGCGTTGTTGCTGAGGTTGACCACCGCGTAAGGCAGAGTCGCGGGGATGTAAATCATGTCGCCGGCCTGCGGATGGAAGGCCTGCATGGCGGCGCCGGATAGGACGGCGACGTGGCCGCTGATGACCGCGATCGCGGTCTCGGTGGTGTCGTGTCGTTGCGGGGCAAGGGTGGTCGCGCCGGGCAGGTGCATCCGACCGCCGGACAACGAGCGGGTAGGCACGATCCCGGCGCGCAGGATCGGTTTGAGGGTCTCGTCTTCGCCGGCCAGATCTCCGGCCGCGGACAGTATCGGCGTGGTCGTGGTGTCCATCTCGACGGTCCTTCCGGGGTGGGGTCAGCGGGCAGGGGTGTCGGTGGTGTGGTGGGCGAGCTCGCAGGCAAGTGCGGCGTTGGCGACGGCGTCGGGGACGAGCCGACGGCCGTGCCCGCAGGCCGCGGCGACCGCCAGGACGGGCCGGTCCAGTTCGGCCTCGACCAGCCCGAGCGCGGCGCGGGAGTCTTTGGAGTGGGTCTCGTCGACGAGCCCGGCGATGACGTCGATGTCGCGGCGCAGGTGCCGCAGCGCCCGGTAGAAATGCGGCTCCGTCGGGGGCGCGTCGGTGCCGGTGCACATCGGGATGTGCACGGCTGGCATCGGGATCCGCAGCCGGCGCAGCTGCTTGTGCAGCGCGTTGAGGAACTGCACGGCGGGCACGAGGTCGGTCAGGGCGAACAGCGGCTGGTGGCCGAGGTCGCCGTGGCAGAGGTGGATCCGCCACGTCGCCTCGCGCGGGCCGTCGGCGAAGACCCGCGCGACCTGCTTGGCCAGAGCGCGAACCGCCGCCGGCCAGAGCGGCCGCGGCGTGCGGTCCAGCGTCGCGAGCACCGCGGGGGTCTCGAGCTGGTAGACGACCTGGCTGCCGTGCTGGCGGTGGATGGTGTGAACGTCGTCGAGAACGGCCCGCCGGAATACCGGCAGGTGCGTGACCGCCGCGGTCGGGCTGCCGAAGGTGAACAGCGCCAGGTCGTAGGGATTCGGAATCGACACCTGGTGCGGCGGGAAGTCGCGGTCGTCATGCAGTCGGGCGCGGGCGGCCATGACGGCGTCGGTGTGTGCGGCGCGGCCGAGGGACAGGTCTTCGGATTCGAGCCAGTGGCCGCGCTTGAGGCGGTAAGTCGGCATGTCGTCGTAGTCGGCCGAATGGCCGGTGCGGACGGATTCGAGGGCGTTGACGGCGGCGAGGCCGTCGAGCCAGTCGATGATCCATCGCGGGTCCGGGTCGCACGGCAGCCCGGTCAGCGACGTGTCGGGTGCGTGGTCGAGGAACCACTGCATCGTGGCGTAGTGGTCGCCGGTCAGGGCGGTGGGCAGGGAGCCGACGAAGTGCACAGCCCGGACGTCCTCGGAGGTGGTCGGGTCGGGGTAACCGTGGCTGGGGTGGCTGAAAACGAGCGTGGACATGAGGATCTCCCCTGTTCGAAATCGGATGGTTGTGAGGGCGTGGGGAGGGGCGGCCCGGCGGGACGTGGGAGCGAAGAGGGTGCGCGGGCCCGCGTTGGAGGGGGTGAGGGTGCGGGCCCGCGCGGCCTGCGGGCTAGCCGGTGACGGCGACGTGGCCGGGCTTCGGTTGCGGCTTGGGCGCGGTCCGGTCACCCGGGTTGTCGCCCTGCTGGTGCCGTTCACCGGGCTTGCCCGGCCGGGACGTCTCGGGAGACCCGGGCTTGTGCGTCGGGGCCGGGCGGGTGCCGGTCGGCGGCGGGGTTCCGGCGCCGCAGCTGACGGTCGCCACGGTGACCGTGATCGCGGTGCCCGCGGCCGGCTTGGGCGAGGTCGGTCCGCCGGAGCCGTTGGTGCGGGTGGGGGCGGTGTTGGTGGTGACGGTGATGACCCCGGCAGTGCCGTGGCCGCCGGGTGAGACTGTGAGGTTGCCGCTGCCGCCCTTGGGGGCGCTGGTGGTGATGGCCCCGTTACGGCAGGTCGCGGTGAACGGCCCGACCGTCGTCCCGCCGACCCGCACCGACGCGACACGGGCTTCGGCAAAGCCGGCGCCGGCCTGCAGGCTGATGCCGTTGGCCACGACCGCGCTGCTGGGACTGGAGACCGAGCCGCCGGCGGACTTGATCGCGCCGCTGCTGGACACGCTCGGCTGGGCGGAGAGGTGCTCTCCGCCGGAGACGGAGATGCCGGTCGCCGTCGATGTCGCCGCCGCGGCCGCGAGGGCGGGCGGCGCGGCGGTCGCCGGAGTGCAGCTGGACGCCAGCGTGGTGAGCGTGCCGATAAGGAGCGCGCCGGCTCCGGCGGCGGCGAGCGCAGTGCGAGTGGTGTTCATGACGAGTCTCCGAAAAGTGTTGGTGTGGATGGGTTAGCGGATGAGGACCGGGGTGCCGATGGGCACCGGGTCGGAGGGGTTGGTGAAGGTGGCGAGGGCGTCGGCGGGGACGCGGATGCATCCGTCGCTGGACGGTCGGCCGAACACGTCGGTGGTGGGCCAGCCGTGGATGCCGGTGGTGCCGGGCCCGCCGCCGTAGGTCGAATAGGTCGTGGAGTGGATTCCGAGCGGGAAGATCACCGGGCTGAACTTCTGCTTCGCGTCGGTCATCGACGCGAGGACGAACGTCCGCCCCGCCGGGGTCGGTGCCGCCGCAGAGCCGACGCCGACGCTCCAGGTGCCGATCTGCTGATGGTCGCGATACAGCGTGAGCTGGAAAGCGGCCCGGTCAATGACGATCCGGTCGGTCGTCGACCTGATCGTGAGCGTGCTGTCCTGATTGGACAACCATCCGGTGGAGCCGTTGGGCCGTGACGGCAGCAGCACCTGCACCCAGCCCGGCTCGTCGGCGATCACCGGAACCCACGTGTCGGACCCCAGCTGCGTGGCCGGCAGGGCCGCGATGGCCGCCCCGCCGGGCTGGTCGAACACCGGCACCGGCTCGGTCGGGTGCACGAGTTGCCCGTCCGGGACCTCGTTTGCGGTCGCGTCCTGCGGGGCGGCCGGGATGGTGCCGAAGGTGCTGGCTTCGGGCAGCCCGGTCAGATTCGGGACCGCGCGGGCGGCCACGACCGGGGCGTGCAGTTCGACGCCCAATTCGACCGGATCGGTGCCGCGGGCGGGGTTGGGCGCGGGCGGCGATGGTGCGAGCAGTGCGCCGGCGGTGCCGACCAGCGCGATCCCGGCGAGCCAGAGCGCGAGCACCCGCCACCTATTCGGTGCTGGCTGTGGCGTCTCGGACATGGAACAGTCCTTCCTCAGTGTCGTTGGAGGCCGCGGCGGGCCCGCCCGCACTCGAGCGGGCCACCGCGGAAGCGCTTGTGGTTACTGGGAAAGCGCGCCGATGAACCCGTCGGTGGGGGTGCCGAGGCCGGTGACGTTGTCCCAGCCGGGGCCGCTTTGCAGGTTCTGCGGGCGGGCGTCGAAGTCGATCAGGTAGCTGCCCTGCCCGCCTGGGACGGCGACGCCGCCGAAGGCGTGCATCATCGGCGTCCACACCCCGGCCTTCTGCGGCACGACGTCGGCGATCGCGCCGGACCCGCGCAGGCGGTAGAGGATTGGGGTGAGCAGCCCGGCCCGGGCATTACCGGAGCGGGCCTGCTGGGCGTCGGCGACCAGCCCGGCGATCAGCGGTGACGCCAGCGAGGTGCCGCCGTAGGAGCCGATGCCGAACTGGCCCTTGATGGTCTGCCCGACCAGCATCCCGGTGTAGGAGTCGGCCAGCGCCGCGATATCCGGCACCGCCCGCTTCCCGCCTGCGCCGGGGACGACGCCGGCCTGCCAGTCCGGCGCGTCATACAGCGAGGAGGTGCCGCCGCCGGCGCCGGAGGCGAACGGACCGTCAGCGTCCTGCTGCGGCGCCCAGGTGGTGCCGGCCTGGGTGTTGCCGCTGTTCTCCCACCCGGTCAGCACCTTGGGCTGGTTGTTCTGGTCCAGGCCGGCGCTGGTCCCGCCGACCGCCACGACCCAGGGGCTCGAGGACGGGAAGCTGGCGGCCGGCCGGCCGACGGGGCCGGCGTTGTTGCCGGCGTCGCCAGTGGACACGGTGATGGTCTGGCCCTGGATCGCGGCCTGCAGCGCCATGCTGTTGAACTGGTCCCGCGCCGCCTGCGGCAAGCTGGCTTCGCCGTCGGCGTTGCCGTAGCTGTTGCTGATCACATCGACGGCGTTGTCGGTCACGGCCTGGTTGAACGCGTCGTAGAGCCCGGTGCCCATGCAGGATTTCCCGGCGTAGTAGCGGATCCTCGCAGCTGGGGCGATGGTGTGCGAGGCCTGCACGTCCAGGGTCTGCTCGGCCGCCCAGCCCTCGGCGCCGCACTCGGTCGCGTCGGTGAACCCTCCCTGAGGCAGTACGGCGCTGTACTGGCCCGCGGCGAGTGGCGGTACGCCGAGCTGGGCGGCGGCTTGGTTGGTGTCGGCCACGACGGTGGTGGAGTCGTACGCGCCGACGACACCGATTGTCGTGCCCTGGCCGGTGTTTCCGGCGCCGAGCTTGTACATCGCGCGGACCTGGGTGCCGGTGTAGCCGCACAGCGAGTTGGACTGGAACCCGGCCGGGTACTTCTGCGGGACGTCGGTGTTGTTCTGCTCACCCCACCAGCGCGCGCAGTGTTGCTCCGCCGTTGTCACGGTCGGGCGGGTGTGCTGGGGCTTGAGCAGAGCGGCGCTGTCGTCGAGGCCGAGTACGGCGGTGATCGAGGCGTGCAGCGAGGTCGGCACGGTGACCGGTGATGTCGGGGCTGTGAGGGTGCGAGTGGTTCCGTCGACGCGGGTCCGGAATGCGGCGATCCTCGTACCGAACGCCGACTCCAGCGCGGTGGTCGGGGCTTCGGCGTCGACGAAGTGCCTGTTGGCGCTGACGCCGGTCACGTGCAGGCCCTGTGTGGCCAGCCACTGCGATACCTGATCGACCGTGTCCTGCGTGGGTGCGAATCGGTCGAGGAACTGCTGTGAAGACAGGAACTGGCCGCGTTCGAGACTGTTCGGTGTGGCCAGTAGTGCTGCGAGTCGTTCGGCGTCGGCCTGGTCGCGCAGCGCCAGGGCAACCTTGATGTGCCGGACGGTGCTGCCATTGGTGGGAGCGACTTCTGTGTGCGGGGTGGCCCAGGCTGGAGTGCTCCCGGCGATGGGTGCGCGATCGCCGGAGTTGTCGGCCGGGACGGTCAGTGCGGTGGTGGCTGCAGTGGCCAGTAGAGCCGCAGTCGCGGAAAGGGTATGCCAAAGACGGCTGTGCATCGAGGTTTCTCCTTGTGGTGAAAGGGAAAGTCCAATCAGCCGAAATGCGATGGGCTGATGGATGGGCCTCGTGCCGCAGCCAGGGATGCGCGAAGTGGGCTGAGCGGAGACGTCACAGGGCGCGGAACCGACCATGTGGTGCCAGACGTGCAAGTTCGCTGATCGAGGAGTCTCGGAGCAGCGTGAGACGGGTGACGATGTCCTACCGTCGCGTGTGCGTCGTCGGCGGTCCGCGTGCGATGTGCGTACTGCGCGGTGTAGATGATGGAAACACGAGAATGTCCCTACGTGTTGGGCAGACCGTGCGGGATTCCACGCCTCCCCAGGGTGGAGCACGAGTCTGCCTTGCTGAGACGAACACTAACCAATTCTAGATAAAAGTCAACGACTGTGGTGAATCTGCTGGCACGGATGGGTGTGCATGTGTGTCATCCTGCGTGCAGTAGCGGCAAGCATCCGCAGGCGTGCGCGTCGTCAACCTGGTTGCGACGATGGTTTCTGCCGGGTGACCGAAACGAGTACTCACCGCCCGGTGTCACTTCGATGCGGACAGTGTGTTGGCGATTAACCCGATCGGGTGCTGCGCTAGCGAGTGGATGATCTTCGCAGGCTACACGTGGTACGACATCTGCCGCGGACGCTGCACATGTGGGGTGAACGCCACCGGTCGGCTTGCGGCGGGCATCGGTCCGCTGGCGGGGTGGCGAGTCGGAGTGGTACGGGGAGGGGAAAGCGTGGACCAGTTCAGTAAAGAACACGCCTGTGAGCGGTGCCGACTGGCGCATGCCTGCTCGGCATGATGAATAGACATGTTCGCAGTTCAGTTGGGTCAACGCGTGCCGGTGCCCAGCTGACGACATTCTTCGGGCGATCGTGCGAGCTGGCTAGTGTCCGTGAGCGCCTGAATGGCGACGCCCGGATCGTGACTCTGACCGGCTCTCCGGGTGTTGGGAAGACGCGGCTCGCCGGCGAGATGCTCGTGCAGATGAACGAGCAGTACGACGCGGCAGTGTTCATCCGGCTGGCCGAGATCGGCGTCCAAGCCGACACCGCTGACGTTATGCAGCGAATCTGCAATTTGCTCATCGCAGAATTACGTATCTCACATCACCAGCCGAATTCCGAGCCCGTGGACGTGCTGATCGAGCACGCCCGAGATCGGCGCGTCTTGATCGTGCTGGACAACTGCGAGCCGGCGCTCGACGCGGTCGCCGAGCTGGTTGAGCGCCTGATCACCGAGACCTCCGCGGTGCAAGTCGTGGCCACCAGCCGCGCGTACCTGGATATCCACGGCGAGCACGTCGTACACCTCGACCCGCTGTCGATCCCGGCCGAGCACGCCGACCGCACGGCGGCAGGCCAGAGCGAGGCGGTCCGTCTGCTGGCCGACCGTGCTAGTGCCATCGGCCGACCATTGACGGAGCAAGACGACTGGCCGGCCATCGTCGATCTGGTGCGCTGGTCGGCCGGTGTTCCATTGGTCCTGGAACTGGCGACGGCTCAGCTGGCCGCGGGCAGGGCACCGGCGGTGGTACTTGATCGTTTGCAGGGTGGCGCTTCCCTGCGATACGGCCCCGGCGCGCGTGGGATTCCGAAGCACCACCTCGCGCTCGACATCGCCATCTGCGAATCATGGGACCTGTGCTCGCCGCAGCAACAGCGGGTGTGGGCACGGCTGACGGTGTTCACCGGCGGGTTCACCCTTGAGGCGGCCGAACAAGTGTGCGCGGACGAGCTGATTGACCATGATGAGGTTCTTGCGATCTTGGACCATTTGGTGCGGTACTCGGTCATCGAGGGCGCATCGTCGGATGCGCGATACCGTCAGCACACTTTCCTTCGGGAGTACGGCCTTCGCCGTCTGAGCGCCTTCGGCGAACTGGGCTCGTTAAGGGATCGCCACTGCGCCTGGATTGCCGGGTTGGTCCGTGAGGCGGCCGACAGGTGGTTCGGGCCCGAAGAGGTCCGGTGGCTGGACTTGGTCAATGCCGAATCCCGCAATATCACTGCGGCGGTGGCGTGGTGTGCGGAACGTGACGAAGCAGAGCGCGGCTTGGCGATCATGGTCGATGTACTGCTGACCCGGGCACCGTTCTTCTTCGCCACCGAGATTCAGGTCTGCCGCCTGGTCGAAGACCTGCTCCGCGCGGTATCTACCGAGGCGGCGGATGTGCGGATCTCGGCGCTGGCGATGGCGGGCTGGGTCTGGATCGCCCTCGGCGACCATGAGCGCGGAAAGACCCATCTGGACGAGTGCCGGCGCCTAGCATGTGATGCGGGCAAGGAAGATGCTCCGGCAGTACAGCTTGTCGAGGGCACCTATGAGGCACTGGCCTTGGGGGAGCGGAGTGGGTTTACGAAGCTGGCGGCTGCCAGTGCGGGTTTCCGGGCTGTAGGTGCCTACGGTCTGGCGTACATGGCGGACCTGTTCCATGCCATGACGGCGGGGCTGCTCGGGCCGGCGGAAGAAGCGGACCGGATGTCGCAACGCTGCGTCGCCGAAGCTCGGAGTCGCGGCGCCGAGTGGGCGTTGACGTGGGCAGAGTGGACCCGTGGATTGCCCGCGTGTTCCGACCCAGTCACGAACAACCGTGCGCCGCTGCGACGGCAGATCGAGCTTGGGGATTTGTGGGGGCCCGGGTGGTGGGTGGAGAAGAACGCCTGGGAGTGCGCACAAGCCGGCGATTTCGTCGGCGCGGCGCGACGGATCGGCGGCTCGGACAGTCTGCAGGCTCGGCACGGCGTGCACTACAACGGCCTGGCCGGCTTCAAGTACCACCGCGGAAGGGCTACCGCTGCGATCGCGCTGGTACTCGGGCCGGTGGCGTCGACGGTGGCCTACCGCGAGGGCAGCATGCTGACCGATGAACAGATCATGGCTCTCGCTCTCGGCGACGCCGACACTGTCCCTGAGCCGACATTGACCGAGCGGCAATGGGAGATCGCCCGACTGGTCGCGAAGAAGTTGAAGAACCAGCAGATCGCGGCCATCGTGCAGTTCTCCGCGCGCACTGTCGAGAACGAGCTGACCGCGCTGTATGACCTGCTGGACCTCGAGGGACGTCAGCAGCTCGCCGACTGGTACTGGGCCCGGTCCGCGCCTACCGGCGCTCCCACTGCACCGGCAGCGACGCGACGCCGCGGATGACACCGAACGTCCGCCGCACCTCGGCGCCAGGTTGCAACCGGAAGCCGGGAAGCGCACTTAGCAACTCGGTGAGCATGACGCGCAGTTCGACGCGGGCGAGGTGCCGGCCGAGGCAGCGGTGCTCGCCGGAGCCCCACCCGAGGTGCTGCGGCGTGGTGCGTTCACGGTCGAGGCGGAAGATGTCGCCGTCGTCGAAGACGCGTTCGTCGCGGTTGGCGCTGCCCCACGCCAGCAGCAGTCGATCCCCCGGCGAGAGCGGCATGCCACCGAGACGGGTTTCGGTGGTCACGGTGCGCCCGGTTGCCGCGACTGCGGGCTCGTAGCGGACGAGTTCCTCCACGAACGCCTCCAGGGCGGTCGGGTCGGCGGACACACGCTCGCGCATGGCCGGCTCCTCAACCAGTTGGAGAATTGCCGTGGCGCACGCGTCGGCGGTGGTCAGATGCCCGGCCGCGACCAGCAGCATGGTCATCTTGACCAGCTCGTCATCGTCAGCGGCCCGCCCGTCGACTTCGGCGGTCACCATCGCCGAGAGCAGATCGCCGGTGGGATGGGCGCGGCGTTCGTGGATGCGCTCGAGCAGGAAGTCCGCGTACATCCGGCCGACCTGCTTGGCCTCGGTGAGCGTCTTGGCGCCGTAGAGGGCGCGCACGTGCTCGGACAGCCAGGCGCGTTCGAGCTCGGTCAGCCCGAGCACCCGCCCGATCACCAGCGGCGGCACCTGACGGGTGTAGGCCCTGATGAGGTCGGCGGCACCGTGGGAGATCAGCTCTTGCAGCGTCTCCCGGCAGACCGCGCGGACGTACTGCTCCTGCGCGGCCGCGGCCTGCGGAGTGAAGAAGTCTTGAAGCAGTCGCCGCCACTGGTGGTGGTGCGCCTCGTCGGTCTCGAACATCGGCGCGACGACTTCCCGCATTTCGGCGACCACCGCCGCCGCGCCGAGTCCGTCGACGTACGCGCTGAACCGGTCCGCGGCGCGCGCGGCCTCCCGGATCTCGTCGTACCCGGTGACCAGCACGAACCCGCCGAGCTCGCCGCTGCGGGACACCGGACAGCCCCTGCGGATCGCCCCCAGCGTCTCGTAGGCGGTCTCGGCGATGGTGGGATCGAGGTGGCTGAACGACCACGCCAGATCCACCGGATCGGTCCCTGACCCCTGCGCCGTAGCGCCCCCCGCTTGCGAAACCATAACCACCTGGCTACTGGCCGTGAGTGGTCTAGAGCAAGGGACTCGGCGGGTGTCGGTGGAAAGTATGTGGACCCCGCAACGCCGACATGTGGGCCGTATGTGGCGTGAAAGGACCTCGCTTGCCGATCGTGTCCGTCACTATGGCCGCAACGTTCTGACCTGCTGCGATGAAGATCAGCGGGGGGAGCGCAAGCAAGGCAGCCGGTGGGGACCGGGCTGGATCCGACGGACATTCAGGGGAGAAAGTGAACACCACAGGACGCGAGGATCGGGAGTTCATCCGACGCTGCGACACCATCATCGCCACATTGCCGATTCGATACCCGTTCGAGCTGCGGGCCTTCCTCCGCGCGGTAGGAACGCAACGCGGAATGACCGTCGTCCTCGGACGGATGCCGAGCACGCGCGGCGGGGCCACCGGCCTGCTGGTGCGCGCGAGGGAGCAATGCTGGCTCATGGTCGCGGCGAAGGCCGCGCCCGCGCACGTCGCGCACATCGTGTTCCACGAGGTCGGGCACTGGGTCCTGGATCACCCCGGCGACCACCTCTGCCGTCGCCGCACGCACCCCGGCGACCACCGGGAGGCCGAAGCCGAGCAGTTCGCCTACCTGCTGCGGGCGCACGTGCGAGCCGGGGCAGCGCGTCACCGCGAACGGCTCCCGCCGGGCCGGACAGCGCTGCGCGCGGCATTCGGATCCCGCCGGCACCTGTGCGCCGATGCCTGACGCGGTCTCCCTCCTCTGGTACAGCGCCTCGGCCGCGGGCGTGGCCGAATCAGCTCGCAAAGCGCTGGTCAACCGTGGTGTCGGTTACGTACTCAGCCGCCACTTCATGACCGCCGGCATCGCCTGCATGGCTTTGTCGCTGGCCGCCGGGGACCCGATGACTTTGGACTGGGCCGACCGCCTGACCGGCCTGCACAACGTCGCGATCGTGGCGCACAACTTGCTGGCCATGCTGGCCATGGTCTTCACTGCCGGGTTCCTGCACACCCTGGGGCAGCTTCGGCTCCCCATGCCGGCCGTCATCGCGATCTTCGTGACCTGTGCCGCGGCGATGGTCGCCCTGTATGCGCAGGCCGGCGCGTATACGTCCTGGTTCGGGTCACCGCGGAACCCGACGCTGCCCTCGCAGCTCTACAGCGCGATCTACCTCGCCTACATGGTCGGCTGGCTCGCACTGCTCCTGCTCGGGTTGACCGTGATAGCCGTGGGCGAGGTGGCCGGAGTGCGCGGCGGTGTCGCCTTGGCCCAGCTGGGTGTCGCGGTATCGCTGGTCGGGTTGACCTGGCGGTTCGGCGTGGTCCTCCGCTTGCTGGTCGATGCGCACCATCCACCCCGCGGCAGTCATTTCGCGGTATTCACCGACGCTACCGGTCTGGTGCTGTTCGTCGCCGGCTCTCTGTTCGCCGCGGCGACCCGCACGTTGTTCGACTGGCTCGACCGCCGTAAGACGAGACGCCAGGAAGCTGCGATCGAGCGTCTCTGGCGGCGAGTGCGGATTCTGCTCGCCTTTCGCCGCCGGCCACCGCTCACCCTCACTCAACAGTTGGTCGAGATCGAAGATGCACTGCTCATCGTCGATCAGCTGATCGGCTCATCGATGCAGCGCCCGGTACTCGATGACCTGGGGAACCTGCGTCTCGATGGTGATGACGCCGGACCGATGGCTACAGCCGTTGAGATCGAGATGGCGATTTCTGCCGTCGTCGCGCGCCTGTCACAGCCGTCAGTGACACCCGCTCCGGACGAGACCGGCGACACCAAGGCATGGTGGCCCGAAACTGAGCGTCTGCCTGTCGACGACGGTGATCGGCTGGCGTGGTTGGCAGCGGTGGGAGACCTGATCGACCAGGACCGAGTGCAGCGCCTGGCGGAGAAACTAAGCTTCTCGCAGCACAGCGGCAGTACGGCGTGATCTCGTCTCCAGGGGGCCGACGAGCCGCCAGCTGGATTCAACCGTGGCTAGCGTCACGGCGGGTCTGGGCGATTCGTGTCAGCACTTTCAGCAGCTGCTGCTTGTCGGCTTCGCGGGCCTCACCCAGCGAGCTGGTGATATCGCGGGCGCTGACGCCGAGCAACCCGAGTTCGGTCACCAGTTCGTGGGTTTTCCGGTCGGTCTCGTCGTAAGGCAGCTCGAACTCCGCAGCCGGAACGCTGGGGTCCAAGAGGTTCGGATGGATTCGCCAGAACTCGGCCAAGGCCCGGGTGACCGCCGGTCGGCTGTTCTCCCGGACCCCGCCCTTGAAGTTGTGGAGGGCTTGTTTGGTCAAAGCCAGGCCGGTTCGGGCTTGAACCCACCGCGCCACTAGCGGGATCCGGGCAGTGAAGCTCCGGAACCCGGCGGCCTTCTCGGCGGCGAGTCTGGTGATCTCGTCGGGGTCGACGATGGGGTCGCCGTCGAGCATGTAGTAGGTCGCGGCGTGGTCGAAGAGGTAGGTGAGGCGTTCGGCGAACGTGTCGAGGTCGAGCAGTTCGAGGGTGAGCTGCTGCTGGGCGGCATAGGAGCGGCGCGGCATCGGCGAGGTCAAGTACGCCGGCGACGTCGTGTCCCAGCTGTCGAAAGTCGGCTCATCGTCCGACCGTCGTCCCACGCCGCCCCCGCATTGTCCGTCGTCACGTGGTGTTGACTTTGCCGTCATAGTCGGTATTTGACACATCCAAAGTTGCGTCTACCATCGAAGCAAAGAACCACGCTCGTTGCGAGTATCATCGGATTACCGAGAGAAAGCAACCCACGCCACCCCGACCAGGGGGTTGGAGCACGGTCCCGATGTGACCGCCGCACCCTTCACCGGCGCAACACCACCGTTGAGGGGAGGCCCGCCATGGTCACATCCGAAGAGTTACCTGTGGACGTTCGCTCCTGTGTGGACACGTCGTCGATTGTGCGGCAGCGGTCCACACCCGCGAAACCTGCGGTCGAACTGGTCGACTGGTCGGCGTTCGGCCGGGTGCTGCCGATCCTAGCCGCCTCTCCCGGGGCAGGCGCGACGAGCGTGGCCGTCGCGATTGCTGACGCGCTCCAGCTGGCAGGACGGTCGGTCCTGCTCGTCGACGCAGGGGATCCCGTCCGATCCGGACTCGGCCGGGCCGCACGCGCCGACGGACCACGGCGGGACGGACCCGGCCCCGCGGCCGGGGTTCGCTTCTCCCGCCGCGCCCGCGCACTCCTGGCCCGCCTCGACGTCTCTGAGACCGCCGCCGAGCCAGTGATGTTTCCCCCGCCGCCGTACTGGCACCCAGGCGGCTGCAGCGTCGATGTGACCGTGGTCGATATCGGCCATGACCCGTGGAGGCTGACGACCGATCCTGCTGTCGGACCGGGGCAGTGGCTGCGGGCCGGCAGTCCGTCACCTATTCCCGCGCTGGTGGTGCGGCCAACGGTGCCGGGGCTCGCGCACGCCGAACAGGTCTTGGCCCGCCTGGCGCCCTGGGTGCAGTCCGGGGCGGTGACCCCACCCACGCAACTGCTGGCGGTGGGAGCCCGGCGGTGGCCGAAGGGCGTCGCGGGGACCGCGGGCCGCCGCACCAGCGTTCTGCTGGCCGACACTGTGTTCTTTCCTCACGTTCGTGGCGTTGCCGTGCGCGGAGTCACCGCGGATGTGACGTCGCCGTCATTGCGGTCGCCGGCCGAGCACTTGCTTCGTTCCTGGCATGTGCTTCCGCCGCGGACACGCCTCCTATCTCTGCGGCGGCAGCGAATCGCCCGCGGCCGCGACCGCAGCGTCTCTAACCGCGACACCGGCTGAGACCAGCTAGCCACTACGCTGAAAGAACTTCAACGCCCTCCCATTTGATCCGCCTGACGTGACGTCGGGCGGTGCGATGCGGAGGGCACATGCTCGCGCACATTCTCACCGACTGGCTCGCCCAGATCCCCAACCCTCATCCCGAACCGCCACCGGTCGGGGCCGACAAAATCCTCGGCCTGCTCAACAACGTCAAGTGGGGCGCGGGCGTCGCGCTCGTCCTGGGATTCTTTGTCGGCCTGATTGTCTGGGCCGGCGGCCGCTGGGTCGATCACCACCGCGCCGGGAAAGTCGGCGTCGTCATGATGCTCTGTGCCATCGCCGGCGCGATCCTCTACGGCATCGGCTGGTCGCTGATCAACAGCTTCGCGGGCGGCTGAGCCATGTTCACCTCCACAACACCGCCACGCTCCCGCACCCGAGCCCGCCGCCTGATCACCGCCGCGGTCCTACTCGCGGCCGCGATCGCGGTGGTGCTCATTGCCCAATTCTCGACGAACCCACCCGCGCCCGCTGCAACGCCGCGACCGAACAGCACGGCGACCCCGACAGCGCCCGCGCCACCGGTCGACGAGCCCACAGCGCTGGCGGTCCGCCCCATGCTGACCCTGCCGCCCGAGGCGGCACTGCCCCACGAACTCACCACCGCCACGGCCGGGCCGCCGATCACCGTTCCGCGACCGGCGCCGATCGCGAACCGCTGGATCACCGACGGATTCCCGGCGACCACCGAAGGCGCACTCGGCTGGCTGACCGACTTCAACGAGACCGCGCTGCGCGGCGGCGACCCGGCCACGTACCTGCGGGCCTACGGCGAATCCGCACTCCCGCACGCACCGGCCCCGCAGGGCAGCGGCCTGTACGCGCTGCTGACCTCCTTCCGCGACCGCGCCGGCATTCGCCCAGGCGAGCTTAAGCCCGGCTTGACCGTGACCTACGACGTCACCCAGGGCCTGATCAAAGGCACCGCCGACGCGGGTCGGTTCGCGGTGGTCTGCACCCTCGGCCAGCTGACCTTCGACTACCAGGGCCAGACCACGAGCATGGGCATCGGCGACTGCCAAGCGTTGCGCTGGACCGGCACCGCCTGGCGCATCGCCCCGGGCTCCCGCGCCGCCTACGCCACCTGCGCGTGGCCCGGCAGCATCGAGTCGGTCACCGCCGGGTACCGGCCCCTGAGCCGGGACGGCGCCCGGTGAACCCGCTGGATCTGCTGGAGAAGCTGGGGCAGCTGGCCGGCGGGGCGGTGGGGGTTGTCGCCGATGGGGTCCTCGAGCCGCTCATGGCGGCCACCTGGACCGCAGCACTGTTTATCCTGCGCACCGCCTTCCAGCTCGTCGACCAGTTCTCCATCCTGACGGTGTCCACCACGGACGGACCGGTCTCGATCCTGTGGCCGATGACGCTGTGGATCTCCGGAGCCATCGCGCTGGGCATGTTCTTCTGGCAGATCATCATCACCGTCGCCCACGGTGGCCGCGGCTTCCTCCGCCTGATCACCGGCCCGATCCAGTATGGAATCGCCCTCGCCGTCACTGTCAGCGTGGTCGCGGCGTTTCTCGTCGCCGCCGACGGCCTGACCGAAGCGATCCTGTCCACCGGTCTGCGCGTGGGGAACTTCCGCGATGCGTTGAACATGACCGGGTTCACCGACGCGCTGTCGGATGAGGTCAAGAACGTCGTACTCGGCTTGGCCGGCGCCTTCGGGGTGATCCCTGCCGGGCTTGGCTTCGCCGTCGAGGCGGTGTTCCGCGAGGCGGCAATATACGTGCTGGTCGCCACGATCCCCATCGCCGCAGCCGGGCTGGCGGCCGATGCGACCGCGCGGTGGTACTGGAAAGTCGTCCGCTGGGGCCTGGCCGCCATCGTGATGAAGCCGGCCCTCGCGTTCGTGCTGGTCCTGGCGGTCGCGATCGTCGGCGGTGCGCAAGGCCTTTCAGGGCTGCTGGCCGGCATCGGGGTGCTATTCGTCGCGCTGTCGGTGCCACTGGTGCTGTTCAAACTCTTTGCGTTCGTCGACCCCGACGCCGACCCGCAAGGGGTGTTCCGGGACAAGCTCTCGGATGCCGGTCTGGACTCCTATGGCGCCAACAGCATCGCCGGACGCATGGCTGGCGCGTTCTCCGACAAGGCCCGCCAAGAAATGGGCAACAACGGAAGCGACGGCGACGGGGAAGACAGCGGCGACGGCCAGGAACAGGCCAACGTCGACCGATTCGACCAGGCCGCTGCCGACGACGACGCGACCGCCGGGGCTCCCGAGGACGAGCACGCCGCCCACGGGACAGCCACCGCCGACACATCCAGCGACGACGCACCCGAAACCGACTCCTCCGGCTCCGGCGAAGAAGGATCGGGAACCGGCCCGGCAACGGAAACCACAGATCCACCTGCCACCGCAGCCGCGGGTATCGGCAGTCCGGACGGAACCGAGCCCGTCGACGACGGTGATGACGACGGGCAGCCGCCACCCGCCGCCCCACCGGGCGACACCGGCCCGCCGACAACACCAGTCCCCAAGCCGCAGGGCGGTCCGCCACCCGATGACGGCGGCGGCGCCGCAGCCGGCGAGGCCGAAGAAGCCGCGGTGCTCCTATGAGCGCGGCGACCCGAATCTACAAAGGACTGTCGCGTAAGGAGCGCACGGGCTGGATCGTCGGACTGACGCCCGTGCAGGCGTTCGTGTGCGTCGGCCTCGCCGTCCCGGTGATCCTCGCACTGGCGGCCGGGCGCTTCGGGCAGGCTCTCGCCCTCGGCGGGATCTGCGGTCCGGCCGCGGCGCTCGTCGTCGTTCCCGTGCGTGGCCGTCCGGCGTTGCGGTGGCTGGGGCATCTGCTGCTCTACCGCACCGGCGTCGCGCTGGGGTGGTCGCGGTGGCAGTCACGTGCCGTCGCCGGGCAAGCCCGCGATCTCGACGAGCCGGATTTGCCCGGGGTGCTGGCACGGTTGCGGTTCCCCGACGGGCCGCCGCTGCGGGATCTGGGCCGGGTGTGCCTGATCCACGACACCGGCGACGGGCGGTGGGGCGCCACCGCCCGTCTGACCCACGCCGGCGTCGGGATGCTCTCGGACGCCCAGTGCGAACGGCTGGCCAACCGGCTCGGCAACCTGCTGCTGTCGATCGGGCACCGCGAGGTCATCGACCGGATGAGCCTGCTGGTGCGCACCGTGCCTGACGACGGCGCCGACTACCAGGCCTGGCGCGCCGAACACGACGTCCCCGACGCCCCCGCGCTCGCGCGCCAAGCGACTGCGGAGCTGGACCAGCTGGTCGGGGCGGTGTCGGTCCGGCACGAAGTGTTCGTCACCCTCTCCGGCACCGAAGACGCCCTCCGCCGCCCAGCCGCGGCCGCCGGTGGCGGCGTCGCCGGCCGGGCCGCCGTGCTCTACCGCGTGCTGGACGGCCTCGAGGACAAGCTGAAGTCGCTCGGCGCGACCGGGGTGAAGTGGCTGTCGGGCCCGGAGCTGGCGGTGGCGATCCGCACGGGGTTCAACCCGGCCAGCGCCGCCGGCCTCGCCGCGCGTCGCCACCGCGCGGGCGAGGACGCGGGCGTCCGGTGGGCGACCGCGGGACCGGTGCACGCTCCGGCGCCGTCGCCGAGGGCGTACTACCACGACGGTTTCGCGACCGTCTCTTACTCGGCGTTGATGCCCGAGGCCGGGGCGGTGTTCGGATCCCTGGGCGGGCTGCTGGCGGTCAAGACCGCCGGCGAGCGCCGCAGCCTGGCCATCCACTACGAGACCCTCTCGCAACACCGGTCCCGTAAGGCCGTGCGCCAGCTGCGGTTCCGCACCGGCGTCATGCGGGACTGGAAGTCCTCGAAAGGCTTCAACTCCGGCGCCGCCGAAGCCCGCGAAGCCGGCGGAGCCCGAGCACAGGAGCACGCGGTCGCGGCCGGGCACGGCATCGTCCGCTTCGCCGTCGCCACCGCGGTCACGATTCCCGAGACATGGAACGTCGAGGACCACGCGGCCAAGCTGGAGAACGACATCGCTGGCCGCTTTCAGCTCCTGCGCATGGAACTGGCCCAGGACGCGGGGTTCGTCGCCACTGTCCTGCCGGTCGGTGTCGGGTTGCCCCGGCTGCGCGGCGGTGCATCGTGAGCCGCCGCGCTGGCGAACGAACCGCCGCGGAACTGCTTGCCACGTTCGGGCTGGCGGTCAACACCCGCTCGCCGGGTCGTCGGCGTTCGGATGGCCGCAGCGCTCGCGTGAACCAGCGCGTGGCGCCGCGCCGGGGGTTCGCCAGGCCTGGGCACGGATGGTCGCCGATGGCAGCGCCGCTGCAGGTGTACCAGGCCGGCACGCACGAGATCGGCGGGTTGTTTCCGCTGCTGGCGGCGAGCCCGTTGCCGGCGGTCGGGGCGCGGATGGGCTACGACGTGCACTCCGGTGGCGCGTTCTACCTGCATCCGGTCGAGTTCGTTCTCCGCTCGATCTGCACCAACCCGAACATGGTCCTGTTCGGCGAGCCCGGCCGGGGCAAGTCCTCCACGGTGGCGGCGTTCCTGCTGCGGATGATGCTCACCGGCGTCCGCACCCTGATCTCCGGCGACGTCAAAGGCGAATACACCCCACTGCTGCACGCGCTCGGGGTCACCCCGATCATGCTCGGTCGGGGCAGCAGCGCCCGTCTCAACGCCCTCGACCTCGGTCCCCTGGCCGCCCGCTGGGACGCCTGGTCGACCGCTCGGCAACGCGACGAGCTCGACGGCGTGCTCGGCCGGTGGGTGCAGCTGCTGGTCGCGCTCACCGAAGCCCAAGGCTACCGACCCACCGTCACCGACGAGGCCGCGCTCTCGGCGGTGCTGCGGCAACTGCTCGGCGTTCACGACGGCTACACCCACCTCAAGCCCATCACGATCCCCGACGTCCACCGGATGCTGTCCGATCCGGACGAGCAGCTGTGGCAGGAGCTGCGCTTCGCCGGCCGCCGGCAGTTTCTGGACCACTTGCGCTCGATCACCGACGCGCTGGCGAACTTGATCAGCGGCTCGCTGGCGGGATTGTTCGATGCGGCAACGAACTTCACCGTCGACTGGGACGCCCCGATCCAGAGTCTGGATCTCTCGCGGCTGCGCACCCGGGGCGATCAGGCCGTGGCCGTCGCGTTGACCTGCTTGGGGTCGTGGTCGTCGCTGGCGACGGATCTGCAGGAGGACGGGGAGCTGCGGATCGTCGTGCGGGACGAGATCTGGCGGCAACTGCGGCTGGGGCTGCGCGCGGTGCAGACGGTGGACAGCGAACTGCGGCTCTCGCGCGCGGAACGCAAAATCCAGGTGCTGGTCAGCCATAAGCCCGGCGATTTCCTCTCCGTCGGTGCCACCGGCTCTCAGGAAGTCGCCATCGCCCGCGATCTGCTCGCCCTGTGCTCGATCCGGGTCCTTCTCGGGCAGTCCACGCGCGTCGCGAGCGAACTGGCCGATGTGCTTGCCCTGTCGGACAGGGAACAGGAGGCCACAACGGGGTGGGCGAACGACCGTCAAGGTCGGGCGTTGTGGAAGATCGAGAACCGGACCGGGCTCAAGGTGCAGACGGTGCTGAGCCGGATTGAGCGGCAGATCTTCGACACTAACAGTCAGTTGGTCCGGAAGCTGAATTTGCCGGCCCACAGCGAGCCCGTGGTGACGTCGTGAGGTCCCACGGGATTCTTGCGGCCGTGGCTGGTGCGCTGGTCGGGCTGGTACTGCTGCCGGTCCTCGGCCTGGCCCTGATCGTCGTGCCCGCAGCGACCGCGACATTCGTGCAACTGTCCGGGTGCGAGCAGGGCGGCCCGGGCGGCGGCTCGGTCGTCGTGGACCGCCAGGAGCTGGGCGCCGGCGAGATGGACATCGCCCGCACCATCGTCGACGTCGTCCAGCAGCGCCGGCTGCCGCGGCGGGCCGCGGTCCTCGCGATCGCGACCGGGATGGTGGAGTCGGGGCTGCGCAACCTCGTCTACGGCGACCGCGACTCGCTCGGGGTGTTCCAGCAACGCCCGAGCCAAGGCTGGGGCACCCGCGAGCAGATCCTCAACCCCGTCTACGCCACCGGCAAGTTCCTCGACGCCCTGATCGCCCTGCCCGGCTGGGACACCATGGCCCCGGGCCGAGCCGAGCAGGCGGTGCAGCACAGCGGCTTCCCGGACCGCTACGCCCCGCGCGAACCGGCCGCGGCAGCGATCGTGGATCGCTTCTGGATCGGGCCCGACAACCCCGCCCCGTCAGCGCCACCTGGCGGCGGCGCTGACGTCGTCCAGGCGAAGACCCTGTGCCCGGACCAGGGCGGATCGGATGTCCCTCGCGACCCGGGCAAGGTCGACCCGACGAAGCTGCCGCCAGGGTTCACCTTGCCGGACGATGTCCGCCAGCGTGCCGCCGTCGGGTTCGCCCTGGGCCAGCTCGGCAAGCCCTACGTGTGGGGCGCTAAAGGCCCGGGCGCCTACGACTGCTCCGGGCTGATGCTCGCCTCCTGGGCCGCGGCCGGTGTCGGGATCCCCGCCGGGACGGTCAGCCAGGTCCACGCCGGGCACGCCGTCTCCTCGCTCGAGCAGGTACAGCCCGGGGATCTGCTGTTCATCCCCGGCTCGCTGGGCACCGCGCAGGTGCCACGGCATGTCGGGATGTACGCCGGGCACGGCGTGATCGTCGACGCCTACGACACCGACACCGGTGTCATCCTCGAACCGCTGTCGGACTGGACCTCGAAGATCGTCGCGATCCGCCGGATCGCCGACCCGAGCTCGCCCTCCCCGCCACCGGGAGGGAGCCCACTCCGATGAACGTCGCCGTGGTGCCGCTCTCCCCCTGTCCGGGAGGAGCGGCCGATGCCGCGCACACGCACCGACACCCTCAACCTCGACCGCGACGTCGCCCTGATGGGCCTCGCGATCGCCGCCCTGGCGATCCTCTGCGCCCTCGGCGCGATCGCCGTTACCGCCGCCGTCCTGGTCACCGGATTCTTCACCGGCGGCTGGATGTGGCCGCCGATCACCAAGTGGGCGGGATTCGCGCTCACCGTCGCCTTCCACGCCGCTGATCCCGGACCGGCGCTGCCGGTCCCGTGGTCGGGCGCAGTCAGCGACCACCAACTGGCGTTCTACATCTGGTTCACCACGATCACCATGCTCGCCGCCGGCCTGACCGTCGGCGCCACGATCCCGGTCTGGCGGCGGGTGGCGCCGACCGATGCCGGACACGCCACCCGCCGCGAGATGGCCAAGACCCTGTCGGTCGCCGCTGCGCGCACGACCGCGGTGTGGACCCGCGGTGACCTCACCGACGAGCAACGCCAGACCGCGCCGGTCGAGCAGATCGCGGTCCCGCTGCACCGCGGGCCCCGGCGCCAGCAGCTGGTGACGTCGCTGGAGACCCCGACCGGGACGATCGCGCCGACCCGATCGGGCAAGTCCCGCACGGATCTGGTGCACAAGGTGCTCGCCGCGCCGGGCGCGCTGGTCGCGTCGACGACGAAGAACGACCTCGCCGAGTGGTGCCTGCTGGCCCGGACGCGCCGCGAGGGCGCCGGGCCGGTGCTGGTGATCGATGCCACCGGCACCTTGTCCTGGCCGGCGCACGCGCGCTGGTCCCCGGTCACCGGCTGCGCCGACCCCGCCGTCGCACTCCGCCGGGCGGAGACATTGATCGAAGCGTCCTCACTCGGATTGGAGAACGTCGGTGGCAACGACAAGGTCTTCCGTGGCCGGGCCACCATCGTCATGCAGGCTTATCTGCTCGCCGCGGCCATGCATCACCGCACGGTCGACCATCTGGTGCGGTGGTCGATCGCCAAACCCGCCGACCGGGAACCGGTCGAGTTGCTGGAGCAGCAGTATCCGCAGCTGGCGCAGAACCTGGAATCGGAGATCGGGATGGTCGCCGAGACCTCCGACGCCGTCTGGATGAGCGTGCGGCGGGCGATCGAGCCGTTCATGAACCCGGCCATCCGCTACTTCGCCACCCCCAGCGCGGCCGACGAACTGGACATCGACGAGTTCCTGCGCCGCCACGGCAGCCTGTTCATCATCGCCGGGGAACACCAAGCCCCGCAGGCCCGGCCGGTACTCACCGCGCTGGTCGAGCAGATCCTGACCACCGCCCAGGATACCGCGCTGCGCCGCGAACGCCGACGGCTGGAACCACCGACGACTGCGATCCTGGACGAGCTGTTCGCCGGCACGCCGGTGCCGCGGTTGCCGGCGATCATCGCCGACTCCGCCGGCCGCGGCGTGCTGATCCACTGGTCGGCGCAGTCGCGCGCGCAGCTGGACGAGCTCTACGGCGAACCGGGCCGGTTGCAGCTGATCGACAACACCCTCACCCTGACCGCCTTCCCTGGGTTGAAGGACGACAAGACGCTGGAGTGGCTGTCCACGCTGTCCGGGCAGCATCGCCGCCGCACCCACCAGCACCACAGTGACGGACTGCTCAGCGTCGGCCGCGGCGCCAGCGGCGAGGAGACCGTCCCGACGCTGCGCGCCGGCGACATCCGCACCCTCGACAGCGGACGGGTGCTGATCCTGCACGGCAACCTCCGCCCCGTCCTTGGCCGCACCGTCGACGTCGAACAACGCCCGGACTGGCCCCAGCTGCAGGCCGACGTCGCCGCGATCCGCTCCGGACAGGCCGCAATCGCCCCTGACGGCTACCCGCTGACGCTGCCGGGTGCGGGTGATCTGCGATGAGCGACGACGACATCGCCGAACGCCCCGACGATCAGGATCGGCCGGAGCCGCGGTCGCTGGATGAGCTCGACGAGGTGGTCGGCGGGTTGGAGACGCTGGCACAGGCCCTGGGCCGGCAGATCGAGCAGGTGGCGGAGAAGCTCGCGGAGCTGACCGATGAGCCGGAGAGCGATCCGCGGCTGGCGCGGTGGCTGATGTTCCTGCCGCCGTCCGCGGCCGAGGACATGCAGCACCGCGGGGAAACACCGCTGTTCACGATCGCGCACTTCGTGCAGTACTACAACGAAACCTACGTCGGCAATCCCGGCACCCGCGCGGTCGCCATCCCCGACTGCTGGCTCGACCATCCCGGCCTGGTCGCCGAGATAGCCACCCTCGCCTACACCTGGCGCGAAGCCCACCTGGGCAAGAAAGCCACCGCCCGCGACGCGCAGTACTGGCACGACCACTGGCGCCCCGGCTTCGCCGAACGCATGGCCACCGCGTGGGTCCACCAACGTTGCCGATCCGACGGCCACAAGACCGCCGGCGCACCGGCCCGTCCCGACCGCTTCACCCTCGAACATCGCGAACGGGAGGCACGGGCCGCGGCAGCGGCCGGCGTCGACGACTCGTTGACCGTGCCTGGCCGGCCATGATCGCCGCCGCCGGCCGATCGCGGACGGGCGAATCGAGCGCTCGGTTCGCGCGCGTGTCGGTGGTTGGGCTGTACGTCGGGTGCGTGGTCGGGGCGAACTGGCTGGCCGAGCACGTCGGCGCCGTCGGTGTGGGATTCGGTTTGGACGCCGCGGCTGCGGTGTACGTGGCGGGCCCGGTGCTCGTAATCCGAGACTGGGTGCAACGCCTCGCCGGGCTCCGAACGTCGCTGCTGGCAATCGTCGCGGGCACAGCCCTGTCGTATCTGGCCGCCGGACCGGCCATCGCGACCGCGTCCGCGGTGTCCTTCGCCGTCAGCGAACTCCTCGACGCGGCGGCGTATTCCGTCGTCGTACGGCGGCGCGGGCTCGTCGTTGCCGTGCTCTGCAGCGGAATCATCGGCGTTGCCGTCGACTCGCTGCTGTTCCCAGCGATCGCGTTTGCCTCCGTTGCGCTGATGCCAGGTCATCTACTGGGTAAGGCCTACGGCGTGCTCGCCGGGACGATCGTGACTATCGTCATCCGCCGCCGGCGATGACTTCCCAGTTCCTGCTGGGAACACATCGGCCGCACTGGCTGGCGCTGCTCGACGTTCCGCTATTCGTGTCCGACCGGACTCTGCGCCGGTACAAGACTTTGCCGGTTGCGTCGTGTGACTGGGCCTGCGACTCCGGCGGATTCACCCAGCTTTCGCAGTGTGGAACGTGGGCGTGCGGTCCCAGCCCACGCCAGTACACGGCCCGGATTCGCCGCTACCGCGACGAGATCGGCCGGCTGCTGTGGGCCTCACCGCAGGACCACATGTGCGAGGCCAAGATCCTCGCACGCACGGGACTCAACGTTGCACAGCATCAAGAACTGACCGTCAACAACTATCTGGAGCTGCGGTCCCTCGACGCGGAACTGCCGTTCATTCCGGTATTACAAGGTCAGTCCATTGAGGACTATTACCGCTGTGCTGACGGTTACGAGCGGCGCGGTGTCGACCTCGCCGCAGTTCCGCTGGTGGGTGTCGGCAGTATCTGCCGACGCCAGCACACCGCAGAAGTCGAGGGCATCGTACGGTCGCTCGCGCGGCGCGGCTACCGGCTGCATGCCTTCGGCGCGAAAACTCTAGGTCTGGCTCGTTACGCTGACATCGTCGCCAGCAGCGACTCTCTCGCGTGGTCCTTCGCCGCCCGATGGCAGCCGCCGCTGCCCGAATGTCACAGCCATCGTCGCTGCAACAACTGTGTCAAGTTCGCACTGCGCTGGCGACGCAAAGTTCTCGCTACGATCGAAGCGTCAGAGACAACCACTTGACACGCAGCGTCGCTTAGCGGTGGTGAGTTATAGTGGCGCTATCCGGCATATCTCATTCGCAGCCGGTGCTACTGGAGGTCTTCCCGCTATGGCAAGCAAAGTTCTCGTGGAGATGGTCGACGACATCGACGGCGACGTGGCCACACAGACGGTCCCGTTCAGCTTGGACGGGGTCAGCTACGAGATCGACCTGTCCGACGACAACGCGGCCGCACTGCGCGAGGAACTTGCCCGCTACATCGCGGCCGGGCGACGGATCGGCGGACGCAAGGTGCGGCTGGCGGCCGGTGAGTCGGCTCAGGCGAAGAAGCCCGGCAACGCGGCCGTGGATCGCGAACGGTCACGTCAGATCCGGGAGTGGGCCAACAACAACGGCTATACCGTGTCCGAGCGTGGTCGCCTCTCTGGTGAAGTCATCGAGGCGTTCGAGGCGAACGACGGCCAACCGATTGTCGTCGACGAGCCCGCGCCTGTGGCGCGCAAGCGGGCACCGCGCAAGAAGGTCGCGGCCGCGAAGAAGTAACTGCCAGCCAAAATGGCAACGCTGAACTGGAGCCCAGAGAAGAATCCCGTGGGAAAGACATCCGGCGAAGACGGCCACGTGCTCGATCCGCGGCTGCCTTCGCCGGAGGTCTTCTGCCGGCGGCTCAGTAACTAAGTCCGCGGTGAGAGCCGTAGCCGTAGCCGTGGTCGTGGCCGTCGACCAGTTCGTCTTCCAGCTCGGTGCGTCGTACGGCTGCGGCTGTGGCCGCCTCGCCTTCCTCGTCTGCTTCCTTGTCGGCGGCGAGTTCGGCGTAGAACTGGGCGACGTAGGCGTCGGCGGAGTCGCGCCGCGATTCGCGGGTCAGCATCACGTCCGATGCGGCGTCTTCGCGGTCAGGTGTAGTCATCATCTGCCTCCACTGCCTAGTGATGTCCCGCCATGCGTCGGCGCGAAGGTCGTTGCCGGCGGGTTGGTTGCCGAGCGGGGAGGCAGTATTCGCGGTCGTGATGCCGTAGCTTTCGCGATACGCCGCAGCGAGCCCGACGAGGTGATCCCATTGGTGCGCCGATGCGGCATCGTCGGGGCGGGCACCGAAGCGTGCGAGCCACGGCGGTTGTTCCCGCACGGCTTGATCTCGCAGCTGGTCGGTTCGCGCGGTGATCTCCGCGTTCATGGTTCCCAGCCGCTCCAGCGAACCGTGATAGTTCCCCGCGTGCGCCAGGTCGGGCTGGGCCTGCCACGGTAGGGCGGAGTGGAGCCCGGCGCCGGCGTCGTGCTGACGCACGAGCGCGCCGACGAGCGCAACACCGGTCGTGCGCGGGTCGATGTGTTCGGCGCCGGTCGTTGTCGCGGCGACCTGGCGGACGGCGTCGGTGAGCGCGGTGTCGGGGTCGAGTCCGCGGATGGCGCCGCCGGCGGCGTGACGCCACACGATGCCCCAGTGCTCTTCGGTCACGGCGGCGTCGGGCAGGTGCGCGGCGACGATCTGCTGCCAGAGGATGATCTGCTCGTCGGTCGCCGGCGCGATCCGGGCTGGCGCATCGTGAGTCCGGATGTGGTCGTTGACCCGCTTGGCCAGCACCGCGGCCGGGTCTCGGGCCCAGTTGAAACCTCGGTCCTCGACCAGGTCACGGACGAGCCGGTCGGCCTGCCAGCCACGGTCCTGGGCACGGGCCAGCGCGTTCAGCACGGCAGGCTCGGCACCGGAGTTGACCGCGTCGGGGACGTAGCGGGCGAGGACGTCGAGGTAGCGGTCCTCATCACCGTCACGGACCAGCAGCTCGTAGCGGCGGATGAGCACGTTGAGGGGCTCGAGGACGACTCGTTCCTCGGTGTGCTCGAACTCGGCGAAGATGTCGTCCATCTGGGCGGTCTGGGCGGCTGTGTGCGCCTTGACAGGTGAGGGCGAGGCGGGCGCGGGCGTCTGCGCTGAGCCGAAGGAGTCCCACCGCGCGGACAGCGTGCGCCAGGCGTGCGCCCTCGCCCCGTGGCTCTTGGGCTTGCCGCCCAGCGGTGCCTCTCCATCGATGCGGAACGTTTCGCGGTAGGCGGCGACCAGGCCGACCAGGTCGTCCCAATCATCAGCCGCGATCGGGTTATCGGGGCGCGGCCCAAGGTCCGATACCCATTCGGGTTGATCGCGGATCAACGCGGCGCGCAGCACTTCGACGCGGTCGGCGATGGCGTGGTTCATCTCGTGCAGGTACTGGGCGTGTCCCGGGTGATGCCGGACGTGGGCGAAGTCGGGCCGGGCCAGCCACGGAACGGCGCGTACATGGGCCTCACCGCGCTCACGTCGGTGCTCCAGTTCGGCGGCGAGAGCGGCGTCGGCGTAGCGGTCATCCGGCATCGGATCCGGCACCACCGGTCGCCCGGCCAGCTGGTGCGCGACGGCGGTCACGGCGGTATCGATGTCGAACCCGACCGCCAGCGCACCGGCCGCGCGGTGCCAGATCTTCTCCCACTCCGGGTTCTCGACGGCCACGTGCGGGGCGATCGCATCGACGATGCCCCGCCAGCGGGTCACGTCAGCCGGTTGGAGTGGTGCGGTCGGTGAGGGCGGCCGGCGGGGTTCGAGGTGCTTTCTGATCCGGGCTTGCAGTGCGGCGCCGGGATTGTCGGCGTCGTCGAGGGTCTGGCGCCAGCGCATGACGGTGGCGACGAGCGGGTCGGGTTCCCAGCCGAGGTCGTGGGCGTTGCGCAGCGTCTGGATCAGCGCCGGTTCACTGTCGAGATCCAGCGTGGATGGAGCCCGGTGGGTGAGGATGGCGCGGTAGCGATCCTCGTCGCGGTAGGTGGCGGTGTAGTTGTAGCGGAGAACGAGCGTGCCCATCGACACTGCCTCGTCCTGCGCCTCCCGCAACGTCTCGGTCGCCGAGACCTCGGCGCCGGATTGGTGGAGCACGCCGGTGAGCACTGACTCTGGGGACACCGGTTCGGGGGTTTCGCGGTGTTGGTCGATGACGTGGTGGTGGGTGACGACGTAGAGGTAGTTGCGGAGCATGGCGCGGGTGATGCCGGGGTAGAACTGCTCGCGGGTCATCGTCGGCGGGACCAGCAGGTGGGCGTTGCCGGTGCTGGTCATGCCCTGGACCCGGTTGATGGTGGCGGCGTAGGCGAGCTCGACGTGGGCTTGGACGTACCCGGCCGGCAGCGTGATCGCGGCCTTGTGCACCTTGTGCTGCACGGTGATCTTGCCGTTCGCGTGGACGGCGGTGACGGTCCAGACGTCGCCGTTCTTGACGAAGTCCTTCCCGCCGAACAGCGACAGCAGCCGTTGGTTGTGGCGGGTGACGACCCAGTCGCCGACGCTCGCGGTGGTGGCGTCGTGCAGGTCGACCTCACGGCCGCGGTCGACTGCACCTCCAGCCAGTCGACGTTCCCGGGCGTCGATGTTCAGCGCGACGGTGTCCTCGTTGGTCGGCACGATCAGCAACGACTGCACGCCGGCGTCGAGATCGGCTTGCCAGTGGGTGCGGGCGGCGTCGCGCATCGTCTCCAGCGACCCGTCGGCGACCCGGCCGTTGTCGAAGTAGTACTCGAGCCCCTTGGGGTTCCAGGCCCGGATCTGCAACGACGCCGCGGCCTGTTCCTCCCGGTCTTCGCCGCGGAACCGCACGATCTCCCGGAACCGCACGGCGCCGACATCGTGGGCGGTCAGCCGGATTGCACCACCGGCCTCGACCGCGGCCAGCTGCGCGTCGTCCCCGATCAGCCGCACGTCCGCGCCGTTCGTGAGCGCGTACTTCACGACCTTGTGCAGGGCGTGGGTACCGGCCATCGCTGCCTCGTCGACGATGACCAGGTCCCCAGCCTCCATCGGGAACGCACGGTGGGCGAACCCGAACCACAGCGCGGTGGTCAGCTGATGCAGCGTGTGCGGCTTCGCCCCGATCGACGCGCCGAGCTCCTGAGCCGCGCGGGCAGACGGGCCGAAGGCGTACACGCGGTGCCCGGTGCGCCGCCACGCGGTCGCCAGGACCTTCATCGCCGAGGTCTTCCCGGCCCCGGCCGGCGCGAGCGCGAGCTGCAGCCGCCGCCCGGAGCGGGCGAAATGGCGCACCATCTCCGTCTGCCCGGGGTTCAATCCCTGGTCGGCAAGGGCCTTCTCGACGGTGTCGGCGCGCAGGCGGTGCCCGCCGCCGCGGCGCGCCCACGCGACCAAGTCGCCTTCAGCGGCGAGGGTCGCGGTGGTGGTGTAGCGGGTCGAATGGTGCTCCACGAACACCGACTCGCCGTTGCGGCGACGCAGCGAGGCGGGCTCGTTGACCGCGGTCGGGCCGACGAGGGCGAGAGTGTCGGGTTGCGCCAGGATCGTGTCGACGATGTCGACAATCAGCGCTCCGCGCTTGTCGACGGGCATCTGCAGGTGCGCGGACTGGCGGTGAGCTTCGGCGGCGAGGTTCCACCAGGAGAAGTGCGCGTAGCTGTCCGACACGACATCCCGCGTGGACTCGGCGAGTTTCGCGATGTCGACGGCGTCGGGCTCGGCGCGTCCGCTGAGGAACACCGTTCCGCTCAGCGTGTCAAGGATCTTCGCGGGCACGATGCTGAGCGCGTGCTCGCGCCAGGCCGCGAGGTGCTCGGGCAGGGTCTTGGGTGGTTGTTTGCCGGGCCGGTTGTCGTACTGGGCGGCGCGGTCGATGGCGAAGATGTCTTTCGGCGTCGGCTCCTTCCCGTGCTGGGCCGTGAACTCGACGATGCGTTTGGCTCGGGCGGCTTCGAACTGGCGGTGGCGCTGGGAGAACAGCTTCACCAGCTCGACAGGGATCCCTTCGAGCTGCCACACCGGGCGTTTCATGTCCACGCCCTCGGCGCCGCGCTGCACCCAGGAAGCACCCTGTTCGCGGAACAGGTCGCGCAGTCGGTTGTCGAAGTACTCCGACGCGGTGACCGTCGCGGCCAGCACGGTGCGGCCGTCGAGCGCGGTCCATTCGCCGTCGTCGCTGCGCTGCACCTTCGAGGAGATCAGGGCGTGGATGTGCAAGTGCGGGTCGGAGGCGCGGGAATCCCAATGCTCGAACAACGCGGCGGTGATCCCGTTGACGTCGACCTGGGCCTCGCCAATGTTCCCGCGGCGGGTGAACGCGACGTTGCCCTCCACCCAGGACAACGTGTCACGAGCGGCCTGGCGCACCATCCCGGCGATCAGTTCCCGCTCCGCTGGTGCCGCCATAGCCCACGCAATCGACACCGACTTGTCGGGCGCGAACACCATCTCGAACCCGGACACCGCCGACTTGAGATTGCGTTTCTGTTCCGCAAGCCACTTGTTCAGCTCCTTATCATCTGCGGGACCGACACCGTCATGAGCTTTGCGGTAGGCCTGGATCTGGACGCCGCGGCGCAGCTCGGCGCGTTGGGTCGCGGAGATCGGCGCACCAACTGGCCGGCCGAGGGAACCATTGTGGTCCTTGTACGCCTGCGACACCTGCGAGCGCAGGTGATCCAGCGCGGAGTACTGCGGGAACCGCCGACCGAGGCGGGTGGCCTTCAACGCCTCTGCGGCGGTGGCGCCGTCGGCGATCATCTCGGCTTCGATGGCGTCGGCGTGCGGATGCCGGCCTTCGCCGAAGAGGGCGTTCATCTGGGCAGGGGTGACTGCGCCGGAGAGTCCTAAGTGCTCTGCTCCGGCGCCGAACCATTGGCCTGCCGGGTAACCACGGGAGAGGTAGTAGTCACTTAACAGCTCGCCGGGCTCGAGCTCACGGTTGCGATCGGC
This sequence comes from Amycolatopsis sp. NPDC051371, assembly GCF_040682155.1. Lineage (NCBI taxonomy): Bacteria > Bacillati > Actinomycetota > Actinomycetes > Pseudonocardiales > Pseudonocardiaceae > Amycolatopsis > Amycolatopsis sp. NPDC051371. The sequence goes on from NZ_JBFBAG010000027.1 coordinate 50,666, forward strand.
GCACGCCACCGTGTTCGTGAGATACTCGTGACCACCAGGGCTCAGCTTCCGCAAGCCCATCATGTCCACATCAGACTACGCCGAGAATCCGGCGGCGCCCACCTGGTTACTGGTAACGACGCGTATTTGATCGGCGCGTGTTCGCCGATGCGGAAGTTGGCGCGGGTGCTGGATTCTGCTGGCTCGGAACACCAGGGAACAGAAGATCATCAACCGCTAGTCCGGGCCACCGCAGCTGATCGAGTCCGCGGTGCAACTCCGGAACGGCCCGCCCGAACCGCTGTTGTCGTACGACTCCATGGCTAACACGAACCCGTACGCCACCGCGGTGTGCACGGGCGTCAGGAGAACGGTCATACCGAGCGCGGTGCCCACCCCGGTGCCTGGGCGCGATGTCTTTTCGAGCACGAAGGTAGGACGTGCACCGCCGCGCCGGGTTGTCACGGGAACCGCAACCACCCGCGTAGCGGATTGACGGTCCCGCACCACCGCCAATAGGCTCTGTCTGTTCTATGGGGGACATCGACGCATTCTCGAACCGCTGACAAGGCGGTCAAGTCGTTATGCCTTCCGCGCGACCAACGATCTCGGAGGCAGCAAGCACATGGCCAGGATCACGGCACGTCGAAGACTGCTTACCCTTTTCCTCACTGTGGCGGCGGCGACGGCCTCGTGGACGGGAATCGCCCAAGCCGGCAGTCAGTCACGGGATGTCAGCGTCGCGGAAACGCAACCGGGTGTGGTGTGGAGTTCCACCTGCTCGTTGCCCCTTGCGCAGCGCACGGGACAGTGGGTCTGCCCGAACGTGGACGGGGCGGGTGCACCGGCGCGAGCAACGTCGGCACCGACGGGGCCGGCCGCGCAGGCTTTCCGGGACTCCTCCTGCTATCCCGCGCCTCCCGGCACCGGTTCGGCGTGCTGGTACGTCGTCGACGACTTCTCCGCCTACTTCGACATGTGGAGCTACTTCGGCAGCGCCGACCACATCATCGGGCAGGTCTCCTACGGCATCGACTGGACCGTGACCGGCAGCAATTTCCGGGCCAACCCGGTCACCTTCAGCGCCACCATGTACACCGAGAGCGTCAGTTTCGAGGGCTGGAACATCGACGCGTGCGGAGGGCAGGTCGGCAGCACCCTGTCCGGTTCCTACAGCCCCTACTACGTGGGGTTCGTGCCGCCGGACGTCACCATGAGCTGGGACCCGTCAGGGTACAACTTCTACTCCGGCGACCCCGCCTGCAAGTCCGAGGTCATCCAGGTCAGCTTCGGGCAGGCAGACAGCCCGGGCGTCAGCTGGCCGGTCACGATGAAGAGCCCGGTGGCCTACAGCCTCGACCCGGACACCGATCCCCTCTACCGCTTCCGGACCGCGCAACCGTCGGATCTGCCTGCCGACCCGCTGTCCTGACTCCGGCCTGACGGGCGCGGGCGCGGGTACACTGCCGGGGTGGCCGACTCGGAGCGCCCGGAAGCGGGGTGCGTCATCCTCATCCCGCCGGCCGGGCGCCGCTCGTGGTCGGCGGCGTGGGCGGAGACCACGACCGCCGAGCATCTCGAGTGGTTCGACGGCGACAGTTTCCGCGACGTCGTGCGATGGGCACTCGCCCGAACGACCGAGGTCTACCTGCGGGAACCCAGCGGAGAAATGACCCGGCTGGTTCCTCCGATCACGGAGTGAGTGCCCGTCCGGTCCCGCGACCGGACGGGCACCACCGGGATCAGGCCGAAGGAAGTAGACCCGACCCGGCTGGCCGAGCTCGCCAACCGATCGTCCGGCCCCACGAAAACCGCCTTTGTCTGGTCGCATTCGGTGCGATGATCTCGCATCTGATGCGATCAGAGCTGGTCGTGGCGCGCGCCGCGATCGCGGCGCGGCGTTGCGCTCCGCCGTCCTGGCCTGCACTACGCTCGGATCCGAAGGCTGTGTCGATGCCTCCTTCTGCGGGCTCCACGAACGCCGCTTTACCGCCGCGTGCCGCGCGGCGCGTGTTCGCATCAGATGCGATTCGACCTGGTTTCAGAACGTCTGCAAGACGTGCTGTGTGCGGGGTAGGGGCGGGTTGGGTGAGGTGGTGGCGGTGGCGTGGTGGGCGGGGTGAGTGGGCGGTCGGGTGGTGTGGGGCTGGGGTGTGGTGGTGGGCGGGGTGCGGTAGGCGGGGTTGGGGTTGGGGTTGGTGGGGCGTGGTTGGGGTGAGCGAAATTTCGGGTCGAGCGCCGGCGCCTGCACTAAGGCGCCCCGGGCGCCGTCTGCCGGCGCCTGCGCGGTTTTCGGGGCTGTGGGCATGGCAAAGCGGCCGCCGGTCGGTGACCGGCGGCCGCGTCGCGTGGAGTTGCTACTTGTCTAGAACGGGCGATCGTCGCAATCGATGTGTCCGCATCCGACGTGGCACGGAATGCCGTTGCGTTCTCCGCGTCCGGTGCTGGGCTGGGTGGCGTGGTGGAGGGGGTGCAGCTCGGGCCGGATCGCGTCGGCGGGAATGTCCTCGGTTACGGTGCCGTCTTGCCCGGTCGCCCATCGGGCGTGGCGGTTGAGGAGTGCTCGGAGGTACGCGGCGACCGGTGCGGGTGCGTCGGTCGGGATGGTGTCGGCGGCGGCTAGCTGCTGGTCGATGTCAGCGGCGGCTAGCTCGCGCTCGATGTCGGCAAGGATGTCGTGGAAGGTGCGCACGGTGGCGGCTCCTGGATCGGGTGGGGCGGGGGCACCCGGGTTCGGGTGCCCCCGCTGGCGAGAGTGATTAGGCGACGGCGGCGAGTGCGCGGACCGGCGCGAACGTGAGCAGCGGCGGCATGTCGCGGTCTCGGCACATCTCGCACCGGTCGTCGGTCTGGGCGCGCTGCTCGGTCGGTGTGCGTTCGAGGTTGCACGCCGCGCACAACCCGCCCGGCGCGACCGGGAGCAGGGCAAGCCGCTCATAGTCCTCATCGGACAGGGCGTAGCCGGTCATGTCGCTGGCTGCGTCGCTGCTGTGGTCCAGGTCGGCGTGACGCTGCCGCTCCTGCTCGTAGAGGTCCACCCCGCGCTCGTCCTTGCGGACGAACCCGGCGGTCGGGATTGCCTGCTGAATCTGCCGCCACTGCTCGTCGTACTCGGCTTCGACTTCGCCGACGACGTAGCGGCGGGCGGCCTTCTGCTCAATCGACTCGTGCCCGGCCTTTGTCGTGCTCTCGTGTGTGGCCGTGGTCGTCGGCTTTGCCTCGGCGGCGGGCTCGGTCACCTCGGGCGCGGTGGCAGACTGGGCCGGTTCCCTGGTGGCGGTGTGCTCGCCCGGCATCGGGCGCTGCGCCGACTCGGCTTCCCGGCGGCAGGCATCGGAGCAGTACGGGAGTTCCGGGGTATCGGCGAGGTTGCCGTCACAACTTCCGCACTGGTGCGGCTCGGCTGCTTCGGCGGTGGTGGCCTGCTGCCGCGCGGCGGTGCGGCGGCGGGCGTGCTCGGCGCGGGCCTTGCTGGCGTACACGCACGCCATCACCAGCGTGCGCATGTCTTCGGCGAGACTGGGCCACAGTGTGTGGGCGGTTTGGATGGCTTCGACGATGGCGGGGTGGGTGGCGCTGGGGTTCTTGAGCAGCGTGGCGCACGTGGTGAACGCGTGCTGCTGGGTGCCGCCGGTGGCGGCGTTGAGCCACCGCAATCCGTTGAGCGCGTCGGGGATACGCGGCGGCTGTTCCCGCAGCATCACTGTGACGTCGTTGACCTCAGACACGGCGACCGCGCGGCGGGTCTGGCTGCTGTAGACGCACCGGTTGAACAGCTCGCGCTCACGTTCGCCGTAGCTGTCCCACTCGGCGTGCGCGTTGCGCACGGCGGCGAGGACGTCACCGCTGATCGCGGCGTCGGTGTTGAGCAGCGTGGCGCACGCGGCGAGGATCGCGGGCGGGTTCTCCCCGCTGTCGGTGAAGACGTTCCGAAGCTCGGTGAGCGCGGTCCGCACGCGCGGCGGCTGTGCCTGCAACGCCTGAACGGCGCGGTCGACGCTCGGGCGATACTTACGGTGAATGGTCGAAACCATGATAATTGATCCATACTTGTCGATGTGAGGCTCTCGGGTTTGCCGTCCCGATCATCTTGCGGTTTCTATGTTACCGCGTCGTCTTGCGCTATTCCACTTGAAATGCCGCGATTCGGCGGCGATTTCCGGCAATTTCAGATGTCAGTAATTTTGTCGGATCTGATTTGATGGAATTGTCTATTCAGGTGGATTTCGTCGTGCTGAGGGCTGCCCTGGGGTCTGCCTGGTTCCGCAGGTCGGCGCGGTGAACGTGACCAGGTGCTGAGCGGGTGGTGGGTGGCCCCGAAGCAACCAGGGCAGGCCCCCGGCCTGCCCTTAATGCCTGACCCAGGGAGTAGGGGCCCCGAATGCAAGGGTGGGGCCTCGAACTACTTTTGACCACGCTTTTCGGTCAAAAGTAGTTTGGGGTGCCCTTGTATTTGGGGGAGCGACCGATACAATTTCGGGGCCACCCACCACCCGCGGACGCAACCAGAACAGCTGAAGGCGCCCACGGTCACTAGGGCTCCGAGAGTCAGCGTCTGACCAGCTGAAACGGCAAGCTGGGCCCACGAGCCGGACCATGTTGACCTGCAGGTAGCCTGCTGGCAGCGCTCCGTGGGTCTACTTGTCCCTGTGGCGGAGCGTCAGCGGGCCGCCGCGAGTTTTGCCGCTCGCCACTTCGGTGGCGTGGCCCTTCGGGGCTACTGCGGCGGTACCGCGCTACATTTCCTCGCCGAGTCGGCGGCATCGCGGACGCGGTCAACGCGTCTGCGGCGTGACCGTCGCGCCGTCGATGTGCGGGTCATCGTGCGGGCGGCGGGTAGGCTAGCGGTGTTAACGCTGCCCTCCCCGCGCGGGAGGTGCGTCATGGTTGAACGTCAAACAAAGGGCTCTGGGCGGAAGCGCCGGTCGTCGGCGACGCTGGAGCGGCTGGAGGCCGCGCGGCAACGCCGTGCGGAGCAGCTGGAACGCGAGCGCGAGAACGAGGCACGCGTAGACGCGGCGCTCGGCCCGTTCGCGGAGGCGGCAACGGCGATCGAGGCGGTGGAGCGCCGGCGCGAGGATCGGGTCGCCGCGCTGGGTGCACAGCTGGAGCGGAAGCTGGCGGAGCTGGCGCGGCAGCGGGTGGCGAAGGTCGCGGAGTTCGATCGGTCTGTCGAGCAGGTCCGCGCTGACGCGGAGATGGAGATCGGCGAGTGGCGCTCGGTGATGGCGGCGTCGGTGGCGCAGATCCGCGAGGCGGGGGTCGGCGCGGCGGAGACGGCGGCGCTGCTGGGGATCTCGGCGAAGGCGGTCACTGCCCTGTCGCGCAGCGCGGCGGCTGCGGTGACGACGACGTCGGTGCCGAGCGACGGCGGCGCGGTCGGTGAGGCGGCGGCTAGCGACGACGCCACTGCGAGGACAGACGATCCGGCAGCTCAGACTTCGGTGGACGAGCCCGTGCGCCGGTCGGAGCCCTACGACGAGGTGTATGTTCCGGCCGACTGATCAGAATGTCGTGCGAGGTAGAAGACAAGGGGCGGGGACACCGAGAGGTGCCCCCGCCCCTTTGGTCGTTGTCGGAGGTTCAGCGCGTCACCGGTTGCCGGTCGGCGTGCTGCTCGGCGAGGCGTCGGGCGTGGCGGGCGAGAGTGAGGCGCTTGCGCCGTCGGTAGTACACGACCATGGTGGCGACGCCGCAGCAGATCGCGAAGCCGACGGGCCATCGGTTCCCGGCTTCGTCGCCGTCGGCGCCGGGGAAGTGAGCGACGAAGACGTAGCCGGGCAGCGTGGCGGCGCCGAGGATGGCGGCGATTCGGTAGCGCTTGGCTCGGTCGAGTTTGGGCTTGATCCGGTTTCGGCTGAGGTGGGCGACGACGCACCCGAGGAGCGCACCGAAGATCAGCGCGCCGGGGAGGGCGAGCAGGCCGGCAGGGTCGGTGAAGGGCGTGATGATGAGTCCGATGTAGCCGAGAGGCTGGATGCCGAGGTAGACGCCGGTGCCTCCGGCGAGGACGAGCCCGGGGATCGTGACGCCGTAACGGATGCTCATGCTTCGAGCGTAAAGCGATTCCGCTACCCCAAGGGGTGATTTCCGGGCCAGGGAACGCGTTCGCTTTCGCGCGACGCCGGTCGGTGGCCGTGCGTTCGAGGGGGTGGACGGCCGGGTGTTGTGGTTGGTGGGCATCGTGGCCTCCGGGACGTGGCGCTGTGGCATGAGAAAGGCCGGGGCCAGCCGTCGGGCTGGCCCCGGCCTTCCGGGGTGGTGCCCGGCCGGCGGGGAAGACCGGCCGGACACCGGGCTTCATCAGAAGGGCGGCTCGTCGCTGAACCCGCCGGCGTTGGCACCGACCAGGTCCCGTTCGGCGGCCGGACCCCACGGGTCGCCAGCCGGGGGCGCCGGCGTGCTGGTGACCAGGTCCGGGTTCCCCGTCGAGGGAGCGTTCTTCGCGTTCTTGGTGACCGTTGCAGTGGCGTAGCGCAGCGACGGGCCGATCTCGTCGACGTCCAGCTCGACGACGGTGCGCTTCTCGCCCTCCTTGGTCTGGAACGAGCGCTGCTTGAGGCGGCCCTGGATGACGACGCGTGCGCCGCGGGTCAGGGACTCGGCGACGTTCTCCGCCGCCTGCTTCCAGATGGTGCACCGCATGAACAGTGCCTCGCCGTCCGCCCATTCACTGGTGGCGCGGTTGAAGGTGCGCGGGGTGGAGGCGACGGTGAAGTTCGCGACCGCCGCACCGGCCGGGGTGAAGCGCAGTTCCGGGTCGGAGGTGAGGTTGCCGATGATGGTGATGGTGGTGTCGCCGGCCATGGTGGCCTCCCTTGGGCTTGTTGGGGTGTGGAACGCGGCGCAGCCTGAGCACGCGGCGGCCGGGGGTCGCCGTGAGGCGACGTCCCCGGCCCTGGCTCATCCGCCCGGCGTGAACCAGCGGGCAGCTCGACTGGCATCGGAGTTCGGGAGGTGAGGGGGCTGGTTCACCCGGGCGGATCGGGCCGGGCTTCGGGGGCGCACTGGCCCCCGGTCGGGGTGTGCTTACCTTCGGGCGATCCACGTCCCAGCGAGCCGGGCGAGGCTACCGCTGGCGAGACAGCCTGCACGTCGCCCGCGTTCACTGGTGAACCCGAACGCCAATACCGGCCCGGAGCGACGCCTGATCTCACCATCACGAGTGGTGCCGACTCCGATCTCGGCACCGGCCGGAGCGAGGCGGGGCGTCAGCACCTGTCGGTGGCCTGAGTACCGCGCAACGCGCGGCGGGTGTCGCGGCTCGTCTGCTGGAGCAGCGTGCGGAACTTGGTCGGCGCGACACCCTGGTCGAGCATCTGGAGGAGCATTCGGGGTAGCCGCTGTTGGAGATCGGCGGTTTCGAGCGATGCGGGCGGTGGTGCCGTCGCCGCGCTGGTAGGCGTGGATCGCGATGAGGGTGGCGAGTCGGCTGGCGATCGGGTCGCAGGCGTGGCGCCATAGGTGTGTGGCCAGGTACTCGGCGCCGAGGTGGAGACGGTCGTCCTCGACGGTGATGAGGACGTCGAAGAACGGTGTGGTAGCGAAGGTCGCGACCAGATCGGCTATCGCTTCCTCGTCGGTCGGCAGCGTGCCTTCGCTCGCCGCGCGGATGGCGGTGTCGGCCCGGTCGAGACGCGCGAGTGCGACAGCGGGCCGGTTCAGGTCGATGCCGGTGTCGGTCAGAGCGGAGTTGATCGGGTGCTGCAGGCGTTCGCGCACATGCTCGGGGCCGGGACTGAAGCGGCGACCAGGTCCTGGCGGCGGTCCGCCACGACCCGCCCTTCGGCCGCGGCGGCAGCGGCGAACACGGTGGTGGCCGGGTCTGGCAGTGCGCCGTGGCGCCCAGGGGTGCGGTAGGAGCGCCACCGGGCACCGGGGGCGATGTCTGGGACGTGGACGACGTCGATGTCGGTGAGGCCGTGGCCGGTCAGTGACGTGGCGATGGTGTCGGCGGTGTCGCGCCGCGGCAGGTCGGTGTCGTCGGCGGGCTCGTTAAGGGGGCGGATCACGGCTGCGAGGACGCTCTGGACGGGCAGGTCGTCGACCTGGCGGGCGAACGCGTCGACGTACTGGCCGGGGTCGGTGACGACGTAGCCGAGGTCGGCGCGGATCATCGGCCCGACCGTGCACAAGGTGTTGCTGCGGTGGAGGGTGGAGAGCAGCACCAGGGAGTGGCGCGGGACGAATCCGATGATGGCGGGCAGGCCGGCGAGCATGTAGCCGGTGCCGTCGATGGTGAGGGTCATCGCAGGAAGTCCTCTCAGACAACGGGATACGGTGGCGTACGGCGGGGAACCGGAGAGACGACGAAGGTCAGCGGCCAAGTTCGGCGCGCAACGTCTGGTGGGCGGTGTGGGCGATCCAGGGCGGTGACGGCCGGCGGGCACCGTGGCCGGAGGCGGGGATGAACCCGTTGACCGCGATGCTCCAGAACTCCGGCCGTGGTGTGGCGTGGCCGCGTTCGCTGCGGTAGATGACGATCACGTCCTGCCCGTCGGTGCGACGTGCGCGGGCGGTGATCCGGATCGCGACCCGCGTGCGGTCGCGGCGCTGCACCGGCTCGTCGTAGAGCAGCGAGACCGGCGTTGCGGGCAGTGTCCGGCACAGCTCGACGAGGACGCCGCGGGCGGTGTTCCAGGCGCCGTAGCCGTCGATGCTGCCGCGGTGCGGGATGTTGCAGGTCACCGATTCGGGCAGCAGGTAGGAGCGGCTCCAGTCGTAGGGGGTGAGCCACATTCGGTCTTCGGACATGGTCAGGCCACCCCCGTGTTCGCTTCGGTGATCGCGCGGGCCAGGCATTCGCCGGTGAAGCGACGGCTCTCGGCTTGGCGCTGCTTGGGCCAAGTGTGGGCTTCGGGTGCGATGATGTTCCAGGCGGCGGTGACGGCGGTGTCGGTGCAGAGCCCGTCGGCGTCAAGGCAGGGGTAGACGGCCTCGACGAGCCGGCACGCGTCGACGACACCGTCCACGAGGCACTTCTTGGACACCGCGGTGATGAGCGCGGTCTTGTGCCGTCGGGTCCGGTCCTGCTGCTCGGTCCAGTTCTCGGGTTCCGGTGTGATGCGGCGGCCGCCGAGTTCGGTTTCGATCAACTGGCACGCGCGGTCGTACGCGGACTCGCCGAGGCCACCGGGTTCGATGTGGACGGTGGATGTGGTCACGGGAACCTCCGTGTCGGGTGCGGGTGAACCGCCCTCCCCGGAGCACACCCGCGGTCCTGGGGCGCCCCTCAGCGCACGCGACAGACCGGGAGAAACCAGCGCCCGAGGGCCTGGGTGTGCTTTCTTGATGGCGGGCTTCCGCACCGACCGGATGGGAGTTCGGTCACGGTGTCGGACTAAGTGGTCCTTCGGCTGGTGACCGCAGGCGAAGCCCATTCGCCTTTCTAGTACCCGGTGGGGTCCGGCGCACAAGGTGACAACCTCGGCTGGCGTCGCTTCATCAGGACGATGCGGTCCTGGAGGAGAGTGACGTTACGTCTGCGGACGTGGCGAGTATCCAGGCCCGCGTTACGTGCATGGTTTGCGCAAGACAGAGCTGGAGGATGGCGCGCCACGCCTTTGGTGGTAGCGAGCGCGTCCGCGCCCAGGTGGCGACGACGATGACCGACTCCGATTTTGTGACGGTGGTCGGATTGGCCGAGGTGTGCCCGGGCGTGGCCCGCTGATGCAAAGCGCCTGCCCTCGCCTACAACTGCTTCTTTGCCCATGACGCGAAGAACTTGTTGGAGGGGAAGCTGCTGGTCAGGGCTTCTTGGTGCTGCAGGTGACGGTGGTCGACGCGTCCGTGCCGCTGGTGCCGCGGGCGGGGAACGCCATCTGGGTGTCGATGACGTTGCCGTTCGGGTCGACGATGGTGCAGCTGGCGCCACTCGGCATGGTCGACTGAACAGTGAGCTTGAGCGAGCCGGCCCGGATCTTCTCGGAGTTGCCGCCGTTTGCAAGGTCGAGCTTGCCGTCGCTGTCGTCGGAAACCCAGGAGGCGCTGACGTTGCCAGTGACGGCGACATGGTAGTCGACCGGTGGCGGGGCGGCGGGGAGCTGGACGAACAGGATGATGCCGGCGGAGACAATGAGGACGGCTGCAGCGACAGCAACGTACAGCAGGGTCCGGTTTCGGCGGGGCGACGCGGCCGCGGCCGCAGTCTGCGGCAGTTCGGCGTCCTGCTCGGTCATGGACAATTGCTCCTTCGGTCCTGGCGGCATCGCCATCGCGACGCGTGGTGTTACGGAACCGCGGGTCACTGTGCCCGATTGCACTGTGTATTCGGTAAATCCAGGCGGGCGTCGGCGGCTACTTCGCAGGCCGAGAAGCCGACCGTGGACGCTATGGATGGAAATTTTCTTTCTGATATGCGTCACCGGGTGTAAACGACGGGTGGAATGTCTGTTTTGTTGCAAATGACATTTCTGGCGGCCTTCAGAGTTACTTAGGTAACTAGTGGTTGTGCGGTAAATACCCCTCTTGGTCTATTCCCATGGGCGGTCCGATCAGTCAGGGTGATCACGGGTTCGTCGGGGGCCCGGCTGTGTGCTGGTTGCTCTTGACGAGGGGGATCTCGTGCGTTCTCGTGGTGCGCGTTGGCGCGCTCTTTTGCTCTGCGCCACAATCGGTTTCGGGACCGTTGTGACGGTTGCGCCGGCTTATGCCGATACGCCGCCTGTGGTTGTTCCGGACTCGGCTCCGGACGAGGTGACCGCTGCGGTGTACGCCCGTGAGGGGAACAAGCCGGTCGAGGTGACGTCGGAGACGACCGAGACTTCGCAGACCACAGCCAACCCGGATGGCTCGTGGACCATGACGCAGTACGTCCACCCGGTCCGGGTCAAGCAGGCCGGGGCGTGGACACCGGTTGACACGGCCTTGGCGCACCAGGCAGACGGGTCGATCGGTCCGAAGGCCGTCGCGGTCGACGTCAAACTCAATCCAGGTGGCGCCGGCTCGGCGGCCACGCCCATCGTGCAGGCCGGCCAGGACGGCAAGGAAGTCGGTCTGAAGTGGACCAGTGACCTGCCGGCACCTGCGCTGGACGGCGACACGGCCACCTACAGGGAAGTGCTTCCCGGCGTCGACTTGACGGTGAAGACCGTGCCCGAGGGCTTCACGGAGAATTTGGTCATCAAGACGCCGGAGGCGGCGAAGAACCCGAAGCTGCGGGAGATCCCGTTCGGCCTCCACACCCGCAACACCACGGTCTCGGTCGCAGAAGGCGAGGGCCGCGGCACACCTGCTCAAGCCACCCCGACCGACGGGCTCGAAGTCAAGGACACGTCCGGCGGAGTTGTGTTCTCCGGTGATGCGTCGCGGATGTGGGACTCCTCCGGGACCGGCACTCTCGCCGAACAGCAGGTGGGTGAGGGAGGCGGCCGACGTGAGGCGGTTATGGACGTCGCCCTCACGCAAGACAAGGTGACGATCACACCGGACCAGGCGTTCCTCGCCGACCCCGCGACCCGGTACCCCGTGTCGCTGGACCCGGGCTATTGGTGTGACTCGTGCGGGATTCAGGCGCACGTGGTGGTCCAGTCCGGTTATCCGGAGGCGAGGAACTGGAACGCCACGATCGGGGACTTGTCGAATCTCAAGGCCGGTTACGAGAACTACGACAGTGCCGGGACGTCACGGTCCTACATCCAGATGAATTCCGCGCGGCTCGGCGGCACGGTGGTGCACAGCGCCACGCTGAACACCACGATCCAGCACAGCGCCAGTTGCTCTCCGGCAGCGACCGGGTTGTGGTTGTCGAACCCGGCCAACTCCGACACCAGGTGGTCGGCGCAACCAGGTTGGGTCTATCAGGTGTCGACGATGAACACCGCGAACTGCCACGACGCGCCGAACGTGGCCGGGGTGTTCGACGCGACGAGAGCGGCAAAGGACGCGGCGGCGAATCACTGGCAGAACACGTGGTTCGCGCTCGCTGCGGCCAACGACGGCGATGGCATGGCGGCGTGGCGGCGGTTCGACCTGAACCCGTACTTCGCGGTGAACTACGACTCCTACCCGAACCCGCCGGCGAACCTGTCGATGCAGAACGGCCAGCTGCCGTGCACCTCGGGACCGAACCGACCCTGGGTGTATACGAAGACGCCGCAGATCGCCGGCCGGGTGTCCGACCCGGACGGTGGCACCGTCTACGGCAAGTTCGCGCTCGCCTACGGCGCGCTCGGTCACAACGTCTACACCCACGACAACGGCGCCAACCTGGTGCCGGTGGGCACGGCGGGGCCGAACCAGCAAGGGACGGCGCAGCTGGCCGCAGTCCCGGCCGGATGGATCAACGAGGACGGGATCTACAACTGGTCGATGCAGGCTTACGACGGTGAGCTGTGGTCGAACTGGGTCGGCAACTGCGAGTTCACCGTGGACACCAAGGTTCCGCTGCCGCCGAACCTCGCCATGGTCTCCTGGACCGACCCCAAAGTCCAAGGTGACCCGGCCAACTTCAGCGTGTGGACCTACATGGCCACCGACGGGCTGTACGACATTGACCACTTCATCTACACCACCGACGGCTCGGAGCCGCAGCCGCAGGGCTCACCGACTGCACCGGCGGTTCAGGGAACGGACGCCAACGGCAAGATGGTCGCCACGGCGAGCTTGGCGACAGTCGCGATCAACGGCAACCAGAACCTGATCAAGGTCAAGTCGGTCAACAAGGCCGGTATGCCCAGCCCCAACGCGACCTGTGTGGTGATCGCCGGGTCCAACCCGGCCCTGGACGGGCCGTCGTGCTCGTACCACGTACAGCCGCTCACCCCGGAAAAGGGCCTGGCCGCCGCCTGGGCAGTTGACGAGCCATCAGGGACCATGCTTGGCGACACCGCCACGGAGACACCGGGCAACGCAGGACTCGCCGCACATCCGGCGACTCTGGCCGGTGGCGTGACCCGGCAATCCGGCTATGACCACGGCAACACCTGGACCCATCCCGACACCAATGGCTACAGCGACGGCCTGAAGGGCGCGATCGGCCTGGACGGCTCCAGCGGTTACGCCCAGACCGCGGATCGCGTACTCGACCCCACGAAATCCTTCACCGTGGCGGCTTGGGCGAAGCTAACCGACACCGTTCACAGCCAGACGATCGTCGCGCAGGACGGCACGCAGTCCAGCCCGTACATGCTGCAGTACAACAAGGACACCAACTCCTGGATGTTCCGCGTGACCGCCGCAGACCAAGCGGCACCCAGTGAGGTCAAGCTCCAGTCCACCAGCCCGGCCAAGACCGGCGTCTGGACACACCTCGTCGCGACGTACGACGCGTCCACAAATGTGGCGTCTCTGTACGTCGACGGCGTGAAGCAGAAGACGGCCGTGGCGCGCCCGTGGGCCGCAGCCGGTGCGTTCGTCATCGGCGCCGGCAAGAGCAGCGGTGTCCGTGTCGACTACGTCCGCGGCTCAGTCGATGACGTCCAAGCCTGGCAGCGGACCCTCTCGGCGGCAGAAGCGCATGATCTGGCTAATACGGTGGTGCCGCTGGCCGCGTACAGGCTGGCCGAAGGCTGCGGCCCGGAGCTGACGTCGGCAACCTCGCGCGTTCCGTCGCTGCAGGCGGGCTGGTCACTCGGTGAAAGCAGCGGCACCGTGGCCAAGGACGCCACCCAGCACGGCAACGACATCACACTGACCGGTGGCTACGCGTGGGTTCCCGGGCGCAGCGGCGGAGGCCTCCAGCTGGACGGAGTCACCGGGTACGGCGCCACGACGAGACCGGTGATCGACACCGCCTCGTCGTTCACCGTGTCGGCCTGGGTCAATCCCGCTGACCTCAACGCCGGCTACACCGTCTTCTCCCAGGCGGGGGCCAACGCGCAGGCGCTCGTGCTGCGCTATGACAAGAGTCTGAACCGGTGGGCCTTCGGCATGAATCCGGCCGACGACGCCGCAGCCGCCACGAGCTGGGCTGTCGGTACGACCAGCCCGCAGATCGGCACCTGGACGTTGCTCACCGGCTTGTTCGACCAGGCGACGATGCGGCTGAGCCTCTACGTCGACGGCCGTCACCAGGCCGACTCGAGCCTCGCGCAGGCTCGGACCGCGAACGGGCCGCTCTACCTCGGTGGAGAGCAAGGAGCTCGCAACCTCTTCAAGGGGATCATCGATCAGGGTCAGGTGTGGGACCAGGCTCTCGCCGCCGACCAGATCGCCGCGATGAAGCCGTTCGCCTACTACGACTCGGTCACCCAGACCGAAGCCACTGCGACCGGCGCGGTCTCGCTCGGCACAGAGGCCGACGGCGCCGGCAATCCGGCAGCGTGTGCGGCGCAGTTCTCGATCAACGGCGGCGAGGTCGCGACACCGCGGCCGGCCAACCTGCGGACCGACAAGTCGTTCACCGTCGAGGCATGGGTCAAGCACAGCTGGACCGCGGCGGACGCGGCCGCCGACGGACCGATCGACCCGTCGCCGCGCGCGGTCGTGGGTGCCTCCGACGCTCAGTATTCGCCGTTGCTGTTCGGCTATCGGCCGTGGGCTGATGCTGCAGGAACCCTTCATGGCAGGTGGAGCTTGCTGATCGCGCCTTATGCGACGTCGGGCGCCGACGGCAGGTTCGCCCTCAGCGACGCCGACGCCGCGGACAACACCTGGACACACCTGGTTGCCACTTACGACGCCGCGACGGGCTACATGGCGTTGTACGTCAACGGGACCAAGCAGAGTTCGTTCGTCAACGCTCCCGACGGTGGTGGCGTTGTTGCCCGGGACTCAAACCTCCCACTCCTGCTCGGGCACGGGGTATGGACGGGGCAGCGCAGTGATGTCTGGTACGGCGGTCTCGCCGGCGTCCGCGTCTACAACGGCGTGCTGGACTCGGCGGGGATCCGGCGGGACAGGATCCTGGATGACCCCGGCAGCCTCTTCGGCGTCTTCCACTAGCTCAAATTCGGTTTCGGCGCTCCTGCGCCGCGTGCAACAGGGGATGGGTCGGCTATGACGAGCAGACGTGGGCTGTTCCGGACCAACCGCAGCAGACGGCTGGTCGCCTTCGGTATCGCGGTGGTGCTGTTCGGCTCGAGTCAGTCGGTCGCGCAGGCGGCGGGGGCCGGAGGCTGGCATGGACTGGGCTGGGATCGCCCGCCGCTGCAGCAAGCGCAGTCGGTCGACGGCGTCGACGGCGGCCTCCGACCGCCGGCCGGGCTGCCCACACCAAGCAGGTACAGCCCAGCCCCGGTCACCTGGCCGGCCGCAGCCACCGCTGAACTCGACCTGCCAGCCGACGGAGCGGCGAAGGCATCGGCTGGTCAGCCGGTGGCTTTGTCACGGTCACATGCGACGGGGACGACTGTTGCCCGCCGCGCGGCGGGCAAGGTCCGCATCAGCACCCTCGATCAGGCCACTACGGCCAAGACCGGTATCAAGGGTGTGCTCGTCAAGGCCGAGCCCGTGCGCGGCGACACCGGGGGACCGGTGACGATCGACGTCGACTACCGCTCATTCGGCGACGCGTACGGCGGCGACTTCGGCAGCCGCCTGCACCTCGTGGAATACCCGTCGTGCCTGCTGACGACGCCGGACAAGCCCGCGTGCCACATCGGCACGCCGCTGAACTCGGCCAACAACGGCAAAACCCGGCACGTCACCGCCGACGTCACGCTTCCCCTCGCCCAGACGAGCACACAGGCCGGTACGGCGACGCAGATGCTCGTCGCCGCGGAAGCCGACACCAAGGGCGGCGACGGCGACTTCAGCGCGACCGACCTCAAACCGTCCGGTGCCTGGAAGGCCGGTGGCTCTTCGGCGGACTTCACTTACTCCTACCCGATCAGCACGCCCTCCGCCGTCGGCGGGACCGGCCCGTCGGTCAGCCTGAACTATTCCTCGAGCGCGGTCGACGGTCTCACCTCGGCGACCAACAACCAGGCCTCGGGCATCGGCGACGGCTGGAGCCTGGCGGGCGCCGGGTTCATCGAACGCCGCTACAAGAGTTGCGGTCAGGACCTGGGCGGTAACAACAACCAGACCAAGACCGGCGATCTGTGCTCGTTCAGCGACAACGCCACCATCTCCTTCTCCGGCGCCAACGGTGACCTCGTCTTCGATAAGGACAAGAAGATCTGGCACCCGAAGGACGACGACGGCACCCGCGTCGAACGCCTCACCGGCGGCGCCAACGGCGACAAGTTCGGCGAGTACTGGAAGGTCACCACACCCGACGGCGTCCAGTACTTTTTCGGCCTCAACCACCTGCCCGGTTGGGGGTCGGGCAAGGCGGAGACCCAGTCGACGTGGACCGTTCCGGTGTTCGGCAACAACACCGACGAGCCGTGCAACGCCGCAACTTACGCCGCGTCCTGGTGCAACCGCGCCTGGCGTTGGAACCTCGACTACGTCGTCGACCCGCACGGCAACGCGATCTCCTACTACTACCAGCCGGAGACGAACTACTACGGGCTCAACCGCAATGCGTCCACGGCGAACAACCCCGGCACGCTCTACACGCGTGGCGGGTACCTGCAGAAGATCGAATACGGGTTCAACACGAAGTTCGGCGATACCTTCGGCCACGCACCCGCGCAGGTCGTGTTCGGCGCGGCGGAGCGGTGCTTCCCGAGCGGCGCGATCACCTGTGATCCGGGCCAGCTGAACTCCGGCACCGCCACGTCGTGGCCGGACGTGCCTTCGGAAACGATCTGCGCCCAGGGCGCGGTCTGTACTTACGGCTCGCCGAGCTTCTTCTCCCGCAAGCGCTACACCAAGATCACCACCCAGGTCTCCGACGGCGGCACCGGTTGGAGACCCGTCCGGGAGTTCACCCTCGGGCAATCCTTCCCGGCCACCACCGACGGGAACAAGACCGCGCTGTGGCTGGACTCGGTCATCGAGACCGGCAAGATCGTGAGCCCGAACACCGTCGGCCCGTCCGTGACACTGCCGGCGACCACATTCCACCCGCTGGCGTTGGCCAACCGCGTCAATTCGAGCCAGTACACGGCGCTCACGCGTAACCGCATCGACGCCATTACCAACCCGCAGGGCGGCCTGACGGGCATCACTTACGACGACCCCGAGTGCGTGCCCGGCGCCACGATGCCCGACCCGGCAGACCTCAAGGACAACAAGCTGTCCTGCTATCCGGTCTACTGGACTCCGCCGGGCGCCGACAACCCCGTCCTGGACTACTTCAACAAGTTCCGCGTCAAGCTGGTCGTGGACGAACCCTTCGTCACCGCGACCGCCCAACAGAACACGGTCACCCGCTACGAGTATTTGGGTGGCGCGGCCTGGCACTACGACGACGACCCGTTCACCGACCCGAAGTACCGCACCTGGTCGCAATGGCGCGGGTACGGTGACGTCAAAACCACCACCGGCGTCGGCCCAGCGGCAGGTGACCCGTCGGGTCCGCCGGTGGTCACCGAGACCTACTACCTCCGCGGCATGGAGGGGGCGACGGTGACCAGTGACAACTGGCAGGAGTCGTACACCGACCGCAAGGAGGTCGCCGGTTTCGTCCGCGAGACCGTCACCTACCGCGACGGTGTGATCATCGGCGGCACCTTGAACGAGCCGTGGGTGTCGGACCCCACCGGCACCGCCGCGGACGGCCGCACGTCGGCCTACGTCGACACGGACACCAGCCGGACTCGCACCTGGCTCGACACCACCAAGACCTGGCGGATCTCACGGACCCACACCACCTACGGCAAGTACGGCCTCGCGACCGCCGTGCAAACCGAAGGGGACACCACCGACCCGAAGCAAACCACCTGCATGACCACGACGTATCTGGAGAACACGGCGGCGTGGCTGGTCAGCTACGCGAGCCAAGTGCGGAAGCTTTCCGGCGCCTGTGACACCAAGGCCAATCCGGCCGGATCCGGCAACATCATCAGCGACGTCCGCAACTACTACGACACCCAGGCATTCGGCGCCGCACCCACGAAGGGCAGCGTCACCCAGACCGACACGCTCGACGACTGGCCCGACACCGGCACCGAGAAATGGACGGTGCCGGCCACGACGACGGTCAACGACGACTACGGCCGGCCGACGAGCGCGACCGACGCGCTCGGGCTGACCACCACCAACGCCTACACCCCGGCCAGCGGCGGACCGCTGACCCAGGTCGACACCACGACACCGCCGGTCACCACGGCCGCGAACGCGCCCAAATTCACCTCGACCAAGTACCTCGACCCGGTGTCCGGCATCTCGATCGCAGGCAAGGACGCCAGCGGTCTGCGGACTGACGCGAACCAGGACGCGCTCGGCCGCATCGTCTCGGTGTGGAAGCCCGGCCACAGCAAAGCCGCGAACGCCCCGGCGGACGTCAAATACACCTATGACGTGAAGAACACCGGCGGGATCAGCAATGTGGCCGCCCAGACACTGCTCGCCAACGGTCAGTACACGACCTCGTACACGCTCTACGACGGCCTCGGGCGTGCCATCCAGACCCAGGCCCCGCGTGCTGACGACGGGCCGGGCCGGGACATCACCGACACCTACTACGACTCGCAAGGCCGGGCCTACAAGACCCACAATGCCTACTGGAACAGTGCGGCGCCATCGGCGACGCTCTATGTCGCCAACGACGAATCCGTCCCCAATACCACCCTGACCACGTACGACAGCGCCGGCAGTGCTCGAGCAAGTGCCTACCTGCTCAACGGAGTCGAACAGTGGCGCACCACGACGATCCCCGACGGTGACCGCACAACCATGATTCCACCCGCCGGCGGCACCGCCACCACGGCGATCACCAACGGGCTCGGGCAGACCGTCCAGCTCCTGCAGTACAAGGATCCGACGAAGACCGCCGCCGGCTCACCGGCCGACACCACGACCTACACCTATACCCGCAGTGGAAAACAAGCCACGGTCACCGACACCACCGGCAAGAACGTCTGGTCGTTCGACTACGACCTGCACGACCGGAAGATCAGATCGACCGACCCCGACACCGGCAAGACGGCCTACATCTACGACGCCGACGACCGGCTGCTGACCAGCACCGACGCCCGCAACCGGCTGATCAGCTACACCTACGACAACCTCGGTCGCAAGACCGCGGAATACGACGGCCCGGCCGCGACCGGCACCAAAATCGCCGGCTGGACCTACGACACGTTGCTGCCCGGTCAGCCCACCAGCTCAACCCGCTACGTCGGCACCAAGGCCTACACCAAGGAAACCACGGGTTACGACACCGCGGGACGCTCCACCGGCAGCAAGGTCACCATCCCGGCCGGTGAAACGGGGCTCTCCGGCACCTACAGCTTCTCCACCACCTACGACCCGAATTCCGGCGCCGTCAGCACGGTGACCAGCCCCAAAGCCGGTGGTCTGGCCGTCGAGCAACTGTCCTTCGACTACTACAGCCGCGGCGCCGTGAAGACACTGACCTCCAGCACGGGCTCGCAGATGGTGTCGAACACCAGCTACAACGAGACCGGCCAGGTCCTGCGCACCGACTTCAACGACCCCACGAGCCCATATCAGGTTTCGGTCACCAACACCTACGAGAATGGTACTAACCGGCTCGCCACGGTCCAGGCCCAACGATCGACCCAAACCGGCTACTGGATCGCCAACCGCGTCTACACCTACAACCCGATCGGCAACATCACCAAGATCGCCGACACCCCACCCGACGCCAAATCGGACACGCAGTGCTTCCAGCAGGACTACCTGCAGCGGCTCACCGAGGCCTGGACCCCCGCCTCCGGCGACTGCGTGGCCCAGTCGGCAGCGGCGTCGATCGACGGTGCCGCGCCCTACTGGACGTCCTGGACCTTCGACGACACCGGAAACCGCAAGACCCAGGTCCAGCACACCACGACCGGCGACGTCACCAGCACCTCAACCTACCCGGCCGCCGGGGACAAGAGGCCACACGCCGTCAAGGCCGTCACCACCGACCGCGCCAGCGGACCGGCCCAGACCGATTACACCTACACCGACACCGGCAGCACCGAAACGCGAGGGCCGGCCGGCTCGGCGCAGACGTTCACCTACGACGCCGAAGGTCACGTCGCCACGGCGCAGGAAGCGAACGGCGCCGCCAGCAACTACCTCTACGACGCCGACGGCAAACTCCTCATCACCAAGGACCCGTCCGGCACGACGTTGTCGATGGGCGACATGGAACTGTTCGTCCCGACCGGCGGATTCTTCGCATCGGGCACGCGTTTCTACAGCTACAACGGCCAGGTCATCGCGACCCGGACCAGCTCCAGTGGCCTGAGTTGGAAGCTGACCGATCATCACGGCACGACCTATGCCACGGTGGACGCGGCCAACCTCACGGTGAGAAAGCGCTGGCAGGACCCCTACGGCGCTGACCGCGGCACACCGGCGTCGACGTGGCCGGACAAGCACGGCTTCCTCGGCGGCTACCAGAACACCACCGGCGTCACCCACATCGGCGCTCGCGACTACGATCCGCTGACCGGGCGGTTCATGACCGCGGACCCGGTGCTCGACACCAGCAACCCGCAGGCGCTTAACGCCTACAGCTACGGCAACAACAGCCCGGTGTCGTTCAGTGACCCCACGGGCATGGTCCTGCAGATCGACGGCCGGCCCGCCTACATCGGCTCGGCCGCGATCACCACCATGAGCCCCGCGAATAGGGACCGAGCGAATCGTTACAACACCGGTGTGGCTCGCAATTGGATCACGGCCGGGATCAAGGCGCCGTCATATCCGGCGTGGGTCGGGAAGGACACTCACCTGGTTTCGCCGAAGGTGCGGCGGGCGATGTGGGAAACGAAGTTCGCCAACTGGTCGCTGGAGCCTCCGGATCGGCGGCCACCGGATTTTGATCAGTTCGAAGCCGCGTTCTGTTTCGAGAACCCCGACGTTCGTGCCTGTGATCATTCGCCACCCAGTCTCGAAGAGACGGCCTCCGTGGCGGCCCTGCTCATCCCGTGGGGCGCTGTGTTCCGCCTTGGCGGCGAGGCAGCCGCCGGAATAATCGCGGGCCTCGAAGGAGCCGTTTCGGCAGGCGGCGCCGTCGCCGGCGGAGTCGGCGCCAGCGCGTTGGCGGATCTGGGCGCGGCGGCTACCGCTGCCAAGATTGCGGCTGACGCAGCGCGCGGTGATGGAGCGTTGGCTGCATGTTCGCCTAGGAACAGTTTCTCTGGTGACACACCGGTGCTCATGGCGGACGGAACCAGCAAGCCGATCGCCGAAGTGAAGGTTGGCGACGAAGTCAAGAACGCCGAGCCCGAAGACAGCTTGACCGAGCATCATGTCGTGACGGCGCTGCACATCACGGACGACGACCGGGACTTCGTGGGCGTGACAGTGGCGACGTCCACTGGATCGCAGACTATCGTCACGACGGCCCATCACCCATTCTGGGACACGACGAACCACACCTGGACCGACGCCACTGAACTCAGCTTGGGCGACCAGCTGTCCACACCGGGTGGCGGTCGGATCGCTGTGCAGGGTCTGCGTCGATACACTGCGGGCAACAGAACCTACAATCTCACGGTAGACGCTGTTCACACGTACTATGTGATGGCGGGCAACGTGCCGGTCTTGGTTCACAACGATGGTGAGGACGACTACAACCAGGCGATCAACAAAGCATTGGCGTGGCTTGACGAGCGAGGGTTCGTGGCTGAGCGGCCGACGATCGGAAAGTTCGGCACTATCGCTGGCCAGCCGGTGGGTATGCAGACAGCGGATGGTAAGACTGGTTTTCGGGTAGAGTTTGACGAGAGGAGCGGTGCTCATATCAACGTTTGGAGCGGCAAAGAAAAAGGCCCGCATTTCACCTTCGGTGCAGGCGAGTCGACCGTGACGAAGCTTCAACGGCTATATGGATGTAAGTAATGTCTGGTAACTATTGGGAAGATCACGTGTATTCCCAAGAGCCACTGGCAAGCCTCGAGCGTGTGGGCGACTCGAGCGTCTTCGCGTGGCTTCATGAACACTTGCCTGTCGGTCAATCCAAGATAGACTGGGGCAACGTCCAAGTTGGTCATTCTCATTGGAAGCTGGATGAGGGTGATGGGCAGTCGAGCGCCATGGTTATCCAAGAGGTTTCCAGGAGAATCCGGCCCGGATCAATGGTCGAACATGTGGGGGATGGACTCTCGCCGTCAGGCGTCCGTTTTAATGAGACAAATGCTTCCGCGGTTGTCGGCGCGCTGCTGGAGATACCGGAGCACCACTACTTTGTCGCTGATGATCGCTCGTGGATAGTGGTCGTCACGACAGAGGGCGACCTTGATGTCTTGGACCGTCAATCGGACACATGACCTGCGCCGGGGCGGGCGAGTCGGGCTACGGGACCACGGTTCGGGCTCGTCGGAATCCCACGGTTCGCCGGTGTCGTCGCGGTCGTTGACCAGGTACTCGCCGTTGCCGCCGCACACGTAGCAGCCAGCGAGGGCGCACAGCCCGCGCATGCGAGTTTTTCGGTATCGGGAGGGAATCGTGATCGTCGGCTCCGTCACGCGCGCTCCTTCTTCGGTCGGTTTCCGGGGCGAGGCCGCCGGGCTGAACGGGGCCACGCGAGCACGGTGCGGCCCGGGACTCCCGCCGGCCGACGGAAGATCCGCACGATGGCGGTCTCGGGCCGCGCCGTGCTTTTCTGATGACCGGGGCAGTCCGGGCGGCGTCCCGGCGATTCGGGCTGCTGGCTACTTCTCGGGCTGGGCCCCGAGAACCGGCACGAAGTGCACGCAGACGGTCGGTTCGCGTTGGCCGGCGGCGGAAATCACGACGTCGATCGCGTCGCGCAGGCATTCGCGCACGGCGTGGTGGCTGGGGCGGCGCGTCGGGTGGTGATGGACGACGACCGAGTCGAGTGGCCGGGGACGTTCGCGGTGCTCGCCGCAGTGGAGTTCGTCGATGCTGGAAAGCGTGGCGACGAACCCGATCCCGTCGTGGAAGCTGATCTGTAGCCGCGCCCGGGTTTGCCGGCCGCCCGCGGCCGGCTGGCCGAGGTTCCAGTACGCGGTCGCGGTGTGGCCTTCGCGGCGGACGGCGGGATGGGCGTGGGGCTCGATCGCGGTGGCGATGACCGGTTCGGTCGGTGCGGTGGGTTCGGCGTTGTGCGGGTGGACGTCGGTCTTGTGGATGGTGTAGCCCGAGCCGGGCTTGTCGCCGTCGATGGCCAGGTACATGCCTTGGTCCTGCACGACGGTGCCCAACTGGGTCACCGTGTCGTAGTCGAACTGGACGCGGTCACCGGCTGTGTAGCGGTGCTGGAGCAGGGGCAGCCAGCCGTCGGGGATCAGGTGGGCGGGGATGAGGGCCTTTTCCAGGTCGGTGCTGTCGGGTCGTCGCTGCCAGAGCCAGACCAGCGTCGGCATGCTCGGCGTGGCGGCGGGATCCGTCGGGGTGGTCTCGGGCATGGCGACCTCTTCTGTGTCAGTGGGTTCGGGGCCGGCGGGCGGGTGCGGGGCGGTCGGTGAGGACGCGGGGGTGTTCGCGGCCGGCTGCGATGCCGTCGCGGATGGTCCTGGCCAGCTCGTAGCGGTCGAAGTCGGCGACGCCGAGGTGGCGACGGGCGGCGTCGGTGAGGTGGTGGGTGATCGCGGGGGCGCTGATCCAGCCGTTGCCCAGCAGCTCGCCGAGTGCCGCGGCGGCGGCGAAGACGGCGATGTGGCGGTGGCCTTCGGTGGCGGTGGCGACATTGCGGCACTCGGCGGCGACGGCGGCCTGGACGTAGGCGGTGACCCGTCTGCTGGTTGCCGGCAGCCCCGGAACTGTCGCGGGGCGAGGCGGTGGTGGCGGCGGGGTGAGGGCGGTGACCAGCCATCCGGGCAGGAGGGCGACCGGCAGGTCCCAGGCGACGGTGTAGGGCACGGGCACCCCGTGGACGGTCGCCAGCGACCCGGGTGCGGTGATGAGGGCGCCGGGGCCGCGGGTGTCGACGTGCCAGCCGAGCCCGCGGCCGCGGGCGCCGACGGTGCTGCGCAGCCGTGACCCGGGCGGTCGATAGAAGTACCGGTGCTCGCCGCCGCGCGGGGTCGCGACGGTGAAGGTGTCCACCGGGTCGGGTTCATCGGCGTGGCGGGCGAGCAGCGCGAGGACGTCTCGGCCGTGGGCGACGCCCCGCCGCGCCCACCCCGGCGGTATCCGCCCGTGCGCGGCGTCGAGGTCGAGCACCAGCAAACCTGCGGTTCCGCAGTTGATGCCGACATTGCTGGCCGGGTAGCGGGTCCACCAGCGGCGGATGCGGCCTGGATCGCAGGTCGCCCGCTGCTGCCAGCCGTCGATGGCTGGCCTTTTGCCGCGGGGGACGAGCGGAAATACCGGCCACCCGCGTGCGGCGGCGTCGAGAGCGGCATTGAGGAGAGGGCCGGTGGACACTTTCGCGCCGGTGAGCGGCATGGCCGTGGTCATGGCACCAGCTCGGCGGGAATGGGGGAGGGGACGGGGTCGATGACCATGGCGGCGGCGTTGTCTTTGCCGCCGAAGTACCGCGCCGCGAGGGTGATCCGGTTCGCGCACGCGCTCGGGTCGCTGAAAGTTCGTAGGGCGCGTACGAAGGAAGCGTGGGGGACGGGTTGGTGGACTCCGTCGCTGGTCAGCAGGAGCCGACGTCGCGGGCCGGTGGTGGTGACGTGGCCGATGGTGTCGGGCGTGGCGGTGGCCGCGGAGTTGGTGACGACGTGGTCCTGCGCGGCGGCCAGGTCCTCAAGGTCGCGGGGCCGGTCGCGGTAGCGCTCGGCGAGGCCCTCGCGCAGCTGTTGGCCGTAGGTGTGGTCGACGGTGAGCTGGGTGAGGATGGCGGTGGCGGGGTCGTATTCGTAGGCGCGGCAGTCCCCGACCCACGCGATGTCCCACCCGTCGCCCTGCTCGGGCGGGACCGGGGCGGCGACGACCATGGTGGTGTCGCCGTCGAGCAGGGCGGCGAGGGTGCCGGTGGCGGCGAGCAGCCCGGCGCGGGCACCGCGGTCCGCGGCGACGTAGGCGGCGGTCGCCGCGGCGCTGCCGGCGGCGTGGGTGGCCAGCGGGTTGTCGCCGATGCCGTCGGCCAGGGCCCAGCCGTGGCGGGTTCCGGTGGTGGAGACGTGGGTGCCGGTGGCGTCGGCCTGGTGGGCGCGGCCGCCGATACGGGTGGCCGCACCGGGCAGGTAGGCCGGGTGTTCCGCTGCGTAGCGGCGGTGGTGGCGGGCCAGGACGCGGGCGTCGCGGTTGGATTCGGCGACCTCGGCCAAGCCGCAGCGGCAGGTGGCGTGTGTCCACGCCGGGCCGGGCGGGAGCTGGGCATGGGGCCAGACAGCGTGGTGCCCGGCGGCGTAGGTGCTGGTGCGGTGAATGTGGCCGAAGACCGGCGGAAGGTGCGGGTGCATCGAGGTGGCTCCGTTCACGCGTGGGGCTGATGACTAGCTCGGCGGAAGGCGACGACGTAGGGACAACTGGCACCGGGGCGGGCCCGGCACGAGATGTGCGGGCCCGCCCCGCCAGGGGTGCGGTAGTGGTCCGGGCGGCTAGATCGCGGCGCCGGTCAGGTGGGCGTGGACGTCGTCCTGCTGCCGCGTTTCCTCGTCGCTGCGGCGCTTTTCGGCACCGACGGCCGCGTCGGGCGCGTCACCGTCCTGATCGCTCGTATCCGGGGCGTCGTCTTCGTCGACGGCGGTGATGTCGGCTCCGATGTGCTCGAGGTCGTCGTGCTCGCCGTGACGGTCGGGATCCTCACCGGTATTGCCGCGGTCGGTGTCTTCGCGCGGCTGGTTGTCGCCGGTGTCGGCGACGACGTCGATGGTGTTGAGTTCGCCGAGCTGGGCGGCGACCACGTCCTGCTCGCTCTGGGGGTTGAGCACCATCAGCTCGACATCGGAAGCGGGATAGCCCCAGCTGGTGATGGCGGCCATGTACTCCTTGGGCGATCCCCACGCCCCGCGCCACGCATGGCGGGTCAACGCATCCTCCATCGCGCAGAGCGTGAGGAACACGTCGTAGAGCGTCGCCTTGCCCGCGGTGGGAGCGGTGGTGATCTTGTCGGTCAGGTCGGCGAGGGTGGCTCCGACCTGCATGCCGAGCACCTTCTGCGCGAGGGGGTGGTTGCGTTCGAACGCGCGGCGCAGCTCGTAGCCGCCGTGGGCTTTCTGCACGGCGAGGAACAGCTGCGCGCCCTGGGGTGCGGTCTTGCGCCGCGCGAAGTTGGCCAGCCATTCGCGCCGCGGTGCTTCGGAGGCGTCCCAGTCCTTGTTGTTCTGGATCACCCACCGGCGGATGATCCGTGCGGCCTCGCGCGCGCGTTCCTCGGCGGCCAGCGCGGCGCGGGCGGCCGCGATCTCGTCGTCCTCGCTGGTCGCGACATTGTCGCCGAGGTTGTCGAGGTCGACGACCTCGCCGGAAGTGTCGGCGGTCGTCGGGCCGGTGGCCAGGGGAGTGAGGTCCGCGCGGCCGGCGGGGGCGTAGCTGAGGGCGTGGCCGTGGTTCCGGAAGTCGGCGCAGCCGTAGACGGTGACCGGGACCCTCTTGTTGTCCTCGTCGTACTCATCGTCGATCCAGGCACCGTGGCCGGGGCAGGACGCGTGGTTCTCGGCGGTCAGCTCGGTGCGGGGCTCGTCCTCGGGGGTGGGGCGCAGCCGGTCCAGCGAGCGGGCATCCCCGTCGCAGTCGGATAGGCTGTCGTCGAAGATCGTGACGCCCGCGGTGGTCAGTTCTCCGGTGAGGTCCTCGGTCAGGGCCGCGAAGCGCTCGTTCTCGGCGCGTTCGGCGCGCTTGCGCTCGGCGAAGACGGTGAAGTTGTTCGGCGCCTCCCGCGCGAGGCGGATCAGTTCCTTGGCGGTGTCGAGGTCACCGGCCTCGTCGAACTCGGCGATCACCCCGACCTGCATGAGGTCCAGCTGGAATCGTTCGGCGGCCTTGACCGCCAGCTCGCTCTGCCCGGCCTGCAGGACGTTCTCGACGTAGGTTTTGCCGTTCTTGCCCAGCGCCAGCTTGCGGGCGATACCCTGCGGGGTGAGGTTGAACGCGGCGAGCTGCTGGAAACCGCGGGCCTTGTCTCCCAGGGTGAGCCCGACGCGGACGTCGTTCTCGATGAACTGGTTGACGATCCGTTCGATGGTCGCTTTGCGTTCGTCGGCCGCCGGCGGGGTCTTCATCCAGACCGGGACCGTGCAGCCGGCCTCGCGGGAGTTGAGGACGCGGCGCTGGCCTTCGGTGACCACGATGGCGCCGGTGTCGTAGTCGCGGTAGCCGTTGGCTGCGGTTTTTACGCCGTGGGTCTTGAAGTTCGCAGTCGTTTCCGCGTCGGCCTCGGCATTGTCGGTGCGCACGTTCTCCGCGAGCAGCACTGTGTGCGGGTTGGCCCAGATGATGGTGTCGATCTCGGCGTCCCATTTCGCGTGCAGCGCCGCGCGTTCCTCGTCGGACAGCTCGTCGAGCGGGGCGTCATCCAGGTCCGTGGCCGACGACGTGTCGTCGGTGGCGGGGTGCTGGGTGGCGGCGCTGTCCAGTTCGGATGGCGCGAGGTCGGTGTCCGGTGTGGGGGTGGGGTCGTCGGTGTCGCGCTGGGTCGGCAGATCCATCGTGCTGGTCACAAAGGGCTCCTTCGCACGGGCCGGCCGGTCACCGGAGAAGATCCCGGTGACCGGCCACGAACCCCGCACCACCTCGTTCTCCATCACCGTGACGCGGTGGAGAACGAGCGGAGTGCGAGTGTCCCGGTCGGGACGCACTCGCCCGAGCGGGGCCGCCCGCGTCGGCGGCAAGCCCGCCTTCCTGCACATCCGCCACC
Source organism: Amycolatopsis sp. NPDC051371 (assembly GCF_040682155.1). Taxonomy (NCBI): domain Bacteria; kingdom Bacillati; phylum Actinomycetota; class Actinomycetes; order Pseudonocardiales; family Pseudonocardiaceae; genus Amycolatopsis; species Amycolatopsis sp. NPDC051371. Next base: position 78,312 of record NZ_JBFBAG010000027.1, read on the forward strand.
GAGATCGTGATCGGGCGGGCTTCCGCCGACGCCAGGCTCCGCTAGAGTGCGTCGGCCCGGCCGGAACACCCGCACCCGCTTTCTCAGCGCAGCAACACTTTTCTCACCTCGTTGCCAGTTCCACAGCAGCGGACTTATCGCGACGGAGCTCTTGTCCGCTCATCTCCTGTTTCAGCTCACCTCGGAGCCGGATTCCGCAGCAGGCCCAGCATTGCGTTGCGGTGTGAGAGAGCGTGAGCCAGATGTCGGCGATGTCCGGGTGCGGCTTGCCAACGAGGTCGGCGCGTGTCCAGGCCAGCCGAAGGCACCGCGTGGCCGTGCGAGTCGAACCCCAGCACTGTCGGATCGCGTCATCCAGCTCCTGCACCGCGTTGGCGGATAGGTCGGGACGGCTTGGGGTAGTCGATCTCGGTCCCGAATCCGGTGCGGCACCCCACCTGGTGCGCGCGCATTCCCGGGCTCGGTCGACTGTCGGCTGTACTCACGTCTATTTCCACTCGCAGATGTCGACTGTGACCGGGCCGTTGATCTGCCCGAGCACTTCCGACCCCGGTGTGTACTACGACTACACCGGACCGGCCGGGTACTACCTCGACGGCGAAGACCTCTGCAACTCGTGGGACGGCATCCCGGGATACCCGTGCGAGGAAATCGAAGCCTGATCGCCTGGCGCCCGCCGATGGGTCGTCGGCACAGGATGTCGACGACCCATCGGCGGCACTGCACATTCCGTCAGCGCAGCGCCCGTTCTTCGACTTCTCCGCCAACGAGGGTGTATCGCAGCGTCCGGGGGAAGAAATCGTCCGGCAACGCGACGGCACCGAATTTCAGGCCGGAACCTTCGACGACATCCGTGAGTTCCATTGCTCGGCGGGCATCGGCGACACCGATCACCTCGGCCGATATCACTTCCGGGGCGGCGCGAATCATCACAAACGGTCAGAACCCATCGGATTGCCCCGACCACCAGTTCAAGTGCTCGGCGCGGTGCAGCGTGGGGCCGCCGAAACCCGAGCCAGCTCGCCGATCACCGCGAGTACGCACCACCTTGGTTCTCACGCTATGAGCACCGTCCGCCCGGACCAGTAGTGCCCAGTCCGCCCCATCGTCGTCCACACCGGACAATACGGCGGTGTACGCGGAATCATCGACCATCGTCGCATTGTATCGGCGGGATCGGCACTTGTCCCGGTCCGCACCAGGCCCGGGAACCGGGTCAGCGTCCGGTTCACACGGGCTGGCAGGTCACCGGAGGAGATCCGGTGACTTGCCACGAGCCTCGCACCACCTCGTGCTGGTGATCGGACCGGACGCGCGACGCGTTCGCGGCGTTGACGCCGCAGGCATCGAATGTGCGGGCGTGGCCGGGGAGGGGTCCCGGCCACCTCGCCTAGAATCAAAATATGACGATTTTCGGGTCGGCTTGTGTCCCCCGACGTGGAATGACTCCTGATGACCGCTTGTGACAGCAGACGGAAGGCAGAACAGTGAGCCGAGCAGCGACAACCGCGTCGGTGACGGTGATGGCCGCTACGGCACTCATGGTGGCGGTCGTCGGCTGCTCGGGGCGTCCGCCGGACTCGGCCGGTCCCAGCACCTCACCGAGTCCCTCGTCGGCGGTGCCGACGGGGGGACTCGCCGACTGTCGCAGGGACAGTGTTTTGTAGTAATTTACGCGAATTCAATGTTTTTGTGCTCAGGTACAGCGCCACCGTCGGTAAAGCAATCAAGGGTCAGGAATTGGATGTCGCCGAGCTGCGCCGTCTGGCCGGGGGCGTCGCGAGCACCGGCGCGCGGATGCGGGCCGACGCGCCGGCGGACATCCGTGCTCAGTTCGCCACGGTCCTGTCCGGGGTCGCCATCTCAGCCGCCGCTCTCGACAAGCAGGACGCGACCGTCGTGGACCTTGTCGATCCGATCTATCGTGAAGCCAGCAGGCCTGCGTTCGACGAGGTGAGCAAGTACAACTGCGGCTGACAGCCGCATTTCCTCCGGAGTCTCGCTCCGCGCGGTCATGAGCGGGTCCTAGGACCGCCGCTCACGCTCGGGAATGTGGATGACCCGACGAGCGAGATTAGCCATAGAGCCAGGTCATCGACGTGGTCAGGCACTCGGCGGCGGTCCCCGCGTCGGCGGCGGACAGCAATGCCGCACCCCGCACGATGATCGCTGCGTGCGCGGCGTCCCGGGCAAGGAGCTGCAGCCGTCGGTGCCGCACGTCATCGGCGTGATGGTGCTGGTGCTCATGGCGGAAGTCCTCTCGTGAGCCGTAACAGCAAGCGCAGGCGGGGACCGGAGGGCGCTCAGACGGCGGCGAGGACCTTGTGCAGGGTGGCGGTGGTGGCGCGGTCGAGCTTGGCCAACTCGCCCTTCATCACCCGGGTCATGTTTCGTTCGGCGCGGGTGGCGCCGCGGATGACGGCTTCGTGGTGGGTGTGGGTGTTGACGGCCTGCACGACACCCCAGCCGGTGTTCTTCCACGGGCTGACGCGGCTGTCGCTGCTCCAGAGCCGGGTGAGGGCGGAGCGTTTAGTAGCGGCGTTGGTGCGTTTGCGTCCCGGCTCGGCGGGGATGGGGGTGTGGGCGTCGAGGAACGCTTTCCAGGCTCGGTCGGTGACGGTGGTCTGGCACAGCTTCTTGACTTCGGCTGCGAAGTCGTCGGTGATGGTATGCACGATCTGTAGGGCCTCGCGGGCGGTGAGGATCTGCAGGTTGCTGTTGCGCTTGTGGACGATGGCGTGTTCCTGGCCGTCTTCGCGCAGGCCGATGTTCATGGTGTTGTCGCAGACGACGTTGGTGACGACGCGCTTGTAGCGGGTCTTGAGACTGGCGTCGTGGCTGGAGCAGGCGAGCAGGTTGGGTCGGAACTCCACCCCTTCGGGCGTGGTGATGTTGTCGGGGACTTCGACGCTGACCCAGGCTTGCTTACGTTCGCGCAGGAGCCCGGCGGAGCCGATGGTGAGGCCGTCGTCGAGCAGGGTGGCGACGTTGTCCAGTAGCCAGGTGCTGTATTGGTGGATCTCGTATTCGTCGGTGTGGATGGCGAGGATGTCGCCGTTGTCGGAGGCGGTGACGCCAAGGTGGTGCTCGGCGGGGCGGAGCCCGAACCGGTCCTCGATCAGCACGCGGGCCGGCTCGGCGGTCCAGTGGAACAGGCGCCGTTTGACCTCGGTGAGGGGGATCGGGCCGGGGTAGTGGTTCGGTTCGGTGCCTTGGTCTGCGGCGCGGTAGTGCCAGGCGTGGCCGCGTTTCTCGGTGAATCCGACGAGGACATTGGTGTTGAGCCACTTGCTGGTTTCTTTCGACATGTGGAGAGCCTTTCGGTGTAGCTGGTGCGGACCTGATGCCGGGAGCAGCGGGCCCGCGGGTGGACGGCCACGGCTCACCAGGCCAAGCGCCGGCGGTGCACGGGCCCCGAACTGGGAGGTGGGCCCGTAGTGCGGACTGGTGGCCGTGCGCCGCCGGCGCGGGCCTGGTCCGCTGGGCCCGGTTACATCGCGACGGCCGAACGCGGGGCACACCGGTACCGACCAATCGGCTTCCCCGACCCCCGGGGGCAATGCGCTGACAACGCCGAGACGCCACTCAACTCGACGTGCCGACGGTGCTGGAGATCCGACCTGGAGTCGGCGTCGTTGTTCCTCAGGTCGTTCGCCGAGACCGAGTAGGCCCAAGACATGCTCGACGTCCAGCTCGGCGAGAGCCGCAAGGGGAAACGGATCCCGGGTGGAGAGCGCAGTGGCGGCGGAGGCTCTTGAGGATTGCCACATCGCCGTGGGCCCGTGGGCGTCGCGGAACTGCTGATCGAGCTGGGCGTACTAGGCGAACCGGTCGGGGAAGACGTCGCGGGTGCGGCACCAGTGGGCGTGACCGTCGCGCACGCCGAGACCGAGCGAAGCCGAAGCGGTGGCCGCCACGCCTCAGGCGGTCGCCGCTGAGCAAGCTGCCAGCGTTCAGGAGCAACTATGTGGCACGACCTGCTCGGACGGCGACGGCTACCTTTACCGAGGCATCGAGATCAGGGATCCGCGTTACTGCTGTCAGTGTCATGGCGGGCCGTCGAGGTCCCGTGTCCGATGTGGAGCTGTGCCAGGTTGGCGCGAACGGGGTCGAACTCACTGCAGCTGTGACCGGTGAGGGTCCCGCTGTCCTTCTGCTGCGCGGGTTCCCGCACACCTGGCGACTGTGGACCGAGGTGATGGACGCGCTTGTCGAGCGGCACGCGGAAAGCGTTTGGTCCTGAGGGCGGCAAGCCTTGGCCGGTACCGGTGCCGGGCCGTCTCTGTGGCCGACGCGCGCAAGCGCAGCAGCCGTCGCTGACGTTGAGCTGCTGGTCGCGGAACGCGCGGGCCGCATGGCAGCCGCGGAACAATCAGGGACCGCCGCAACGCCTGTGGTCGTCTCGGTGAAGCTCGAGTGATACGCGTGCGCTCCTGAGCTCGCGCGTGGGCGTCAGGAACGAAGGGTGCGCAGGCCGGTGCGGATTTCGCTGACCAGGATCTCGGGTTGTTCCAAGGCCGCGAAGTGGCCGCCCTTGTCGGCCTCGCCGTAGTGGATCAGATTGCTGTAGGTGTCTTCGATCCAGCTTCGTGGCAGGCGTGGGATGTCCTTCGGGAAGACGGTCACCGCGACCGGAAGCGTGAGCTTCGGGCCGGCGAGAGTACCCGATTTGTTCTCCCAGTAGATGCGGCCGGACGACGCTGCGCTGTTGGTGAACCAGTAGAGGGATATCGCGTCGAGCATGTCGTCGATGCTGAGGGCGTCCTCGGCGAGCCCGTGGTTGTCGGTCTTGGACTGGAATTTCTCGTAGATCCAGGCTGCTTGACCGGCGGGAGAGTCCGCCAGGGCGAATCCGACGGTCTCCGGCTTCGTGCTCTGAAGGTGGTTCGACCCGCCGAGGTCGCCGGTGTAGAGGGCGAGGGTCTCCACGGCGTGGCGCTGTTCGGGCGACAGGGTGTCGGGTATCTGTGCGGGGAAGGCGTACTGGGTGTTCAGGTGGATTCCGAGCAGCCCATCGGGTTGCATGGCTCCGAGGGCGGTGGTGATGACGGCGCCCCAATCGCCGCCTTGCGCGGCCCATCTCGTGTAGCCGAGGCGCTTCATCAGCTGCACCCATGCGTTGGCGATGCGCGATACGGTCCAGCCGGTCTGTGTGGGCTTCTGGGAGAACCCGAACCCGGGGAGCGACGGGACGACGACGTCGAATGAATCGGCGGCGTCTCCTCCGAACGGAACCGGATCGGTCAGCGGGCCGATCAGCTTCAGGAACTCGACGATCGAGCCCGGCCATCCGTGCGTGAGGATCAGCGGCATCGCGTGGGGATTCTTGGACCTGACGTGGATGAAGTGGATGTCCAGCCCATCGATCTCGGTCAGGAACTGGGGGAAGCGATTGAGCTCGGACTCGAAGCGCCGCCAGTCGTAGCCGCGCTCCCAGTGGTCGACCAGAGATCTGGCGTTCTCCAAGCGGACCCCTTGCGACCAGTCGCCCACCGTTTCCGGGTCCGGCCATCGGGTTCTGGCCAGTCGCTGCTTCAGGTCGTCGATCTCCGAATCCGAGATCGAGACGGTGAACGGTCGGACGAGGGTCGAGGTCGGCGGCGTCGGTGCGGTCATGGCCTTCTTCTCCTGAGCTTCGAAGCGCAGCGTCTCGTTGCACACTGGTGTGCAACCTACGTCATTGCACACCAGTGTGCAACAATGGTGCCGTGCCCACCGAGTCCTCCCGTGCGCGCTCGATGAACGAGACACGCGATCGCATCCTCGACGTTGCCCTCGACGTGCTGGGAGAGAACCCCGACGCCGGAATGGGCGACGTCGCCTCCGCTGCCGGGGTCGTCCGCCGCACCGTCTACGGCCACTTCCCCTCGCGCCTCGACCTGATCCGGACACTCACGGAACGGGCCGTCACCGAGATGACAGCCGTGCTCACCGAAGCCAACGCCTCCGCCGCGGAAGCGGACGCGACGTGGGTCGAATTCATCGCCCGTGTCTGGCCGGTGGCGCACCGGTACCGAGTGCTGTTGGCGCTGCGCCGTGGCGAGTACGGCGAGGCGATCCACGGCCTGCTCGGGCCGGTCGATGAACTCCTCGCCGACCTCGTGAAACGGGGCCAGGACAGCGACGTGTTCGCACAGCACCTGCCGGCAGGCATGCTGAGCCAGGTTGTATTCGGCGCCGTGTTCGCCATCGCGGACAGCGATCTGTCGAACGGGCCCCTCGGCGCCCGAGCAGCGACGATCACGAGCCTGTTGATGCTGGGAGTTCCCGAGACGCGCGCAATCGCTCTCGTGGGCAACCAACCCTGACCCGCAGCATTCCAGCGGAGCCGCGGATCGTCCTGCTCCCGACACACATCGTCGCCGCAGCCCGCCAAGAATCCGGTGAGAACGGTGTGATCGCGACGATATCTACGGGTCTCTCGTCGAGGGTGCGGTCTCGCCGTCGGCGTGCTCGGCGGGTGCACCGTGATGGCCTTCTCGACGCAGGCCGAGGCCTACGTGGTGTTGATCGACCAGCAGATCCTTTTTCGCTCGCACGCCGGCGCGCCGGGCAAGCACCTGCTGAGCGTGCCGCGGGCTTACGCTGCCATCACCGAGCCGAAGTCCGGGTTGCTGCTGAAGTTCCAGCTGCACGTCCACGGCTGGACCGAAGCCCTGGCCTTGACGGTTCCTTCGCTCCCGCCGGGACTGCGCAAGCGTGGGGTCGCGCTCACGCAGCTCCTGCCCCGGGTCGTACTCGCCCCGGCGGGTTGACCGGTCGTTACGGGGTCGGGCAGGTCACCGGAGGTTCGATCACAGGTATCGAGGAGACCTCGGTGCGGGCCCTGGCCAAGCTCGAACAGGTACTGCCGTCGCGGTTGCGCCACCGGATCAACGTCCTTCGGACGATGACCGTGCCGATGGCCAACACCGGCCTCACCGGCGAGGACAACGTGGGCGTCGGTGAGATCGCGTTGCTACGGCAGGCTCCGTCCCGAGGCTGTCAGCCTGTCAGCGAGCGCGACGACACGGTCACGGAGTTCGGCTGGGCGCTCGATGACGAACTGCAGGTCGAGCGCGGCGAGTACCCCGGGCAGCCAGTCGAGGCTCTCCGCCCGGATTTCCACGCGCTGCCAGCCCTCGTCCTCGTACTCCCGCACCTCGGCGACGCTGGCCGGCAGCCGCTTCCGGATCTGGTCGAGGGTCCCGTGGATCCGCACCGTCACCGCATGCCGGTACGGCGCCTGCGCCATGGAAGTGAGCAGGCGCTCCGCGGGCTCGAGTCCGGCGGGCGGCTCGAACGAGCCGGGCAGCGTCCTCGCGTCCGCGACGCGGTCGAGCCGAAAGGTCCGATCCTCGCCGACCTCCGGTTCGGCGCCGGTGACGTACCACCGGCCGGAATGGTTGACCAGCCCGTACGGATGCAGCGTGCGGACGCTGCGCCGGCCGTCGCCGGAGGTGTAGCGGATCGAGATCGGCCGGTGGTGGCGGACCGCGTCGGCGACGGTGAGCAGGATGCCCGTCCGCGGCGCCGGGATGTCGCCGGTCTCGGCGGTGAAGGCGAGGGATTCGAGTACCGCGTCCAGCCGGTCCGCGATCCGCGGCGGTAGAACGCGACGGATCTTCGCGGCGGCCGTCTCGCTCGCTGTACCGGTCGCCGTCGCCAACCCGGTGCGGCGGCCGGCAACCAGGCCGAGCACCACGGCCAGGGCTTCGTCGTCGCTCAGCATCAGCGGCGGCAGCCGATAGCCTGGCGAGAGCCGATATCCGCCGTGGCGGCCGCGCACCGACTCGACGGGCACGTCGAGGTCGATCAGGTGATTCACGTAGCGCCGCACCGTGCGCGGTTCGACACCGAGACGGTCGGCGAGCTCGCCCATCGTCCGAAGGCCGCCGGACTGCAGGAGTTCCAGCAGCGTGAGCACCTGAGCTGTCGGTCGTGCCACGGTCCGAACTCTACCGAGAATACTGGACCGTTTCTGTCCGGTATTGACGTTAGCGTCGATCTCGACAGGCACCACGGCCTCACCACATAGGAGAAAACCATGGACTTCGTCTCGATCCGCGTCATCACCGGCGACATCGACCGCCTCGTCGGCTTTTACGAGAAGGTGACCGGTGTGCAGGCCGTCTGGGGCAACGAGGACTTCGCCGAGGTGCGCACCGGCCACGGCACGCTGGCGATCGGCAGTACCCGTACGGTTCCGCTGTTCGCGCCGGGGTCGGCCCGCCCGGCCGACAACCACACCGCGATCATCGAGTTCCTCGTGGATGACGTGGATGCGCTCTACGAGCACCTGAAGGACGTCGTGGAGGACTTCCTGAACGTGCCCACGACGATGCCGTGGGGCAACCGGGCGCTGCTGTTCCGCGACCCCGACGGGAACATGGTCAACTTCTTCACCCCGGTGACCCCCGAGGCCATCGAGAAGTTCAGCCGCTGACGGCCATCCATGCGCCGGTGACGGGCTCGATTTCCGCGCGGTGCCGAACCAAGCGTGCATCGACTCTGTCCCTCCGTGCAGCGGAAGGATTTGCGGCATTCTTCGCGCCGCCCAGGACCGACCAGCGCGTCACGTCGTCCTGTGCCGTCAGTTCCTACCGCAGGTCGAACGTCTGCTCATGCCGATGACCGGACGTTTCTGGTGTGCGCCGGCCCAGTATGTCAACCTAGTTCTGTGCCAAAACGCGGACACGGCAAGAATCTCTCGTGGACCTGGTTGTTGATCTCGATGGTCGTCAGCGGCGCTGGGGCTCTGAGCGTGAACCATGCCGACAGCCTGAAAGAGGCTGACCCGGCACGTGATGTGCTGGCGTATGAGGCGTTGGGCGTCTTGCTGGTCGCGCTCGGTGTCATTGCTTTTTTCCTATCCGCAATGGGCGGCATCCCTGATGGATTCGAGGCTCGACGTGCCGCAGGTTCGGCGCTGTCCTGGCTCCGTGGGCGATTCGACAGCCTTGTGGTTCGAGAAAGCCTGTACTTCGGCATATTCGGTGGTCTTGGGGCGACGCTGGGGTGGTTTGTCTGGGTGGCGGTGGCCATTCTGGTGGCTCATCCTCGCGATGTGTGGGTAAGCGCGGTGGTGGGAGCGACGATCGGTGCCGCCCTTGACGGGGCACGCCGCTACCGTGAGGCAGCACGCCGGAACCCAGACGATGAACTGGCACCGGTGTCGGCGGAGAACCGACAGTCGGGGCCGCACCAAGCCACGCCACCGAACCGCTCACGGCTTCACTGGATCCCTTTCTTCGGACTGGCTTTTACGACCTTGGGCGTGCTGCTCGGCGCCGCCGCGGAGCAGTCGGTCGGCGACCTGATCAAGGAAGTACGATTCCCGTTCCTGTTCAGCATGCTGACCTACAGCATTGGCGGCATCGGCGTCGGCGTGGCAGCCCGGCTGACCAAGGACATGAAGGGCCTGAGCTGGGTTTGGTTTTTGGTGCTGATGCTGCCCGGCGCTGTCATCGGCCTGCTCCTGAGCCTGGTGAACCTGCTGACCGGAACGAACGTAGAGATCGAATCCTTGGTGGCCTGGTGGGCAGTAATCACCGCCGTCGGAGCTATCGCGATCACCTCGGCACATCAATCGCCATGGCGGGCGGCATTCATTGGAATCGCAGCGATCGCCGTCGTTGCCCTCGTGGTTCTATCGACCAGCTTGATCCCGTTTGAGAAGGACGACGCAGAAACGCAGAGACATCCGCAGGTGCGCGCCCTCATGCACCTGGCCGTCAGCATTTCGGAGAGCATGCTCACGGCACCGGACATCCCGGCGGCCAGTTGGACAGCCGCAGATGCGAAACTCCAGGCAACCGGGTCGGACGATCTCATCAAGCCCGGAGTCCCGCCCGTGGCCTCCCAATGGCTGGCCGACGTCGAAGGGTGCAGTCACATCCCCACCCGCCCCGATCCGGACAACCCGGCACGCCTTCTGGCGCGGAAGCACGAGCTATGTACGCAACTCGTCGCCGCTACCGGGTCATCTTGGACCCGGTCGGCCATCGTGCTGTTCCTCTTCTGGCTCGGTCTCATCACCGCCACGCGCGTGGAACGCCGCTGGCGCCCAGCCAACTACGAGATCCACACGGTCCGGCGTGCCGACCGCCTTGCGCTCACCTTCGTAACGACCGGCCTCCTGGTCGGCCTGCTCGTTCTGGGCCTGACTGGGGCCATGTCCACCTGAGTGGCGACCGCGCTCTTGACACCCCGAGCAAACCATCTCACGGATTCGGTCAGTTCTCCGCTTCCTGAGACTCCATATGGGCAGCACACGGGGCTTCGCACGACTGGCTGGCGGTGTGCGAGCACGTCGACTACGTCCGCTTCGAGTCCGGCTTCGCAGACCTTCTGCACGACAGCTCACCGGTCACATCAACCACCACTGACCTATTTCCAGAGATTGTCGGCCTGATGTAACTCTCATGCCGCATATCGCGCGCGTTCAACGCGCGGCCGAGCCGATGAGTGGACCTCCGATCAAGGTGATGGACCGAGATCTCGCCTGGCTCCGGCTACCGCGTTTCGCCTGGTGCGTGGCCGCTTAGGCTGTGGGCGGCTGGCAAGTCGGCGGCCACAGCCAGCAGGTCGGCGGCGCTGTCGGCCAGTAGTGCGGCGAAGTCGGTCTGTTCGCCGAGCACCCATCGCCTGGTGGCCGACGCCAGGATCGCCATGCCGAGGGCGGTGGCCAGCCGCGCGGTGTGCTCATCGTGGCCGCGGCGGCGCAGCGCGGCGGTGGTCACCTCGGACAGCACCGCTTCCTTGATCAGGCTGCGTTCCCGCAGCGGCGGGTTGTCCGCGATGACGGCGCGCAGCTCGATCAGCAGTTCGCGGGGACGCAGCACTTCGGGCACGGCGGTGAACGCGGCCATCAGCGTCGCGAGCGCGCCGGTTCCGTCGGGCACCTCGTCGATGCCCGCCTCCAGACAGGCCTGCAGCTCGTCGCCGGCGAACAGCACCTCCCGTTTGTCGGTGAACCAACGGTAGAACGATCGCTCGGTCAGACCGGCGTGCCGTGCGATCTGTGCGACCGTCGTGCGGTCGTAGCCCTGATCACGGAACAGCTCCAACGCAGCGCGTTCGAGCCGCTCACGGGTGTTGCCCTCCCAACGCGCCATGGTCCCAGCATAGCGACAGCAGATGCTGTCATCACTGTGCTACCGTCGAGTGACGACAGCATCTGCTGTCATTACTCCAGTCAAGGCTAGGAGACCGCTATGCGCACCCTGCGTTTCCACCACGCCGGTGAGCCCCTCGACATCCTGCGGCTCGAGGAGGCCCAGCCGCCACAACCGGCCCCGGGGCAAATCCGGGCCGCCGTCGAGGCCTGCACGATCAACCCCGCCGACCTGGCCCTGTGCCGGGGCCTGTACCCCGGCGAGCTGCCCCGCGGAGTCGGCCTCGAGGTCGCCGGCACGGTCGACGCCATCGGCGAGGGCGTGACCGGCATCCAGCTCGGGGACGCCGTTTTCGGTCCCGCTCCTTTCACGGGACCGCCCGCGGGCGCCTCCGACCACGCGGTGCTCGACATCTGGTTTCCGCGGCCGCCCGCACTCGAACCGGCTGCCGCCGTCGCACTGCCCATGGCCGTGGAGACCGCTCAACTCGGCCTGGACCTGCTCGGCATCACCCCGGACACGACCCTGCTCGTCAGCGGCGGCGGCGCCACCACCGGCTTCGCCGCCGTGCAGCTCGCCCGGCGGTCCGGAGCGCGGGTGATCACCACCGCGGGCCCCAGCCACGCCGAAGCCCTGCGTGCCACCGGAGCTGAGGTCACCCCCTACGGCAAGGGCATGGCCGAACGGGTACGCGAACTGGCCGGCGGACCCGTCGACGTCGTCCTCGACGTCTCACCACCCGACGACGCCACCATCCCCGAACTCCTGCGCACGGTCACCGACCCCCAGCACATCCTGACCATCAGCAACCTCGCCCCGGCCCGCGAACTCGGCGCCCGCGACGCGTTCACCGAGGGACCTCTCAGCCGCCGCTACGACGTCATCGGCGAGTGCGCCCAGCTCGCCGCCGAGGGTCACTTCGGCATCCCCGTCGCCCGCATCATCCCGCTCGCCGACTGGCGCGAGGCCATCGAACTGAGCCAGTCACAGCGCCCCGGCGGCAAGCTCGTCCTCCAGATCGGCCGACCGCCGAACCCCGATAAGAACGAACCCGCTGCGGGGCGAGGCCTGGGAACCACCGCTATGTGACGTGGTCATCAGGTTCGCGCCCCGTTCGGCCGCGGCCTCAGATTCCGAACCGCGTCGGGCCGGTTGGACAAGGTGACTGTCTGGTCTCTGGGGCAAAGCCGAGAAACAGCTGGCCGAGCTCGGCTGGCACTGAAGGCGGTCGATCACCGCCGTACGGCGCTGAGGCGGGACGCCGTCCCCGGGCACGGACGCCCGGCTGAAGTGCGAGGGTCGGTGATGGCCCAGTGGTGGGCGGTCGTGGGTGCCTCGGCCCGGCGTGCGCCGCCGGTCAGCTCGCGGTGGCACTCCGCCAGGCAACGCTGCTGGATCCACCTCCCGTGTGACGAGGCCTTTGCCCGGATCGGCCGGAGACTCTCCGACCCGGTCGTCAGCGCGCGGATTGGCCAGGACGCATGGCAGCGGGCGATACAGCGGTGTGAAGTGTTGCTGGACAGTCAGGCCAGGGTCGTGTTGTTGCACGGCGATCTGCACTTCGGCAACGTTCTCGACGGTGGTCCGTCGCGGGGTCTGGTCGCGATCGATCCGAAGGCGTGCCTGGGCGATCCGTGTTTCGACGCCGTCGACTACGTGGTGGCGGGCGCCGGACACGAAGGGGCCGAGGCCCGCTGCCAGCGGGTGGCAACCGCTTGTGGCCTCGACGGGGACAGGTTGTATGCCTGGAGCCGGGTGATCGCACCGATGTTCGCCGTCGCGTACCTCGAGAACAACGGTTCGGAGTCTGCGATCGACGAACTGCTCGCCCTGACTCGGTGATCTCAAGCGATATCAGCTCATGCCAGGTAGACGTCGTTGCCTTGCGGGTCGTAGACGATCAAACCGTGGTCCGCGGCCATGCGCAGGACCGGGCCGATGGCCGGCGTGCTTCGGGAACCGAACCCAAGATGCATGATCACATGGTCGATGCCCACTGAAAGCGGCGTCGAGTTCCACGGGCAGTCAAGAGCTTCAACAGCCGGACCGTGGTCGGGGTAGATGGATTGCAACTGCTCGTAAAAAGCCACGATGCGCTTGTCCGGCTCACCGGCATCGTGGGTGCCCGCGGCGATGCAACGTTCGAACCTCCGACGCGCGAAGTCGGCGTCGTTATCGGCACCCAAGGCCAGGACCGCCAGATCGAAACTCATGACCTCATCATGGTCATCGCGACCGGCGGCCGTGTGGCCGCCGGGACCAGTTCACGTCCTCGTCTTCCAAAGTCGGGATCACGGGTGACAGAAGGTGGTCTGCGTGCTCAGTGACCGCGCCTCGAACCAGTCGGAAGACACGGAAGTCCACCATGTGCTCCGGGTGTTCGTCGTCGTGGACGTACAGCAGTCCGTATGACCCGGGGGCAAGCCGCCCCACTTCGGCGAACAACTCGACCACCGCCCCACCATGCTGCCCGCGGCGATTCGGGTTCCCACCCAGGTGAATGTAGTACGTGCCATTCATCGGCTGCAGATCCGCCAACGCATAACCAGCGAACTCGTCGACCAACGCCTGGATCTCGCTGAGACGAAGTTGCGGTTCGTCGTCAACCACTGCAGCGGTCTGACGAAGGGTGATCCAACCGTGGTACTCGAACATGGCAAGAGTCTAAAAGGCCAGGCGCGAACCCCTCTGCGCACCAGCCGGCCAACTTCCGCTCGGCCGCTGTCGGCGCTGCCGAGACGCACGCTCATGCCGATGATCGGACGTTATGTGAATTGAGTGCCAGCTTCTCGAGATAAGTGCAGCAGTGGGATCGGCTCGTTGCCCGGCAGCACGTCGATCACCGGCTTCAGCTCGGGGCGGATCGATCCGTCAGTGCGGCTGAGCAAGCCACTCGGAAGGAGCGTCGCGAGAACCGCGAGACGGCCGCGGCTAAGTAAGCGACAACCCGGTTGCCGGTAGCCTGACGACGTGGCCGAACCCGTGTCCCAGAACGCTCCTGAGGATGACCCCGATCGCTCCGAGGAGGACCAGCCCAGGCGGTCCCGCTCCGAGGAGCGCGGGGGATCCCGACGGCGGCGAGCCAAGCCCGCCAAGAAACGGTCGTTCTGGAAGGAACTGCCGATCCTGCTCGTGATCGCTTTGGTGCTCACGATCTTGATCCAGACGTTCCTCGCGAAGGTCTTCATGATCCCCTCGGGGTCCATGGAGGCCACCCTGCACGGTTGCCCCGGGTGCACCGGTGACCGGATCCTCGTCGACCGGGTCACCTACGACTTCACCGAGCCCTCGCCGGGTGACGTGATCGTGTTCAAGGGTCCGCCGGCGTGGGTCAACAACGAGATCGCGCCGCAGGAGTCGAGCAACATCGTCGTCCAGGGTCTGCGCGGTCTCGGCTCGCTGGTCGGGTTCGCCCCGCCGGACGAGCGCGACTTCGTCAAGCGCGTGATCGCCGTGGGTGGCCAGACCGTCCAGTGCTGCGACACGCAGGGCCGGGTCGTCGTGGACGGCAAGGGGCTCGACGAGCCGTACGTCCACTGGGAAGACCCGTCCAACCAGACGGAGCACACCTTCGAGCCGGTCAAGGTCCCCGCGGGGATGGTGTGGGTCATGGGCGACAACCGCAACAACTCCGAGGACTCCCGGTTCCAGGGCGGCGGCGGCGTGAACGGCGCGGTCCCCGTGGACAACATCATCGGCAAGGCGCGGATCATCGTCCTGCCGCCGGGCCGCTGGGGTGGCATCACCGACCACAACCCGCAGGAAGCGGCCCAGCCGGCGGCGCTCGGCGCGCCGGCGTGGCAGAGTGGTGTCCCGCTCGGGGCCGGCATCGCGGCGGCCTGGCCGGCGCTGTTCCTGGGGCGCAAACTGAAGTCCGGGGTGCGCCGGGCGGCCGTGCGGAGACGCTAGTCACCCCGATCCTGTTGGCAGACGGGTGATTTCGCCTTGACTCTCTCCATTCCCCTGACCAAGGCGGAGCCGATCCGGCCGCCGCGGGCCGTGGTGCGCGGCGACGACCTCTTCTGAGGGTGCACGGCGCGCTCGGCCGTCGCACCCTCGGTCCGGTCACCGGCAGTCCTACAGTAGTGATCATGACCACGGCGGCCCAAGAGGCGTTCCTGCGCGAGTTCCATGCACGTCACCCGGCGGTGACCTCCGGTGCGATGGGCCGCGGCAGGGCACCGGACGGGCGGTCGAGTTACGAAATCGTACGAGACCGGGTCGAAGACCATGCTCGGGTGCTTGACCTCGGCTGCGGGGACGGCTTCCTGCTCGAGCTGCTCGCCGAGGCTGGACACGAGGTCACCGGGATTGACCTCTCGGCTGCTGACCTGGCGCTCGCTCGGCAGCGGCCGTCCCTTGCCGAGGCGAAGCTGCTGGAAGGACGGGCACAGAACCTGCCATTTCCTGACGGCGTCTTCGACGCCTGCGTATCGCACATGGCGTTCATGCTGATGCCGGACATCGAATGCGTCGCCGCCGAACTCGCCCGCGTTCTGCTGCCCGGTGGACTACTGGCCTTGGTGCTCGGTGGCGGAGCCGGCGGAGGTGAGGGATACGAACTGTTCCAGCGGCTGATCCGCCCGGTGCTTGCCGACACCCCGGCTCGGCAGCAAGTCCCGCAACTGGGAGATCGGCGCACCAGGCACCGCGACGGCGTCGACGAAATCCTTATTTCGGCCGGGTTCTCACCAGTTGAGTGAACCACCGCGCCGATCGACCTGGGTGGCGACGCTGAGCAGGTGTGGTCGATCGTCTCGGCAACCTACAACCTTATGCCGCTCGACCCCGCAGTCGTGAAGTCGCTCCAGGACGAGTTCATGGCCAAGGCGGCCGGGCTAGCCGATGCCGACGGCCGGGTCCCATGCGTGATGAACGTCCACCTCGCCGTGGCGAGACGTTGCTGACGCTGGACGGTTTCTAGGCAGGTGCACCGGGCGCAGAGCGGTCAGTCTGTGGACTTCGGCGACCGTCAGCACGGCTAATGTCCGATATTGTCGCAATAAGGGCACCCGTCAGCGCGTGCTGGTCAACTACGCCGGCGCGTTCTGCATGCGGTTGGCCACGCGTCTTCAGCCGTCCGGTGTGGCGAGATCTGTTGGCAGACATCATCCGACGTACGGCGCGATCGCCGTGTAGCCGCCGTCCACGGCCAGCTCCGCGCCGGTCACGAACGAGGCGCGGTCCGACAGCAGCCACGCCGCCGCCTCGGCCACGTCCTCCGGGCGGGCCAGCCGCTTCAGCGCGTTCCCCCGGCGACCCGGTCGCGCTCGCCGGGGAGCGAGTCGAGCCACGGCCCGATCGCGGGGTTTCGGTGACGCCGGGTTCAGGACGTGGACCCGGATCCCCGAGGCGCCGTAGTCGGCGGTTGCCGACTTCGACAGCCCGACCACGCCGTGCTTGGACGGCGGAGTACGCGGCGGAGAAGGCGGTCCCGAAGAACGCGGCCGGGCTGGCGTTGTTGACGATCGCGCCGCCATTGGCCGCTCGCATCGCGCGGATTTCGTGTCGCAGGCACTGCGCGATGCCGGTCAGGTTGGTCGCGAGCGCCGCCTGCCACGCCTCCGGTGAAGTGTCCGCGAGCGGCGTTCCCTCCGGACCGACGCCGGCGTTTTTGAAGGCCACGTCGAGCCGCCCGAACTCCTCGACCGCCGCGGCGACGACCGCTTCGCAGTCCGCGTCCCGGGCGACGTCGGCGACCACCGCGGCGGCCTGCCCTCCCGCGGCCCGGATCTGCTCGACCAGCGCGGCGAGCTTGTCCGCCGAACGCGCTCAGCACCACGGCCGCGCGCCTTCCCGGGCGAAGAGCCGCGCGGACGCGGCACCGATCCCGGTGCTCGCTCCGGTGATCAGCGCGACCTTTTCGGCCAGCAGCATGACGCGACCGTAGATCACCGCGCCGGGCAAATCCACGGTTCGCACATGGGCGTTTCCCGGACGGAAGGCGCAGGAATCCGGCAGAGTGTGCAGGCTATGCGGCGTCCCGGCGGGCCACCACCCGGTACGCGTTGGACCACCCGCGCTGCCGGCCGAAGGGTGCACTGATCCGGTCCGCCGCCGAGGCCAGTACGAACAACGGCACGCACGCGACGAACGTGGCCTTGCGCAGGATCCGCCGCCACCGCGGTGGCGGGGCGCCCCGCCACGGAAGATCCTCCCCGGCGATCGTCAGGGCGTTGACCGCCATGATCGACGCGGCCAGCACATCGATGGCGCCGTGCGGCTCGGCACGTTGCTCGGCGACCACCGTGAATCCGCGGGTCGCCAGCTCGGCACGGAGGTTGCCGATCGGCATCAGGTTCAGATGCTGGGGTTGCAGCCAGGGCATCCACCACCGGCCGAGCACCTTCGCCCAGCGACATTCCGGATCGGGCAGCTCGATCGCCAGCAGCCCGCCGGGCCGCACCACCGTCATCGCCGCCGCCAGCTCTCGCTGGGGTTCCGCGGTGTGTTCCAGGTAGTGGTACATGCTGACCACGTCGTAGCGCCCGGCGAGCTCCTCGGCCAAGTCCACGAACGAGCCCCGGTAGCCGGTGCGGATCCGGCCCTGCCGACGCGCCAGGTCTACCCCGTCGCCGAGATCGAGGCCGTCGAACTTGACTCCGGGCAGCACCGCGGCGGCTTCGTTGCAGAAATGCCCGTGTCCCATGCCGACGTCGAGCCACTCGCCCGATGCGCCGGCTTCCCGGGCCAGCTCGGCGCGGGAGCGATAACCCGCCCGGTTGCCTTCGAACATCCCGGTCATGTTCTTTTCGCCGAGCCCGTCATAGCAGTCCCGGTAGTAGAACTCGAGCCCGGCCGGGTTCAGCCGAGGGTTCTGGAAGACGTGCCCGCAGTCCCGGCATTCGTCGAGCACGAACCGGCCCGGCTTGTGCTGCAGCAAGTCGGTCGTGCGCAACCGGCCCCGAAGCGCACCGGAGTCGCACCACGGACAGCTGGTCCGGCGAGGCTCGAAGAACCGATCCACACCGCCGGCCAGGTCCTCCAGGTAGGCCGGGCGGCGCGAGGCGACCGGATCGGCTGGCGTGTCGTCCTCGATCATGGAGGCGGAGCCTAGTGCGCGAACCAACGGGAGGTGCACCGTCGAACGGACGAAAGTGCGTGCCAGCCTCGCGAGTTCCGTCTCGCTCCTGGCTGCATACGAACGTCACTGGTGCGGTTGGTCGCCCGCTCGCGTTCGCTCATGCAGAGGAGCGGACGGTTCCGGCCGAGTTCGTAGCCGTCCTCAAGCCGTGTATGAGTGGCGTCGTGGGGGAGCGGGAAGACGGGAAGAGAGCGTCGAGGGTGTCCGCGCGGAACGGGACGCGCTGCGCCGGAGGTTGCCGATCTATGTGCGTGGCTGTCGGTGAAGGTGGAGCTGATCCAGCGTGAACCTGGTCCTGGCGGGCTCACCACGCTCAGCGTCGGGTCTGACGGGGAGTCATCGCCAAGATCGAGAAGCTCATGGAGGAGCAGGGGGTAGTGATCCAGCAGGTCGCGTTGTTGTCGCCGACCGCTCAGTGAACTCGCAGCTCCGCGTCTGGGACCGCTACAAAGGAGTGGTGACCGGGGATGATTTCGACTGGCTGTCGACGAGCACGCTGGGTGAAGCCGCCTGTGTGACCATGGTGAGGACCACGGACGTGGACGCCGTGGTGCGAGGCTTGGGCGGGGTGGCAGGCGAGGTCCGGACCGTCCCGTTCGCGGAGGCAGGGAACGACCTCGACCAGGCGTACGCGATCGTCGTGTGCCACCAGGGCGAGTACGTCGTCGCGATCGAAGCCAACGGCTTCCAGGGCTCGCGGCCCGAGGTCCTGCGCCGGGTGTCGCGGCTCGGCGAGACGGTGAGTGCCTTCTGGAACATTGAGGCGCTGACCAGGTTCAGCTACGCCGTCAATGGCCGCATCAAGACGGCGTTCGAAGCGGGCGCCGACTCATGGAAGGAAGGCGAGGACCCCGATTGCCTGGCGCCGCTGGTCGCGGAGATCGACTGGGAGGCGGGTCATCGGCGGACCGGCCTGCTCCTCGCCGCGCGGCTGACCGGGCAGCCGTTCACCGAAGACTGGCTGTACGGCGAGGTCCTCGTCGCGCCGATCGCGGAACACCTCGAGGACATGCGCCCGGTGACGCTGGGGTTTGAGTCGCTGGAGTAACAGCACCCGGTGCTCGCCGCGGCGCTGCGGCGAGCCGAGGACGAGTCGCTGCTGACCCTCGCCCGTGCCGCCGTCGACGAAGTGGTCGCCTCGGCCGGGCTGACCGGGGTACCCGGCGGCGGAATCGAGTTCGACGAGCTGCTTCGCATGGCCCGCTACGAGGCCGGCGCGAGCGGCTACGGCGGATACGCACCGGGTGTCGACCGCCTCCGGCTCGTCGCCCTGGACGCCGTACGCGCGCTGCGAATCGCGCCGAACCCGCTTACTGCCGCATTCAAGACGATCGACGCGGCGAAACTCGCCAAGCAACTGGACCGCCTGGATCCGGCGCCGATGCTCGCCGGCTTCCTGGACCTATTGGGAAGCCCCCCGGCACCGTCCGGCGCGGACGGCGCTCGTGCCGGTACCGGCGGCCCGCTGCAACGCCACGCGTGGATCACCGATCACTGGCTCGGCCTCGCAGCATCCATCACCTACGTGCGAAGTACCCCACTCGACACCGTCGCGGCGGCGTTCGGCGGCATCGCGTCCGGCGCAGGACCGGTGTCCCTCACCGACACCGAACAGGTCGCGCTGCGGCGCGAGGACGATTGGACAATCGCGATCGCGTTCAACCGGAGCCCGTTCGCGCACGAGATCGTCGACGCCCTTCGTCCGCACACGACAGTGCTCAACGTCGGCTGGGAGACTCGCGGCAACAAGCTGGCCTACTACGCCCAACCCGGCCACGACGTCGCCGTGATCCGGCCGGGCCAAGGCGACGTCCCGACGCCTCTGGCTTCCTACACCACGTCCCTTCCAGCGGCAGCGGGCAACGGCGCTGCGTGGCTGCTCGCGCTGGGTGAGGCCGTCACCGGCATCGCCTTCATCCCGGAAGGACTGGACGCGCAACACACACTTCTCCGTCCTGCCTGAAGGCTCGGGCATCCCATTGCTGTCTCAAGGCCTGGTCGACGAGCTGAACTTGCTGCTGTACTCGGTGAGTGGACAGCTGAGTGGTCGTATCTGGCCGCAGCCGTGGAATCGTCATGGAGTTACTTGGGTGCGCTCCAGAAGTCGCGGGCATCCTGTCCGACACCGTAGTCCCGACCAGTGCTCAACTGGGCCATCAAATCGGGTCGACGGTCGGCATCCGGCGAATGCTCGTCCGGGGCCGTCCCGGCCGATGCCGGCATGCGGCGACGTCGCCTCAGATTGCGGGGCTTTCCCTCACAGACGTACACCGCGGCGACCGCACACGCCTTTGCGATCATCATGCTCGAGCCGGAAGTTGTTGCCTGGCCTCGCAGAAGGAGCCAGTCGGCCACCGAACACACACGAAGCAGTTCGTCATCTGAACACGTCATGACCCATAGAGCAACGTCGTCCTCGCCATAACGACGTAGATCTTCCGCGATCAAGCCGACACTTGTATCCAGCACGCCGAAGGCTACCGCAGTCATTCCTCGCAACCATCGTGTTCGACGAGCGGCCTGGCCACAGCCGCCTCGTGGCCCTACAGGCAACCTCTTCGCCGCCTGGAAGTCCGCAGCCGGACCGCGCGGACCTGCACTCAGCGATCATCGGCTTGCGGGACGACGTTCCCCCGTCTAGCTCCGCACAGGTCTCCGTGCCGCTGAGCGGTCCCCGGTCGTTCACTCGACGTCCGCTCGTGTCGACGAGGAGTTGCAGGGTGGCTACCAGAGAGGTCGGCGGAGACCGGGTTCGACGAGATGGCTGCTCGTCGTTGGATCAACCTGGGGTGTCGGCGCATCGAGGAACGCGCACGGGCCGCCTCCGTCGTGGTGTAAGCGAAACCGGACCGGCCCATGCAGGCCGGCCAAGCCCCGGCGGCCGCGGCGTAGGCGGGATCGCCGAGGACGCTGTCCTGTCGGCTCCGGTCGAGGTAGTCGGTCATCGACTTCGTCTCGAATCACGACCGGTAGTCGCCGTAGAGGCGTGCGTCCGCTTGGGCGACGCACCCCGTGCTGCTGTGTCCTATGACCAGGCCGTTCGGGAAGGTCACGGTCACGCCCGGCGCGCTCGGGCCGCCGTTGAGCGCGAGACCGTAGGCAGTTCGGCGAGCGGCCGGCAGGTTCCGCACGTAGCGTGCATTCGGGTTGTCGGCCTGGGCTCGGCTGGCTGAGGCGCGCAGGACGCGTGCGAACCCGTTCACCTCTGCCCACCCCCGTGCGCCGACGCCCTGCCGAGTCCGAGCGCTCCGCAGGTGTTCAGGCCTACCGCGATCCGGTTGTGCCCGGTCGCTGGGTGGTGACCGCACAACACAGCGCGCACAACGCCACTGCCGCACCGGGACCTCCGGCGAGTGTGGGCCGGCCCGGACCTGCGCGGCCGGCCCGGCTGTGGCCCGGCGATCTTCTCTTGGCGTCTTCTCACCCTGGTCACGTCCACGGTTCACCGGGCTCCGGAAGGGGATCGCGAAGCGATCACCCCGAGGAGCCCTGACTTCCGCGGTTCACCTTCAACGAGGAGAAGCTTCCAGTGGTTGCGGACAGCGAGATCTGTGAGCGGGTGGTGATGTGCTCGTCGAGGTGGTCGCGCGGACCAGTTCGGTGGCGGCCCAGGAGCCGATGCCGCCGGATCACTGGATGCCGTGATGCGTGCGAACGCCTCTCTGGCGGCGTGCTCGACCGCGGCGTCGCGCCCTCGACGGGGCGCGACGCCGTGGCGGTGGTTCGGTCGGTTGTGGTTGGTGGCGCCGGTTTATGCGTGTTCTGCGGCTACTCGGTCGGCGAGGAGGGAAAGATGCTGGTCGAGTTGCCTTCCAGAGGTCTGCTGGTGGAGGAGGACGCCGACGGTGTAGGCGCCCGGTGCGTCGCCGGCGTAAGCGAGCGCGAAGGCCGCGAACAGGCGTGCCCGGCGGCGCAAGGCACTGGCGGCGATGAGCGTGGCGAGCTTGGCCCGGATTCGGCGGTCGGCGTTGCCGCGGTAGAGGGCCATCCACAGCTGCTCGACACGGCGGAGATCGAGGACGATGGGAGGGACGAGCAGCGGCGCGTAGATCGTGTTGTCGCGCAGAGCGCAGGCGAGGGCGAACCCGGTCTCGTCGTCGGGCAGTTCGCCTTTCGAGGCTTCGACGAGGGCCTGGGTGATCATCTGGTCGGTGCGGTCGTCGCAGCGGACGATCAGTGGCAAGACCGCACGGGCGAACCGGCCGAGGTGAGCGGGGAGGGTTTCGCCGTGCTCGGTGAAAGGGTGCCCCCAGGGCGGGGTCGGTGCGTCCGCGACGATCTGCACGGGATGGGAGAAGTCCACCGCTGAGGAGTACTCGAGGACGGTGCCGATGCGGTCGGGGTAGCGGTAGTCGAGCCAGGTAGCGGCGGGGCGGGTGTGTGGGGTCCAGTAGCGGCCTACCACGGTGTGGCCGGCGGAGCGCAGCGCACTTTCGAGCGCGGCGATCGCGGCGCGGTGCGGGAGTGGCCGTTGCTCCTGATCGTGGCCAACGACGACGACGAGCACGTCCGCGGCGCTGTCCGTCGGCAGCTCGGCCCGGACGTGCGCCGCCATAGTCACCGACGGCAGGGCTTGTACCTCCAAGGAGGGGAAGGCCAGGACGGCCGGTGTGGCGGGTACGTCTGGGTGGCTGCGCTGGGTGGGGAAGCCGATGACGAACAGGGTGTCGGAGCTGCTGTCGGGCAGGGCGCCGATCACCTGTCCGGGGGTGAGAAACACGGTCACGGTGGTGCTCCCGTCGCTCAGCTCTCCCGGGCGTGTGGCGGGGGAGAGGCGGTGGCGGCTCACGGGGGTGTGAGCCGCCACCGCCCGAGCGCGCGCCCCGACGGCGGCACCGAGTCGCTGACGTGGCCGGATTCGACCAAGCGGGCTGCCGTCGGGGTGCGCGCTACCATCGGTCGGCCTCGCCTCCGCGGCCGACGCCACGGCCCTTGCGTTGCCTCGTCGACGGCATGGGCTGTGCCGTCCTGAATGAGCGGGGACATCGGCGGTGACTGGATTGGTCCTGCAAGCCGAGAACGACACCCTGTACATGGCCGTTGACTTCGTCCTGGGCTCCGACGCCGGCTGATCCGCCAGTCAGGTCCTGCCGGGAGCACGGTGTGGGAACGGCGGTGGGCGGCTCAGGGGAGGGTGAGCCGCCCACCGCTCGACCACGCGCGGCGGCGGCGCCATCGGTGTCGACGTGATGAGGATCGATCAGCGTGCCGCCGTCGGGGCGCGAGTTGCGAGTTACCGTCGGTCGGCCGGACGTCCCGCGGCAGCCGGCCCCGGTTCCTCAGGTGCGTCCTCGGTATCCGCGATCGCGGCGAGGATGTCCTCGGCGCAGGTGGCCAGCCGAGCCGTGCCGTTCTGGATCAGCTGGTGGCAACCTGTCGATTGGACGGAGTCGACCGGACCGGGCACGGCGAGCACGGGCCGCCCCAGGGCCGCGGCGGTGTGAGCGGTGGTGCGGGCGCCGCTGCGGAGTCCCGCTTCGACGATCACCGTGGCCCGGGTGAGCGCGGCGAGCAGGCGGTTGCCGTCGATGAACCGGTGCCGGGCAGGAGGGGTGCGCGGCGGGTACTGCGACACGACCGCGCCGGTGCGGGCAATCCGCTCGAGCAGGCCGACGTGCCCGGCGGGGTAGCCGATGTCGATCCCGCAGCCCAGGACCGCGACGGTGCAGGCGGAGACGTCGGTAGCGAGTGCCCCGCGATGGGCGGCGCCGTCGATGCCGTAGGCGGCGCCGCTGAACACTACGACATTTCGGCTCGCGAGCGAGTACGCGAGCTCGCCAGCGTGGTGCTCGCCGTACTCGGTCGCCGCGCGGGATCCGACGATCACGACAGAGCGGGTGACGAGCATGTCGAGCCGGGGTTCGCCGCGGACCCACAAGCCCAGCGGCGCGCTGTGGCTGTCGCAGTCGGTCGCGGCCGCCGTCAGGGTGGCGAGCGCTTCGGTGGGCCATTCGTCGTCCTCGGGGATCACGAAGCGAGCACCGCCGGCCGCTGCCTGCTCGAGGTCGGCGGTGGCGAGTTCCCGGCGTGTGTCGCGACGGCAGTGGTCGAGCACGTCGGTCGGGGCGGAGCGCTCATCGACGCGCCGCGCCGCTTCGACCGGCCCGACTTCGGTGACATAGCGCGCCAGGTGCGGTGAGGTCGGTTCGGCGGCGTAGTGCAGGAACGCGCGCGCGTGACGCGCGTCGGTGGCATCGG
The DNA here is from genome assembly GCF_040682155.1 of Amycolatopsis sp. NPDC051371. Taxonomy (NCBI): domain Bacteria; kingdom Bacillati; phylum Actinomycetota; class Actinomycetes; order Pseudonocardiales; family Pseudonocardiaceae; genus Amycolatopsis; species Amycolatopsis sp. NPDC051371. Next base: position 102,690 of record NZ_JBFBAG010000027.1, read on the forward strand.
GCATCAGTGCTCCTGGGGTGAGAACGTCGGTGGGTGGCGGTGCTGCGGCATCAGGTGGTGGCGGGCCAGGCCCGGACGCGGATCTCGTCACCGCGGCGTTCGACGACGGTGCCTACGGGCCACCTGGCGGCGACCAGGAGCAGCTCCACGGCGCCGTTGACGGCATCGGCGCGGGTGTCGCGGTCGTCCGGGAATCCGAGTGCGACGAGCGCGGAGTGGAAGCGGTCGATGTACTCCAGCGGGGTCGTCTCGGATTCCACGATCTCGGCGGTGGTGGTCGTCTGCCGGCTGGTGATGCCGGCGAAGCTGCGGGCGCAGCCGCAGATCGGGTGGTCGGGGTCGTCGTGGCTCTTGCTGGCCAGGTCGACGACTTCGGTTTCCGGGATGGAGTTGGAGTCGTTGGAGCGCTGGCCTTGGGTGCGGTGGGTTGAGACGAAGTACTGCAGCACGGTGTGGCCTCCTTGAGGTGGCGGTGTCCGGCTGGTGTGGCCGGGACGGACACGGCCTGCGCGAGCGGGCCCGCGGCGGTCCCGGGGCAAGCCCCACAGGGAAACGCCGGCCTGGCAGGCTCCGCTGGAAGGGGGGCTTGCGCCGGACCGCGGGTCTGCTGCACTGGGTGTCGGCCCGGCGAACCAGTCGTACCGCGGTTTGCGGGGGAGGACAGGTAGCTGGTCGCTGCGGTTTGTACAGGACCTGGCACCTAAAGTTATCGGGAGAAAATTCGCCACAGTTGTGGCGAATTTCGTATTCCTGGTGCACTGTGGGAGTTAGAAGGTGATCTACGGTGGTCCAGTCGGGAGTGGCCACAGTGGACCCTTCTGAGGACCGTCTCTGCTATCAACCCCCATGTGGAGAACGGTTCTCGGCTCGGGAGAGGTCGCAGGGGAGGGCACCTCTCCCGAGCCGTACGTCCCCGCAGACCTGTGAACCAGGTTCAGAAATTGGTTGGTCTGCTGGGGGAACTTTTGTCCACCGTGCGGTGGGCCGTGTCGTTACGCGTCGTGCGTGAGCCTGTTGCCTATGCCCGGGAGGGTGTTCCCTGTTCGGTCACGTCGACGCGACGTTCTGACAGGAGTCATGCCATGACAGCAATCCTCAGCGCCACCGTGGCGCGCCGAGCCGTCGCGTCCGTACTGGCCGGCGGGGCGTTGACCGGTTCGGTTCTGGCCGCGGCCGCCCCGGCTCAGGGCGCGGCAATGCCGTCGATGTCCCCGATCGTGGGGCAGAGGCCGGCCAGCCCGACATGGGACCCGCGGGTGAGGGCACCGGAGACTCCGGTGTCGCGGCGGTTGCGCCGGACGGCAGCCTGGTCTGGTCAACGCGCGCTGCGTCGGCTTCGCGGCCGGCCTCGGCGGCGACGGCGCAGGCATGGATCGAGGTCACCGCGATCGCCGACGGGGCCCGTATCCGAGCGCGTCCGGTCACTGGCCCGGTCCTGGGCACGATCGCCTACGGTGCGACGTTCTGGGTGTCCTGCAAGCGTGGCGCGTCCGACGGTCATCCGTGGGGCTGGTCCTACCGCGGCGGCACCTACGGGTGGGTCCGCGGCGATCTGTGGGAGGTCGAGCAGCACACCGGTCCTGGTGGTACTGCGACGCCGCAGGTGCCGTGGTGCCCGTAGTGGTGGCAACCATGGCCCGCCAATTCGGCGTCAGCGTGCGACGGCGCAGTGCGCGTCAGCGCTGCCGGAGATTGCCGATCACGAATTCGGCCATCTTCGCAACGCCGCCGCAGCGGTCGGTGTCCCAGTAGCTCCCGCGAAGATCCTTACCCTCGATCTCGAAGGTCAGCATTTGCTCCGCGGTGACTTCGACCGAGACCGAGCATTCCTGCGTCGATCCGAATTGGTGGTAGACGACGGCGGGAAGACCGCTGAGCGATGTTTCGGTCCACGGCTCCAGTTCGCCGCTCTGCTTCAAGGGGGAGGTGGAGAGCTCGGTGAGCGTTTTCGGGCTCTGGACCGGCTTCAACGCCACCATCTGAGCGCCGGCCGGGTTCGGCCAGGAGCATCCGAACGCGGGGAGGCTGGTCACCCGGTTCGGCTGCATCCCAGTCGGCGGATCGGACACGACGGCGGCGGCTTGCTCCTTGGTCAGCAGGCTGCACGGATCGGAGTCGAACGTTGTCAGGTCGACGGGGTTGTCGACCTGATCCAGCGGCAGGGGAGCGCCGGTCTGCGCGGGCGGCGGTGGCTGGGCGAGCAGCCGGTCGGGTTTCGATGGGCCGCAACCGGTCAGCAGGCTCGCGGCCACGACCGCCGCGCACACGGTCAGCGTTGTCCTCATGCCGGTGCCGCCGACGGGTCGATGCGCCATTGGCGTTGGTCGTCGATACCCGAGTTACTCGGCATCGGGGGCATATCCGGGAAGTTGGTGTTGCCTTGCACGAGGGCGGTCGCCTGCCTTTGAAAGCCGCCCAAGGTTTTCTGGGCTTCGGCGAACAAGTCGCTGACCGATTTGACGAGGTCGAACAGTGCGTCGGCGACGGTGTCGATCACTTCCTTGGAGGTGATGACGTCGAGGAAGGGGATCTCGGCTGTCGCGATCGCGATGATCGTTTTGTAGCCGACCTTGCCCAGTTCGACGGCGCAGTTGCCGATGAACTGGATGGCTTTGGCGTAGGTGTCGATGACGCAGCCGGCGATCTCGGAGAGGATCCCGGACATGCTGGCCACGACTTGTTGTTGCCCGTCGAGTGCCTTGCCGACGAGGTCGGCGTAGCCGGCGAACTGGTCCTTGCCGCGGCCGCTCCAGCTGCCGGCCACGGCCAGGACGGCCTGGGCGACGTCGTCGCCGGCGTCGCCGAGTTTCTTCTTCTGCGCGAAGTCCATCGCCATGGATTGGACGTGCAGGGCGTTGCCGAGCAGCAGGTTGCGGACGTCGGCCAGCAGCCGTAGGACGTTGTTCTGCCCGAATATCTGCGCGATCTGGCGGATCTTCGCGTCGGCGTCTTCGGGGTAGGGCTGCGGCTGTGCTCGAGGATCGGGCGGGGTGACCGGTGGTGTCGTCATGGTCAGTTCAGGCCCTTCTCTTGGTCGCGTAGCCGTTTGAAGTCTGCCTCGTCCTGGGTTTCGTAGTAGTCGGCGGCCTTGTCGAGTGCGTCGGCGAGTCGTTGCAGCTGCATGGCGCCTTTGGCGGTCTTGTCCCGCATGTGCGCGACAGTCTGGTTGAAGATGTCCACGACGTTCGCCATGACACCGAGCATCCCGACGTCGTCGTCGCGGAGGGTGATCTGGGGCAGGTCGTCGTTGGCGAAGCTGACGACTTTGTCGCTGGCGGCGTAGATGTCGTCGGTGGCTGTACGCAGGGTTTCGGGGTAGACCTCGAAGCCTGAGCCGGCTGCGGCGTTGCCGAACGGGTTGACGTTGCCGCTGCTCATCGGGTCTCCCGGGCCGCGTCGTCGACCATGTTTTTGCGTCGGGTCGCGGCCGCGGACTCAGCGTTGGTGATCGCACGCAGGACGTGCCCGGCGAGGCTGGCGCCGGTCTGCCCGGCGACCGCGTCGCGGGCGAGGTCGACCGAGACGAGGCCGCCGAGGCCGTCGACGGTGACGGTGCCGAGGTCGGCGCCGATGTCGAGGACCAGTGGCAGGCTCTCCCCGGTCTTCGCTGCCTGCTCGACCGCGGACACTCGGGCGTCGATCTCTTTCGCGAGGTGGTAGAGCTTTTCTTCGCTGTTCACCAGCGACCACCTCCGGTGTCCGGTTCGTCGTCGGTGAGGAAGTCGAGTTCCGCGAAGTTCTCGTCGTCGGGATCGGCGGGGCGTCGGCTGGGCTCCGCTACGGCGGCCTGTGGCGGCACAGCGGGTCCGGCGGTGGGTGGTGGGGGTGTCGGCTTGCCGAAGAGGGCGTTCAGGTGGGGCAGCGAGGATGCTCGTGCGGTGCTGCGGGCGTTGTGGACGGCTTCGACGATGCCGAGTCCGAGTTTTTGCACGTGGGTGCTGTGGAGGGCGCGGTCGTCGATGCGCAGGTCGACGAGCTTTTCCTGGCCGGTGACGGTGGCGGTGATCAGCTGGTCGGCCGAGCGTGCGGTGTGCCGGGTAGCTGCCAGCTGAGCGTCGAGTTCGCCGGCTTGCTGCTGCATCTGCCGCAGGTCGCGGTGTGGTGCGGTCATGACGGCGCCGCGACATCAAGCATGCTGTTTCCCCTACTCCAGGTCCTGTCGAGATGACAGAACGTGTCCGGCGTGCACCCTACTGCGACCGGGCGACAACGCAACCGGGAACCGGCGAGGAGCGGTCTAGGTCACGGCGACGTGAGCCGCGACCTGGTTCGATCCGCCTGCGAACTTATCGTCAGCGGCTGCTGTCGAGGATGTTGCTGCTTTCGGGTAGGCCTCGGCGTGGTGGTGTCGTCGCGGGTGGGGGTCACGGTAGACAGGGAAGTTCGGGGATTGCGGGGAGAGTTCTCGGATGACTGGTTTCGATGTGGTGCGCGCCGGCCGACCCGTGCGAGCCGTGATAGGTCTCTTAGCGGTGCCGACAGGCGTGGCTATTGACGTTGTTCGTTGGTGCGGTTCGTCCGTTTGCTGCTGGAGGACGGGTCGGCGCGGTGGCTGTTGACGATGTCGAGCGTGTGCAGGATGCGCGGCTGGTCGCTGCCGACGACGGCCGAGTTGGATCGGTGGCCCAACTGGGGGCGCAGCGACGGCCGCACGGGGTCGCCTGGTCCGGCGCGGGAGCGGATCGCGCGCGTGTAGTTCCTCGGCAGCTGCCGTCGATGCCGGCTCATTTCACGAGCCGCGCAGGCGAGCTGGAAACATTGGACCGGATCGCTGAGTCGGTCGGTGAGACGTCGGAGTCGGGTGCGCCGGTGGCGGTGGTTGTCGGCCCCGGTGGTGTGGGGAAGACCGCTTTGGCCATCACATGGGCGGTGCGTAACGCTAATCTGTTTCCTGATGGGCAGCTATATGTCGACATGCAGGGCTTCTCGCCGGAGTCGGCGGCCGCGCCGCAAGAGGTCTTGGCCGCGTTCTTACGTGCGCTCGGGGTTGAACCTGGGCATGTGCCGGTGGAGCTCGCGGAGCAGGTGACGTTGTTTCGGACGGTCACGGACGGTCAGCGGCTGCTGGTCTTGGCCGACAACGTCGCGTCGGTGTCACAGGTGCGTCCGCTGGTACCGGCGGAGGCTGGGTGCATGGTGGTGGCCACGAGCCGGTTGCGTCTTGGCGGCCTGTTCTCCGAGGGAGCCCAGTTCGTGGAGCTGGATCCGTTGCCGCACACCCATGCGGTGGAGTTGCTGGCTCGCACCGTAGGTCAGCGGCGGGTCGCCGATCAGCAGCAGGATGTGGTGGAGCTTGCGAGGTTGTGCGGGCGGCTCCCGATCGCATTGCGGGTTGCTGGTGCTCGGTTGGTGTCGCGTCCCCGTTGGCCGGTGGCGCGGGTGGTGGCCGAGTTGATCGATGAACGGTCTCGGTTGAGGCGGCTGTCCACGGATGGGGACGCGCTGGTGGCCTCCACGTTCGACTGGTCGTATCAGGCCTTGCCGGACTATGTGGCGCGGCTGTATCGGCTGATGTGCGCGTTTCCGGGCTTGGACTTCGGGGCTGGTGCGGCGGCCGCGGCGGGTCAGCTGAGCGACCAGCAGGCGGTCGACGGGCTGCAGATGCTGGTGGATGCGAGTCTGCTGGAGGAGGTCGACGTCGACCGATATCGCTTCCATGATCTGGTCCGCTTGCATGGTCGCGCGCAATGTACTGACGAGTGCTTCGAGGTCGTGCCCCGGATCGGGCAGTGGTACCTGCTGGAAATGACGCGCGCGAACCTGGTTGTGATTCCGATGCGCTGGCGAGTGAGTTCCGTAGCCGAGCGTTTGCAGGGTGAGTCGGCTCGGTTCGCCTCGGATGGTGCGGCGTTGGATTGGCTGGCGGGCGAGCTGCCGAACGTGCTGGCGGTGCTGGAGGCCGCGGTCGCGGACCGGCATGACGAGCTGGCGTGGCAGCTGTGTGAGGCGTTGTGGGAGCTGATGCTCTATCGCAAGCACTATCCGGAGTGGCTGCGTTCGCACGAGCTGGGCATCGTCGCGGCGCAGCGGTGCCGGAATCAGGTGGCCGAATCGCGGCTGCGCTACCAGCTTGGTCGTGCCTACCTGGATCGGGGGCATCTGGAGGCGGCGGAACAAGAGACTCGGCAGGCAGCTGATTTGGCGCGGGAGGCGGGGGACCGGCGCAGTGAATCGGCTGCGCTGGAGCAGCTGGGCATGGTGGCGCAAGGCCGCGGTGAGGTGGACGCGGCGGTGATGCTGTTCACCGACACCCTGCACCTGGAACAGGAGCTGGGGATCGACCGGGGCGTGGCATCGCGGCACCGCCGGATCGGGGAGGCGTTGTTGCAGGCCGGTCGCGAGTCGCAGGCGGCCTGCCATTTGGAGGCGGCGGAGCAGTTGTTCGCCGATTTGGGCGATGAGAAGGGTGCGGCGCGGGTGGCGCTCGGGCTGGCCCGGATCGACGCGCGATCCGGGCGCCCGCAGGTGGCGCTGCGCCGGCTGCGGCAGGCGCGTGAGGTGCTCGGCGGGTCGGGCTCAGCGGTGTATGAGGCCGAGGTGCTGCTGGTGTGGGCTGAGGTCGCCGACAGCGACGATCAGCTGGAGGCGGCCCGCGGCTACCTGTCCGAGGCCGTCGCGTTGCTGGGTGAGGTGGGGGGTGCGGCACTCGAGCGGGCTCAGGCCGCACTGCAGGTGCTGGGTGTGGCGGACGTCGGCGAGCTCGCGCAGTCGCCGCCCGGTGATCAACCACAGGTAGGTGCTGACGGCGGCGAGCTCGACGGCGACGGTGGGGATGACGGTGGTGTCTCCGGTGCGGTCGCCGAGCAGTAGCCGGGTGGCATCGAGTGGCACGGCGCCGAGGGAGAGTCCGGGAAGTCGGTCGAACAGTCTGGCCAGGACCGACCGTCCGTCGGCCTGGCATGGCTGCGGCGGGGCGATGAGGACGTCGGCCAGCTGCTGGCGTGTGTGGAAGTAACGGCTGGTGCGGGTGCTGAGCAGTGAGCCGCGGCGACGGCCGTGGGTGTAGTGCCAGGTGGTGAGGGGCTTGGTGGTCGTTTCGGCGGGTTGCGGGGTGATGACCGCAGCGTGGGTGGTCATGACATCACCGCCGCAGGCAGAGGAACGGGGGAGACGGGCACGGCTCGCGTGGGCTCGGGAAGGTCGAGCATCCGGTACATCGTGCGGCGCAAGATCTGCCCGGTCTCGCCCGGGCGGGAGCTGAGCAGGCCGCGGATGAGGCTGGACAGCCCGGCCTCATCGCGGATGTCGGCCGCGGCGTGCAGTTGCGGCGCGAGCGGCTGATCCAGCTGCCAGCGGGGTGCCCGTTCGGCGAGGACGCCGGTGGGCGTGCCGGGCAGCAGCGGCCGGCCGGTGGCGTGAGTGAGCAAGATCGAGGCGCCGGTGGCGGCGCCGTAGCCGGTGACGGAGCCTTCGTCGCCGATGACGTGGTCGGCGGCGGCCAGGGCGGCGCGCCAGCCTTCGTCGGGGGGAATGAGGGTGAGGCCGGCGCGTAGCGCGTCGGCGAGCCAGGCGCGGACCTGCCAGGGGCTGTGGTGAGCCCAGATTTGCGGGTGCAGGGCGGCGAGGACGCGATAGTGGTCGCGGGGTAGTTCGGTGACGACGCGGTCGAACAGGTCGGGGAGGCGTCCGAACGCGGAGTTGGGTGACCAGGTGGAGGTGACGACGACGACTTGCTGGTCGTCGGCGGCGCCGAAGGCGTGTCGGTAATGGTCGCGGTAGGGGAGGCTGGCGGTGAGGCGGTCGAGGGCGATGTCCCCGGCGACGAGCGCGGTGGGCAGGGCCTGTGGGCAGACCTCGGCGAGCAGTTCGCGTTCGCGGTCGTGGACCAGGACGATCGTGTCGACGCGGACGCGGCCTTCGTGCATCAGCTGGTCGGGGCCGAGGCCGGTGCGCAGTTGCGTCGGTGAAGTGCTGGCTCCGGGTGGGCGCCAGTGCCGGTACTGGCCGAATCCGCCGCCGTGGGGAATGAGCAGGGTCGGTGCGGCGAGGTGGTCGAGACCGCGGACGCTGCCGGCGAGAACGAGGTCGAAATGGCTGCGGCGGGCTTGGGCCCAGGGCAGTACGGTGCCGTCGATGGCGTGGAGGAAGTCGTGGGTGGCTTGCCAGTTCTCGTCGGCTTCGGGGTTGGTGAACACGACCTGGATGCGGTGGTCGGCTTCCAGTAGCGGCAGCAGGTCAAGCAGGCGGGTGCCGGCGACGATGTGCGGAATGGACACAAGTACGGATTTCGTGCTGTGGCGGGTGGCGAAGTGCTGATCGGCGCGGCCGATCGAGCTGCGTATCCAGGTGTCGGTCATCGTGTATTTCTCCCTGGCATCGTGGGCTTAAGCCCAGGTTGCTGGGAGGGCTTGAGAAACGGCTTTCAGGCCGCAGGCCTGGTCATTGACAGTTGATCAACGTTGATCGTCAGTGTGGTCTTTCTGGTGCGGTGGAGCGATGTCGCGGCGGTGGAAGGAGGTCGCCGTGGCGTGGTTCGTGAATCGTGATCGCTGGGTTGATCGGCCCGGCGACGTGAATTGGAATAATCGCATTACGTTGCTTATCTGTGACCGTCTGGTGGTGGTGCGCTGCCGGTAGTGGTGGTTTCTGTCGCGATACTGTCCACGGGTTCGCGGTGTCCGGAATCTGTCATCTGTCACGTCTGGTCTGCGGGGAAAGCTGCGATGGCCTGCTGATTCATCTGCGGTTACGTGATCAGCTGTGATCATCTTTTCAGGACATTCGAGGCTGTGAACTGGCTGTTGGCCGGGGTGAGTGTGAAAATGTCGGGGGCGGCGAGGGATGGCGATGCGGTTTTGCCATGGGGAGGGGTCTGGGTGGAAATCGGCTTCGGAATACTTGGGCAAACGGTCTTGCTTCTGCACGGGAATCCGGGCGTGAAGCCCGTGCGCGGTAGGCCCGGCAAGGTGTTGGCGGCGTTGCTGGCGCAGCCGAACCAGCGGGTGCCGGTGGACACCGTTGTCACCTGGGCGTGGGACGAGCGGGAGAACCTGCCGCAAGATGCCCTGGGGACACTGCATCAGGTCGGCGCCCGGCTGAGGCAGGTCTTCCAGGCCGACGGTGTTGATCCACGCAGCATCAGCATCGCCAAAGGCGGTTGCCGGCTGGATGTCGATGATCAGCGGATTGACTACCGGCAGTTCCGGGCGATGATGACGCGCGCGCGCGGATTCCACGACCAGGGGCAGCACGATCGGGCCCACGTCGAGGCGCTGGCCGCGCTGCGGCTGCGTCGCGATGAGCCGCTGGGGGACTTGCGAACCGATGCCGCCGACGACTGGCGCCGTCGCTGGCAACGCAACGAGTGGATTCCGGCCAACGCGTTCGTAGCCGCCGAGCAGTTGCTGCTCGGACAGACGGAGCTGGCCGTGGACCGCCTCGAGGAGCTTGATGTCGCGCACCCGATGGAGCTGAGCCTGGCGAAGCTGCGAATCCGCGCGCTCGTGGCAGCCGGTCGGGGGTTGGAGGGATCGGAGTACTTCCGGCGGGTCTACCGGGAGTTTCAGGAGCGCGGGGACCCGCAGGCGGCCGATGAGCTTCTCGCCGTCTACAACGAGGTGATCAAGCCTGGCGCGGTCCCGTTCCCGGCATTGACGCGGCCATCTGCGCCGCCGGTGGAGAAACCGGCTGTCGATGATCAGGTACTTGCGCCTGTCTGGCATCTCGCACCTGATGTCGATGGTGTCGTAGGACGCGACGGCGTGATCGCGGAGCTCGACGCATTCACCACCGACTCGGCGGGCCTTCCGCGTCCGGAGGTGGTGATGCTTACCGGCGGGCCGGGTGTGGGCAAGACGACGGTGGCGCTGAAATGGGCGCACCGGGCGGCGAGCCGGTACCCGAGCGGTGTGGTCATGCTCGACCTGCGCGGCGACGGCCAGACAACCGGGGCGACCGCCGCGGACGTTGTCGAGCTGCTGCTGGAGTTGTTGGATGTCCAGGTCGATCAGATCGTGTCCTCGATCGCGCGTGCGGCGCGGCTGACCCGTTTGCTTCAGCAGCGTCGGCTGCTGGTGATCTTGGACAACGTAGCCCGGACCGACCAAGTCGAGCCGCTCTTGGGCGTCTTGGCGGCGTGCACGGTTGTGGTGGTGACCCGGCAGCGGCTCTCGGCGTTGCTGGCGGCGCGGACGAGCCCGGTGGTGACGGTGGCGCCGTTGTCGGCGGAGGCGGCACGGGAACTCTTGGAGCGGCGGGTCGGAGTGCGGGTCCGGCAGGACTCGGCCGGGGTGAGCGGGCTGATCCGGCTCTGCCAGGGCAACGCGCTGGCATTGACGTTGGTCGCCGTGCGGGCGGCGGCTCGAGCGGGCATGCGGTTGACGACGCTGGCTGAGGCCTTGCGGGATGCGGACATGTTGCTGGATCTGGGAAATGACGGCGACGGGCCGGGGCGGAGCCTGCGGTCGGCGTTCACGTTGTCGTTTCAGGGCCTGGCGCCTGCCGAGCAGCGAACTTTCGCGATGTTGGGGCTGCACCCCGGTGTCGAAGTGGCCTCGGAGGCGGTCGCGGCGGCAGATGGCCGGCCGGCATCGAGCGTGCGGCGCTCGCTGGATGTTCTGGTGGCCGCACATTTGATCGAGCAACCCGGTGATCTTGACCGTTACCGCATGCACAACCTGTTGCAGCTGTTCGCGGGATCGCTGGCGCGGAAGCTCTCCGATGTTGTCGCGGCGCGGCGCCGGTTGCTCGAGTTCTACTTGGTGACTGCGTTCGAGGCGCATCGGATGGTGTATCCGGGGCGGGGGCGCCTGGATATGCCGCAGATCAGTGCTGGTGTCGTGGCGGCACGGTTCGCCTCGGTGGCCGCGGCGCGGCAGTGGTTCTTGCGTGAGCGCACGACCCTCACCGCATCCGTCGAACTTGCCGCGCAGGTTCAGCTGCACGAGGTCGCGTTCACCTTGCCGTCGCTCACCGCGGATGTGTTCGACCGGCACGGCTACTTCGGCGACATCATCACCGGGTTCACGGTCGCGGCGTCCTCGGCCGCGGCGGTGGGCGACGTGGATGCCGAGGCCTCCAGCTTGAACGATCTCGGGCACGTTTTGCTGCTGATGGGACAGGACTCGCGTGCGGAGCCGTATCTGGAGGCCGCGTTGCGGCTGGTCGACGCGCACGGTATTGGGATTGGCCGGGTGACGGTGATGCTGAACATGGCGCGGCGGCATCTGCACGCTGGGCGGGTGTCGCAGGCGGTGACGATGTCGCGCGAGACGCTGGCGGCGGCGCGGGTGCTGGGGGAGCCGGAACGGTGTGCTGCGGCGCTGCATCGCCTTGCAGATGCGCTGCTGGAGCAAGGCGGCCACCAGAGCGATGCGCTTGAGCTGTATCGGGAGGCGCTGGCGTTGCGAGAGCTCATCGATGACGGGCCGGGTCGCATCCTCACCCATATCGCCATGGGTGACCTGCTGACCCGGATGGGACGGTGCGAGGAAGCGGACGAGCAGTGCCGCAAAGCGTCTGCGCTGGTCAGCGTGAGCCAGTACTTGCCGGCGGCGATGAAGCTGAACACTGTTCTCGCGCGGCTGCGCCACGCGGAGGGCGATGACCGGGCGGCGTTGAAGCATGCGCATCGGGCGGTTGAGCTCGCGGATCGGTCCGGGCATGCGACCGGCCGGGGCAGGGCACTGGACACGTTGGCTCAGATTCTATGCGATCGGGGCAATCTCGATGACGCGCGGGCGTTGTGGGAGCGGGCGGCGCTGCTGTTCCGTGATCGGGAGCGAGTCGGGCAGGCGCAGCGGATCGAGGCGCTGCTGGAGGAGCTGGATTTCGCGGTGATTCCACAGGCTCGTGACGGCGACACGGTGGCGATGCCGTCTCCGCGGTTGTCGCGCTCGTAGCCCGCGCGGGCTACGATCCCCTGCGGAGAGCCTCGGGTGGCGTCGCCCGCGTCGGCGATGCGGGCGCTCGTCTACGGGGTGCCCGATCAGTGTTGCTGATGACGCCGCGGCTTGCGGTGTGTTCCGGGGCACGCCGAGCGGGCGGATCTTCCGTGTGGTGTCCGTTCGTGTTGAGCCGTTGACTGCAGCGTGTCGACGGCAGGTGTCTGGAGCACAGCGCCTTCTCTGGGTGAACCACGCCGCGCGCGCCACGGTGGGATGACCCGTCGGTGGGCACCGGGAGTCGCGAAGGGCTGCTGGACTGTCGATGAGGTCGGAGCGGTGGGGACGTCGGCGGTGTACGTGGCGGTGCTCCGCTGCTGAGCAGCGTCGCGAGTTTGCAGGGAAGTCCGATCCGATTCCACGGTATGCGGTGAATGTGTGCCGCGTGCTGTGGCCACTGGGATGATTGTGTCGTGATCGAGGTGCGCACTCGCTGTTGAACGACGAGGTGTTGCGACATGTTGTTGGTTGAACACTGTTCTTTTGTAGTGTTCGCGTCGGGCGTGCTCGGATGCGCCACGGCGGGCGCGTCGAGATAGTGTTACTCATTGTGATATTGCTGATCTCGCATGGTAGTGATCGTTCCCGCGTTGCCGGTGCTCGTGTGCCATGATCGAAAATCTTCACAGAGCGAGAACGGGCGTATCGCCTGATCGAGTGGCGTTACCAATGAGTAATGTGAATTACCCTCACGTAAACGGTGGAATTGTCAGTTAGCGTTGCTGTGAGTTGCCGGATGCGTTGCCGACCCCCTGGTGAGGGTCACCAAGTCGTAGGCTAGGTTCGTCGCCAATGCGTGGATTTCAATACGTGCTCCGAACCACGAGGTGACGATGAAGCGTTTCTGTCTGGGCCTGCTTGTGGCTGGCGCCATGTCGGTGCCGTCCGCGGCGATCGCGTCTGCTGCGACCGTGGCGCCTGCGTCGGTATCCGTCGCAACGCCTGCGTCTGCGGCTGTGCCGGCGCACGCCGACTTGGCAGTCCCGATGGCGCAGTGCGACTACTGGCGCTATTACTGAGCGTGATGGGGCGCCCGGCAGCCTGCTGGGTACCCCATCGTCGTTGGTGATCTAGCGATTCAACCTTCAACAAGTCGCCGTGTTCAGTTCACGATTGTCGAGGACGTCCCGGTCCGCGAAGTTCGACACCGGCGTCTAGCAGCATTCGCTTCGTGACGTCCCGACCCAGGCCGAATCTCTTGCCGGTTTCGATGATCGACTTGCCGCTGTGATAGGTCTCGACCATTCCTGGTGGAGCGGGCTTCACCATCGGCCGCTTCTCGCGAAACTCCACACCCTGGCTTCTGAGCACTCTGCGCAGTGTGCGATAACTTCCATCGAAGGCTTCCATCAGCACACTGAGCGTGTCGCCTGCCCGATATCGGCGACTCAACTCGTCTGCTTCAGCAGGAGATAGATCCTCGGCAAGTCGCCGTGGCCGCTCGCAAGGGTTACGTGCTCCTTCGGCTTCGCTCATGAGATCACCGCCGCCCGAACAGCTGATCCGGCATCGCCGAGGCGTGGTGTGACGTTGCTCCGGCCTCAGGCGATCTGAGGTGCTCATCCAGGCAAAGCCACGTACGTGGACGTATGCACCGCCAGACGAGTTCTACTCGTTCGCTCGTGTGAGCGACATACGACTCTGTTGTGGTCATCGCTGGTTCACCTCCCGAATCACGAGTGAGTTCCCGGCGCTGTGCGATCTGTCGTCGGTGACGGGAATGACGACGCTGCGGCTTGTGACGCGCTTTACGCGCACGGATCGCCGGACAGATATGAGTCGCGCGACGACCTGCGTGGCGCCGCCAGGCTCGGCCAGGCCACTGATTGGCATTCCATCCTCACCAGGGGTAAGAAGGGTGGGCGTTCGCCGTTCGAGACCGGGTGAGCTAGCCGGGGCCTTGTCAAGGACGCTGTGACGGCCGCGTCTGTTACACCCGGCGCAGGAAATGTCGAACTGGATCCGATCAACCTCGCGGCCGCAGCGCGCAAGTCTGTGGCGGGCGAGGTTTCCTGCCGATTAACCTCAGGCGTCTGCCTGGGCAGACCGGTTCGAGCCGTTAGGAGCGGGCTAACAGGGAGCGAGAGCGGTCGGCAGGTGATGGCTTTCCGGCCAGTAGGCAGGATATCGCTATCGGGGGTGCAGGGCCGCATCTCCTAGGGCTTGTCGAAGTTGGCAGAAGCTTGTGAGAGGTCGCGTGCCGCCGTGCCGACGTTCTGCTGGCTCTCGTGCGTTCCGCGTGTGCTGCCCTGACCGCCGTCGTGTTGTGCGAAGCCGCTGATGGGAAGGGCGTCGACGGCATCGAGTGCGTTACGGCGCAGCCAGCGCACAGTGCGGTGGTACTGCCCCAGTGTGTCGCGGGCAGATAAGTAGGTGGTGGCGTGGTGGTGTTGGACCGCGACCACGAGGGTGATCTTGTCTTGCTGATAAGCGGTGAACGGGCTGATCAGGCCCGGCGGGCAGGCGTCGGAGGACGCGATCTTGATGGTGACGTTCGGGCGGACGGCCAGCTTCCTCAGGTGCTCGAGCTGGTCGGCGTAGATGTAGGTGGGGCACGCGTGCAGGGCTGTATCGCCGATGAGAAAGGTGTAGCGCCGGGTGCGGTCGGCGAAGTTCCGGCTCCGCGTCGCGGCGGCGAACGATCGGACGCCGTTGTCCTGTGGGTCGGCGAGGGGATGGTTGGCGAGGTGGATTTCGTGTGCGGGGGTGCGCAACAGGTCGGGGATGAGAGCCGGTGCCCAGGTGATGGTGTCGGTCGAAAGGTGCTCGAAGTGCCAAGCGATTGCCTCGTGGTGGCCGGCATGCGAGTCGACGAGGTCGGGGTCCTCGCTGTGGCGGGCCAGCTGGAGGAGACGATCAACTGTGGTGGCGTCGACCTTCAGCGCGGTGAGCAGCACCGCGAGCGTGACGATCGGTGGCGTGCGCCTGCCGAGTTCCAAGGCTGAGAGGTACTGGGCCGAGATGTCGAGGGAGCGGGCGAAGGCACGCAAACCGACGTTCCGGCTTTCGCGTGCTCGGCGGAGGGCGACGCTGATGGCGAGACTCGCGGGGGTCTGCACGGCGTTGACGGCTTGCTCGGGGTAGTGGATGGGGCGGCTGCGCAAGGTGGTTCTCCGGAGCGAGTTCGGGCAGGTCATGGCAGATTGCGGAGTCCGTCGAGGACCCGCTGCATCAGAGCGGTCGCTGGTGCCTCCAGCTGGGGTTGCGACGTTCGCGGTGGTCGGACACCGATTTGCTCGCGAAGTGGAGCGGCTGGTCCCCTTGGCGGCGCTGTGGCGGTCGGTCGCTGAACTTGCGGGCGATTTCGGTGGGTGCGCGCGGGCCGGCGGTGGTGATCGACGAGCTGGAGGACGATCGCGATGACGACGGGCGACGTCATGGTGGTGAGCACGACCGTGACCGACCAGCTCACGCTGACCTTATGGGCCGCGTTCGGGTCGGTACGGGCATGCGAGCTGGCCTCTCCCGGTAGGCGGGTTGGTGGTTGGGTAGTCGGTGCGATGCCCGGACGCGCTGGGATGGCAGCCGGCGTCTCGGGCATCCCACCTGGTGCTCGGCCGGGGGTGCGGCTCCGGCCGGGTCGTCCCGGTCGCCTTGCCGTCAGGCCACCGACTTCCGGACTCACCCAGTTCGGCGGCTGGGGTGCCGTGCTGGCACGCACAGCGCGTCGGAAGGCCAGAGGCTCAAGGCGGAGAGCAACGAGATGCTCCTGCCTGCTGGTTCGGCGGAGCGAGGTGAACGACGACGGCGGCCACGAGGGCCGCGGTGTCCGGGGCGGTGGACGGTGGTCCGTCGGGCCACCAGGAGTCGGCTTGGATGATGCCGGGCGGCAGGAGCGTGGTGCCCTTGACCATGGCTTCGATGTCGCCGCGGGTGGCGACAGCGCCGCGGCCGAGCGCGCTGCTGCGCAGGCGGTCTTCGAAGGTGAGAGCCATCGGCGTGTGCTCTGGGGTTTCGGGGTCGAACAGGTGTGTCAAGGCCAGGAAGGAGCCGGCAGGCAGCATCGCGATGTGGGCTTGGACGACATCGGTGACGTCAGTGCGGGTTCCGCCGTGGAAGGCCAGGATCCCGCCGAGGATCAACCCGATCGGGTGGCCGTGGTTGATGGTGCCGTCTTCGTTCATCTCACGCCACATCTCGTCCGGGGTGAGCGGATCGGTCTGGATGACCTGGATGTCGCCGGCGCGGTGCTCGGCGACGGCGCGCAGGACGGCGGCGGCGAGCGGATCGTGTTCGACGTAGGTGACGGCCGCGGTGGGGTTCGCTCGGTGGATGATGCGGTGGAGGTCGTCGTCGCGGGGACCGGGGAGCGGTGCGCCGGCGACGACGAACTGGTCGACGTAGCCGGCCAGGTAGCGCGCGATACGCAGGTGCGCGGCGTGTTCGGAGGAGAAGACGTAGCCGATTGCGGGCATGGCGGCCTCGAGATGGCGACGGGTGTCCAGCTCGATGTCGTGGGCGTCCTGGCCGAACAGGAACGCGTCGTAGAGGTATGGCAGGTTCGCCCTGGTCGAGTCGGCGCCGACGGGCCGGTGCCAGATCGGCATCGTGCCGGGTGCGCGAGTGGACATGGTGGACGCTTTCTTCGGTGGTGCGGGTGGTTGCTGTGCTGTGTTCGGCCGGCGCGGAACGAGCGCGACGTTAGGCAGTAGGGCTTACTGCCGGAGTCGGTCATTCTGAAGTGGGATGCCCTGTTCGCGCCGGTAGGCCGAGTCGCACGGAGGACACATGCGAGGAACGCCGTGGGCACGGCGATCGCTCAGCGGCTGGAACTTAGCTTCCGCAGTCTCGCCGCAGAGCATGGTGATGACCTGCCCGGACTCGGGGATCCTGGCCAGCCGGGGGCGGTGCCAGTACCCGTTGACAACGGGACGGAGCACCGCCGGATCGAGGTAGATCACGGCGCTCACGAGGCGTCGACCCCCCGGGTCGTCCGTGCGTCTCGCAGCGCCGCCGTCAGGGCGCCGCCGAGCTGGTTGCGCAAGCAGGCCGCCTGATCGGCGCCGAGAATTAGCGGCTCGTTGCGTGGCGTCGAGCTGATCAACGCGATCCGGCCGTCGTCACGAACGTCGACTTCGACGTGCGCGGAGTCTCCGCGCAGGTCGACACCCTCGACGAACTGCTGGGTAGACAGTGGTTGACTCATAGTTATGGACGGTACAAACGTGCTGGTCACAAACGTTTCCTAGGAGGAAACCCAGGTCTGTACCCTGTGGGTATGGACTCGATCGGTACGACGATCCGACGCCTGCGCCGCTGGCGAGGCCTGTCTCTCGAACAACTCGCCGGCCTGTCCGGCCTGTCCAAGGGCTACCTGTCCAAGATCGAAAACGAACGAACGGCCATCGACAAGCGCTCCACGCTGGTCGCCATCGCCGGCGCGCTCCGCGTCAGCCTTTCCGACATCACCGGCGACGGCCTGGAGATCCGGGACCCGCAGGCCGACACCGCGATCCCGGCTATCCGCGACGCCCTGCTCAGCACCGACCTCGACGGCGCCGAGCCGCCGATCGGTGACCTCAGCCAGCTGCTCTCGGAGACGCAGCTGCTGGCCGCGTTGCGCCAGGCGAACCAGGACGCTGAGGTCGGTGCCCGGCTTCCCGAACTGCTGATGGCGCTCCACACCCACGTCGACAAGCCTGAAGCGCTGCGATCACTCGTCACCGCCACGCACACCACCGCGCTGCTGAGCAAGGGCCTCGGTGCGTTCGAGCTGGCCTGGATCGCGGCCGACCGCGGCCACGAGGCTGCGCAGCGGCTCGGCGAACCCGGCTGGATCGCCCTCGCCGAGTTCGCGCGCACACAGGCGCTGTCCGGGCTGGGCGCGCACAAGCGAGCCGCGAAGCTCGCCGAGCGCGCGCTCGAGTACGTGCCGGCGGACGCCTACGACGTGCGGGGCGCGCTCACGTTGACGACGGGCTACACCGAATCGGTGCTCGGTGGCGATGCGACGGCCGCGCTGGACGAGGCGGCCGGCCTGGCCGAGCACGTCGAGTACGGCAACGAGAACTTCCTGCTGTTCAGCCCGCCTAACGTCGTGCTCTGGCGTATTTCGTCGGCGCTCGAACGAGGGGATCATGCCGAGGCCGCGCGGCTAGCGGCGACTGTCAACCCGGCTGAGCTGACCATCGATTCGCGGCGCACGACGTTCCTGATCGAGCACGCGCGGGCCCTCTACGGCATCCGTCGTCCGGACGAGGAGGTGCTGGCGCTGCTCATCCGTGCCGAGAAGCTGGGGCGCATCAGGACGCGGACGAATCCGTTCGTGCGGGAGATCATCTCCACGATGCTCGCGCGAACCCGGCGCGAAGGCGTCGCTCGTGAAGTCCGCGGGATGGCAGATCGGATGGGCCTGCTGAAAACGGCTTAGATCGAGACTTTCAGTGATTTCGGACTGCCCGACGGTGTCGACAACTGCTCTGGCGGGGATGTGGAGCTTGGACGCAGTTGGGGAATTGCTCGAAGATTTTGCTCACGGTCGGCTCCAAGTCGACGCGGGCACGGACTTTGCGGTGGGTGGCGTTGAGGTCTTCTTTCCAGTCCGGCAACTCGCTGCCGTCTCGCGGTTGGCGATAGGGCATGACGACCTCCAGATTGCCTTGGTAGCCACCATCAGCCATGACTGGCCGGTCAACGAGGGTCTCGGCGATGCCGCAGTCGCGGTAGACGGTGCAGTCGTTGCGGCTGCCCGGTCGCGGGTCGCCGGTGGCGATCACCAGCCGGGTCTCGGCGTCGATCGCGACCTGCACGTTGGTCGAGTAGCGGTAGTTCTTCGACGGTGTCGCCAGTTGGTGATCTCGGGTGGGGACCAGGGTGCCGTCCACGATCGCGACCGCGTCGACCCGGCGTTTGCGGGCCGGTGCCAGCGCCAGCAGCGGCTCGATTGTGTCGACCCGGTGCGCCGCGGAATGCGACACCTCGAACAGCGGCCCGATCTGGCGCATTGTCAGGTTCGTCCGCCAGTAGGTCGCGACCAGCAACACTCGTATCGTTGACCATGCCCGTGGCTTTTCTGTAGTGATCATCTTGCTTCGACAACAAGAATGATCAAACAGTCACGGGGTCTGCCCAGACTTCGGTTGACACCGGAGCTGACTGTTCTCAGGCCGCTGACGCGGTCGTGTAGATGGTCTCAAACTCGACCGGGGTGAGCTTGCCCAGCCCTCGTTGTCGGCGTTTGCGGTGGTATTTCGTCTCGATCCAGGTGACGATGGCCAGGCGGAGTTCTTCCCGGGTCGGCCACCGTCGAGTGTCCAGAACGTTCTTCTGCAGCAAGGAAAAGAACGATTCCATGGCGGCGTTGTCGCCGCAGGCGCCCACCCGGCCCATCGACCCGGTCAGCCCGTGAGCATGCAGCAGGCGCCGGTAGGCAGCTGATCGGAACTGGGCGCCGCGATCGGAGTGGACGACGGTACCGCGCGGGTCGCGGAGCGTGATTGCGTTGCGTAACGCGCTGACGGCGAGTGAGGCCCGCATGTGGGAAGCGATGGAGTAGCCGACGATCTTGTTGGAGTAGCAGTCCTTGAGGGCGCACAGATAAAGCTTGCCCTCGCTGGTGGGATGCTCGGTGATGTCGGTCAACCACGTCACGTTCGGTGAGTCGGCGGTGAAGTTCCGGCGGACCAGGTCGTCATGCACCGGTGGCCCCGCCTTCTTGTAGCGTCCTTTCTTCTTGGCGTGCAACGAAAAGATCTGCTGCATCGAGCAGATCCGCCACACCCGATTCTCTGAGGCGGTGAACCCGCGGCGGGCGAGTTCGTCGGCGATGAACCGGTACCCGTCGGCCGGGTCGTCGGCGTGGATGTCGAGCGCGGCGTTGATCAGGTGCGCGTCGTCCCAGTCGCGCTGGGAGACCGGGGCTGCGCACCACTGGTAGTAGGCCTGCCGGGAGATGCCCAGCACCCTGCACGTGACCGCGACCGGCACCCTGATCGGGGCGCCGGCCGCGGCCAGGTCACGGACGAGCGGGAAGGCTATTTTCCCGGCAGATTGCCCTGCGCGAGGTAGGCGGCGGCCTTGCGCAGGACCTCGTTCTCCTGCTCCAGCAGGCGGTTGCGTTTGCGCAGTTCCCGTAGCTCGGCGGACTCCTCGCGGGTCACGCCGGGGCGGGTGCCGTCCTCGACGTCGGCGGCGCGCAGCCAGTTGGCCAGGCAGGATTCGGAGATCCCGAAGTCCTTGGCGACCTGCTTCAACGGGGTCTCGCCGCGGCGGGCCACGGCGATCACGTCGTCACGGAACTCACGCGGGTAGGGCTTGGGCACGATGACATCCTTCCAGGCGAGGCCGAAGCCTCACACGTGAGGTGTCAACCAAACCCTGGGCAGACCCTGTGCCCCTGCCCCTGCCCCTGATTCAGTGAAGGTGGTGCAGTGTCTTAGGTTGCGCTGACGAAGTAGCCGTCGCTGTCGAGGATGCGGTAGTCCTTGTAGAAGGTGCCGACGTCGTTGCCGGCGCTGCGGTTCTGGGACAGGTTGATCGGTTTGGCTGAGTAGCCGACCGTGCCTCCGTTGTCGCTGTAGGCGGCGCCTTGGTAGGTGGAGCGGAACGGGTATTCGTCGCAGTCGAGGGTGCCGCCCTGGGTGTAGCCGGTTCCCCAGAATTCGACGCAGGTGGCGACGGCTTTGGCGTGGTTGCGGTTGTAGGTGGCGAGATCGTAGTCGCGGTAGATCCGGGTCAGCGGGGTACCGGCCTGGACCGAGCCGGGGATGAGGGTGAAGTTCCCGGGCTTGGTGGTTTCGGGGCGGTACTGGGCCGCGGCGAACCGACGTGTCAGCGGATCAAAAGGTCAGCTGTCGCCGCGCTGAACGCCGGGCAACTCGAGCTGACCGCCACGGAGCGACGGTTCGACTGCGACCTGTTCGGCCCGCTGCTCGGCGCTCTGCGCTCGCGGACGGCGACGAAGGTCAACGCGCAGATGTACACCCCGGGAGACATCGCCTGCGCCCTGACCGCGGTTGCGCTCGACGACCTCAAGGCCGGGCAGTCGTTCTGCGACGACACCGTCGGCACCGGCGGGCTCCTCCGAGTGGCCGCCCAGGTCGTCCGTAGCCACGGTCTCGACCCGGCTGACATGCTGTGGTTCGCCGCGGACACCGACGAACTTGCCGTCGCCGACACGGCGGTGAACGGCCTGCTGTGGGGCCTCGGCTCCGGGGTGACCTTGTATGTCGGCGACACCCTCGCTCATCCACATTGGCCCGAGGAGGCCCGTCGAGGACGAGCGTGGTTCTCCGAGCGGGTCCACGGGCTGGAACCGGGGATGCAGGCTCTCGACTTCCTCAAGCGACTCTGAGATTGGGTCATCGACGCGCCGCCGACGGCTCAGGTGACCGCTCCGCCTGGCCGTTCCTGCTAACTTCGCCGGGTGCAGCAAGGCGAGCGGAAGATCGCGGCCGGCCCGGCCGCGCCGGTCGGTACGACCTTCCGCTACGTCGACATGGTCGAGATCGGATCGTGGTTCAACATCGGCCACCGCGCCGTCGCGAACTGGCGCTCCCGCTACGCCGAGTCCCACCCTTTTCCCGAGCCCGACGTCGTCATCGGACGGACACCCGGCTGGTCACCTGACCGAAGGATCGAAATCGAGCGATGGGCGGCGGCACGACGGGGCCAAGGTGCCGGCGGTGGCCGTCCGCGCAAGGTGGACGGCGACTGAGGATGAACTCGAAGCGCTGTACATGCGGGTCGGCGTTCGAGCACATCGTCGCGGCAGAGCGCCGGCGGATCGAGGAGCTGACGGAATGGGAGTCCATCATCTTGTCGAGTGCCCACTGGAACCGCTCGGACGTCAACAGACGTCGCCGCGCAGGACGATCCGGCCCGGCACGCCCCCTTGTTCGAGCCGGTCCAAGGACCGTTGCACGCTCTCGGCGTCGAGCGGGGAGTCGAGGACGGGAATGTGCGGCAG
Organism: Amycolatopsis sp. NPDC051371; assembly: GCF_040682155.1. Classification (NCBI taxonomy): domain Bacteria; kingdom Bacillati; phylum Actinomycetota; class Actinomycetes; order Pseudonocardiales; family Pseudonocardiaceae; genus Amycolatopsis; species Amycolatopsis sp. NPDC051371. Next base: position 124,479 of record NZ_JBFBAG010000027.1, read on the forward strand.
CGCGCCGCATTGGGCGAGCTCGACGAGGGAGTGCAGCTCGTCCGGGGTGCCGACGAAGCTGCCGCTGATCGTCACCATCTTCAGCGCCATCAACGCAGTCGGCACGGTCAGTTCACCACCGAAGAGGCCGACCTGCACCAGGTGGCCACCTTTGCGGAGTGCGTCGAAGCCCGCGGAGGCGGTGGTCCCGTTGTTGACGAAGTCGATCACCGCCGCCACCGGGCCGTGGCACGCCTTCACGATGTCCTTGCCGAGGGCGTCGCTCGTGGCCGTGACGGTGGCCGACGCGCCGAGTTCCGTGGCGATCGCCAGGTTCCGCTCGACGAGGTCGACGGCGCAGATTGCCTGGTGACCCAAGGATTTCAGCGTCGCGATGGCGGTGAGGCCGACTCCGCCGGCCCCGATCACCACGACGGGTTCGTCCGGTGTGGACGGCTGCACCTTCTTCACAGCGCTGAATGCGGTCAGGCCGGAGCACGCCAAGGTGGCTGCCCAGCTGAGGTCGAGTCCCGCGATGTCTTCGAGGTACCTCTCGTCGGGCACGACGATGTGGTCGGCGTATCCGCCGTGGCGGGCGACTCCGAGGTTGCGGCCGGCGGCGCAGTAGTTGTCCCGGCCTGCGGCGCACTGAGGGCAGTCGCCGCAGCCGATCCACGGGTACACCAGGCGGACGTCGCCGGGCCGGTGCGCGCGCACCTCGTCGCCGACCTGCGCCACGGTGCCGACCACCTCGTGGCCCATCACCAGCGGGTAGGTGACACCGCGATCGGCGAGACGGAGACGGCCGCGGCTGCCGAGGTCGTAACCGCCCTGGCGCAAGTGCGTGTCGGTGTGGCAGACACCGGACCGCTCGACCTTGAGCAGCACCTGCTTGCCTGTGGGGCGCGGAGTCGGCAGCTCCAAGCCGGTGACGACGGAACCTTCACCCGTGACGGCGAACGCGTGCATTTCGTGCTCCCTCTGCCGGGGACGACCGGCGAACTCCTTGGTACCACCGGGTTCACCGTCGGCCGGTGTCCCGATTTGGAACACGCCTGTGTCGCGCTCGGTGCGCCACGCTCGTCGGAGACCAGCGACGAAACGAGGAGCGCATGAGCAGGTACCGCACGACCAACCCGGCGACGGGCGAACTCGTCGAGGAGTTCCCGGCGGCGTCCGACCAGCAGATCGACGAGGCTCTCGACCGGGCGCACGCCGCCTACCGGCAATGGCGCGCCGTGCCGCTGGAGCAGCGCGCGGCACTGCTGCGCCGGATCGCTGGAGTGCACCGGGAGCGCGCCGACGAGCTCGCCGAAATCCTGACGCTGGAGATGGGCAAGCCGATCGCCGAGGCCAGGGGAGAGGTCGCGCTGGTCGCCTCGATCTACGAGTACTACGCCGAACACGGCGCGCGGTTCCTCGCCGACGAAAAGCTCGACGTCGCTGGGGAAGCCGTCATGCGCACGGAACCGATCGGCGCCCTCGTCGGGATCATGCCCTGGAACTTCCCCTACTACCAGGTCGCACGGTTCGCCGCACCGAACCTGATGCTGGGCAACACGATCCTGCTCAAGCACGCGCGGAACTGTCCGAAGGCGGCGCTGGAGATCGAGGCGCTGATCACCGAGGCCGAGGCCCCGGACGGCGTGTACGTCAACGTCTTCGCCGACAATGCCCAGATCGCGCGGATGATCGGCGATACGCGGGTGCAGGGGGTGTCGCTGACCGGCTCGGAGCGCGCCGGCGCCGCCGTGGGCGAGGTCGCCGGCCGCCACCTGAAGAAGTACGTGCTGGAGCTCGGCGGTTCCGACCCGTTCATCGTGCTCGACGCGGAGAACTTGGACGCCACCGTTTCCCAGGCCGTGCGGAACCGGCTGTTCAACGGCGGCCAGGCATGCACCGCGTCAAAGCGCTTCATCGTGCTGGCCGACGTGTACCCCGAGTTCCTCGACAACTTCGTCCGGGCGATGCGGGACCGGGCCGCCAGTCTCGGCCCGTTGTCGTCGCAGAGCGTCGTGGACGACCTCGCGGAGCAGGTCGACGACGCGGTGGCGAAGGGAGCGACATTGCACACCGGTGGCCGCCGCGGAGGCGGTCCGGGCGCCTTCTACGAGCCCACCGTGCTCACCGGTGTGACGCCGGAGATGCGCGCGTACTCCGAGGAACTGTTCGGTCCCGTGGCCGTGGTCTACCAGGCTGCTACCGCGGCCGAGGCCATCGCACTGGCCAACGAGTCGCCGTACGGGCTGGGCGCCGCCATCTACACCTCGGACATCGCGCAGGCGCGCGCTCTCGCCGAAGAGCTGGAGTGCGGGATGGTGTGGATCAACGGCACCAGCAAGAGCGCTCCTGACCTGCCGTTCGGGGGCGTGAAGCGGTCTGGTGTCGGGCGGGAGCTGGCCGAGCTCGGCATCACCGAGTTCGCGAACAAGAAGCTGGTCCGGATTCCCTGAAAGTGAGGGCGCGCGGCGCGCCCTCACTCCAGGCCGAATTCACGCATCTTGCGGTAGAGGGTGTTGCGGCCGATCCCCAGTTCCTGAGCTGCGCGGCTGCGGTTCCCGCCAGCGGCCCGTAGTGCGTCGGCCACGGCCTTGCGCTCGGCGGACTCGAGCAGGCTCAGCGAGCGCCGCGGTGTCCGGAGCTCGCCGGGCAAGTCCTCGACCTCGACGGTCCCGCCGTCCACTCGCCGCGCCAGCTGGGCGACGGTGTTGCGGAGTTCGGCGATGTTCCCCGGCCAGTGCCAGGACAGCAGCAGGTCCCACACCGGCGGCGAGAGCCGGGTCGCCGATGCCGGTCCGGGCAGCTCGGCGAGCACGGCTCGGATCAAGGTGGGCAGGTGCGACCGGCTGCGGGCGAGCTCGGGCAGCCGCACGGTGGTGGCGACCTGCCGCACCAGACCGAGGACCGCGTCACTGGCGTCGTCGAGGTCGGCGGTGAGCGCGATCGGGCCCCCCGGGGCGGCGAGCGCCTGGACCTGTGCGGCGGACGGCACGGGCGCGGTGTGGATCCGCCGGAGCACCAGCCCGCGGCCGTCGGCGGCGGCCGCCCGGGCGTGGGCGAACCAGTCGGGGTCCAGGTGCGGTTCCACGACGACCGGGTCCGCGGCGCCTTGCCGCTTCAGCACGCGCAGGGCCGTTCGGAGTTTGCCTGTGCCGCTCGCGCCGGTGCACGCGACCAGTTCGCGGTGGCGGACGGCCGTTTCGAGCTCGCGGTCGACCTGGTCGTCGAAGTGCAGGGGCTCGCGCAGCACCGGAGCGACAGCGCCGCTGGAGTCGTCCTCGCGGGGAATGGGCCGCCCGGAGAGCAGCCTGACGCTGTAGGCGGCCCGGCCGCCGTCGTGCACCGGCTCGACAACGGCGTCGTAGCGGCCGTCGGAGAGCGGCACCGGCATCCGCTGCGGCCGGGACGGCGCGTGCTCGCTGAGGAACTGCCACAGCAGCGGGTGCAGTTCCGGCCCGGCGTGCACGAGGCCGAGCCGGTTGGCCAGCACGGTCTCCTCGTCGACGACGAGGACGCCGGTGTTCACGCCGTCGAGGGACAGGCAAGCCTGCACGAACCGGCGGCGCCGGTCGCCGGCCTCGTCCAGGATCCTGGCCTCGATCTGCCGGCCGATGTCCCCGGCCAGCACTGTCATCAGCGGGTGCACGTCGCGCACCGCGCAGGCCAGGGAGAAAGTGCCGACTAGCCGACCGCTGGCGGGCTCGATGATCGGGGTGCCGGCGCAGGTGAGGTCCTCGAGCAGCGCATTGTAGTGCTCCGGGCCGCGGACCAGCACCGGCCGGCGTTCGACCAGCACCGTGCCGATGCCGTTGGTGCCGATCGACTGCTCGGAGAAGTCGAACCCCTCGGCGGCGTGCGCCCGGTCCATGACGTCGCGCTGGCGCCGCACGTCGGCGTACCGCAACACGATCCGGCCGCTGACGTCGGAAAGGACCATGGCCACGGCGACGTCGGCGAGGCTGTCCTTGAGCCGGCTGAGCACCGGCTCGGCGGCGCGGTAGAGCGCCGAGCTCGTGTGGTCGGGCTCCCGGTAGTCGATGCGGGCGGGCAGGACGGGAACCTCGTCACCGACGCACCGCCGCCAGCTCATCTCGATGTGTTGGGGCACGCCGGTACGCCCGGGCGGCTCGGTCAAAAGCCCGCCTTCGACCAGGGCTTCACGGCTGCGGCGGATCCGCTCGCGCTCGGCCCGCGACAGCACCGGCAAGGCCGGGGTTTCGTCTCGACGCATCGTCGCCTCGCGGTCGGTCTCGGGGTGCGCCCCGCCCGCCCGTACGCCGGCAGCGGCGCCAGCCCCATCGTCAATATGCCTCACGCCGCCGCCCGAACGCCACAGCGGTGCACCGACGGTAGTCCCGTTCGCCTCGAGCCTGGGTGTTCCGTTTCGGCACACCCGCAGCGTTCCGAATCGGAACACCCGAGGTAATGGCCGCCCTCGTCACAGTGAGTCCCACACCACAACCGGGACGGGCCACGACGGTCCGTGACGAGTTCGAGGAGGAACGGATGACAACGGCGCCATCGGCCCGCCCGCCGGGCACTTCAGCCGAGTCGGAGGCGCTGCGCGCGCTCTACGCCGACTGGACCGAGCTGATCGCCACCACCCCCGGCCTGACGCCCCGCTTGTTCCGCAGCATCTTCGACGAGTGGCACCAGCCCACTCGCGAGCCCGAGGACGTGACCTACCGCGAGGAGACCGTCGGCGGGGTTCCAGGCATCTGGACGCTGCCGGCCGGCGCGGACACCGCCAAGGTGCTGCTGTACACCCACGGCGGCGGCTTCGCCGTCGGCTCGGCGGCCAGCCACCGCAAGCTGGCGGCGCACGTGGCCAAGGCGCTCGGCGTCACCGCGTTAGTGCTCGACTACCGACGGGCCCCCGAGCACCCGCACCCGGCGCAGGTCGAGGATGGCGTCTCGGCGTTCACCGCCCTGGTCGAGCGGGGAGTCGCGCCCGCGGACATCACGACGATCGGCGACTCGGCCGGCGGGAACCTGGCGATCGCCATCCCACTGGCGCTGCGGGAGCAAGGCCTGCCGCTGCCCGGACACGTCATCGCGTTCTCGCCGTGGCTGGACATGGAGAACTCCGGCGAAACACTGGTGACGAACGATGCCACTGATGCCCTGATCTCGGTGCCCTTGCTCGAAGGCATGATTGCCGGCGTCCTCGCCGACGGGGCAATCGATCCGAAGACGCCGCTGGCGAACCCGCTGTATGCCGACTTCACCGGCTTCCCCCGGCTCTACGTCAATGCCGGCTCGGCGGAGTCCTTGGTCGACAACGCCACCCGGGTCGCCGCGAAGGCCGAGGCGGCGGGCATCGACGTCACGCTGTCGATCGCCGAAGGCATGCAGCACGTCTTCCCTTTCTTGGCCGGCACCGCGCCCGAAGCCGACGCCGAACTCGCCGCGATCGCGAAGTGGCACCTCAGCTGACCCGTCATCCCCAGGAGTGATCATGAGCACCACCAGTACCCCGGACGTCGACGCGATCGTCATCGGCGCCGGCTTCGGCGGCATTTACATGCTGCACAAGCTGCGCAACGAACTGGGCCTGTCCGTGCAGGCGTTCGAAAAGGGCGGCGGCGTCGGCGGCACCTGGTACTTCAACAAGTACCCCGGCGCCAAGTCCGACACCGAAGGATTTGTCTACCGCTACTCTTTCGACAAGGACCTGCTTCAGGAGTGGGACTGGACCACCCGGTACCTGGAGCAGGCCGAGGTGCTGACCTACCTCGAGCACGTCGTCGAGCGCTACGACCTCGGCGGTGACATCCGGCTGAACACCGCGGTCACGGCCGCCGTCTTTGACGAGGCCACCGACCTGTGGCGGGTCACCACCGCGGCCGGCGACACGATGACGAGCCGGTACCTGGTCAACGCGCTCGGCCTGCTGGCCAAGAGCAACATCCCCGACATCCCGGGCCGTGACACCTTCGCCGGGCGCTTGGTGCACACCAACGCGTGGCCCGGAGACCTCGACATCACCGGCAAGCGCGTCGGCGTCATCGGCACCGGGTCGACCGGCACTCAATTCATCGCCGCCGCCGCGAAGACGGCCGGGCACCTCACGGTGTTCCAGCGCTCGCCGCAGTACTGCGTGCCCTCCGGCAACGGCCCGGTCGACCCGGCCGAGGTCGGCCGGACCAAGGAGAACTTCGACGCCATCTGGGAGCAGGTCCGCAACTCCGTCGTCGCGTTCGGGTTCGAGGAGAGCGGCGTCGAAGCGATGAGCGTGTCCGAGGAGGAACGCCGCCGGGTGTTCCAGGAGGCCTGGGACAAGGGCAACGGCTTCCGGTTCATGTTCGGTACGTTCTGTGACATCGCCACGAGCCCAGATGCGAACGCGGCCGCCGCGGCGTTCATCCGGAGCAAGATCGCCGAAGTCGTCGAAGACCCGGAAACCGCGCGCAAGCTGACGCCGACCGATCTCTACGCCAAGCGCCCGCTCTGCAACGAGGGCTACTACGAGTCCTACAACCGCGACAACGTGGAACTGGTCTCGCTCAAGGAGAACCCGATCGAGGAGATCACCCCGGCGGGCGTGCGGACGGCCGACGGAGTCGTGCAGGAGCTCGACGTCCTGGTGTTCGCGACCGGGTTCGACGCGGTCGACGGCAACTACCGCGCAATGGACCTGCGCGGACGCGAGGGCAAGCACATCAGCGAGCACTGGAGCGATGGTCCGACCAGCTACCTCGGCCTGGCGAAGGCGGGCTTCCCGAACATGTTCATGATCCTCGGCCCCAACGGGCCCTTCACCAACCTGCCGCCGAGCATCGAGGCCCAGGTCGAGTGGATCAGCGAGCTGGTCGGCGCTGCTGAGCGGGACGGGGTGACGACGGTCGAACCGACCGCGGCTGCCGAGAGCGCGTGGACCGCGACCTGCGCGGAGATTGCGGAGATGACGCTGTTTCCGAAGGCCGACTCGTGGATCTTCGGGGCGAACATCCCCGGCAAGCGCAACGCGGTCATGTTCTACCTGGGCGGGCTCGGCGCCTACCGGCAGCAGCTGGCCGCGGTCGCCGAGGCCGGCTACGAGGGCTTCGAACTGGTGCGGGAAGACGCGACCGCGGTCGCCTGAGCACCTTTCGGCGAGCGGCGGGGGGGCCCCTCGGGGGCGGCGGCGGACAGCTTGGGGACCGACGGGAGGAGCAAAGACGGCCCCACACACCGGGGGCGCGGGGGGGCCGCCCCCCCGCGCACCGGGGCTTCCCATGTGGGGGGGACCCCCGCCCCCGGGGCCCCCTCCCAACTTTCGGGCCCGGGGCGCGGGGCCCGATCGGGCCCGGCGCCGTCACTGTTGCAGCGCCAGCAGCTCATCAAGGACGGCCCGTACCGCGGGGGCGCGGTCGTCCCGGCGCCACGCGGCCCGCAGATCGACCTCCTGCGCCGGGGCATCGAGGGGCACGAACACCACGTGCGGGTCGATGACGTTACGAGCGACCGAAGCAAGGGTCAGGTGGCAGCCGACTTCGGCGCTCACCAGGGCTAGCGCGGTCTGCGTGTCGGGGGCGATCTGGACGACGTCGGCGACGAATCCGGCGGCGTGGGCCAGGCGCCGCAGCCGGTCGGGCAGCACCGCGCCCTCGTGCGGCGGCAACGACACGAACGCGTCGCCGGCCAGCTGTCCGATGTGGACTTTCGGGGCATCGGCGAGGGGATGGGTGTCCGGGACGGCGACCGACAGCATGTCCGGCATCACCACCTCGGCCGCGACTTCGGCGGGGACGACGTCCCAGCGGCCGAGCGCGATGTCGGTGTCGCCCTGGACGAGCTTTTTCATCGCGGGCTGGGCGAAGTTCTGGCTCGACAGCTCCAGCTGGATCCGCGGCCGTCGTGACCGGACGACGCGGGCGAGCCGCGCGACGAGGTCGTGCGTGGACACCCCGGCGAACGCGATCCGGACCAGCCCCGTCTCACCGTCGCCCGCCGACCGCACCACCGCTTCCGCGCGCCGCAAGGCCGCCAGGACTTCTTTCGCCGGGTCGACGAGGGCTTGGCCGCCGGTGGTCAGGCTGACCGACCGGGTGTTGCGATCGAACAGCTGGATGCCCAATTCGCGCTCCAGCTGCTTGATCGTGCGGCTCAGCGGCGGCTGGGCGATGTGTAGCCGCTCGGCGGCCCGGCCGAAGTGCAGTTCCTCGGCGACCGCGAGGAACGCGCGGATCTGCTGGACGTCCATAATTGTCGAAACGGTATCACAGAGGGACTGATTAAGTATTGGACTGAACTTAATCGGCGTTCGATAGTGGGAGCCATGTACACCGGCAACCCCGAGGTCCCCGACGACGTCTTCGCGGACGTTCTGGACCAGATCAACGACTTCGTGCGCACCCGTGTCATGCCTCGCGAGCTGGAGATCATGACCACGGACGCCATCCCCGCCGACCTGCGCGCGCAGGCCGCCCAGATGGGGTTGTTCGGGTATGCGATCCCCCAGGAGTGGGGCGGACTCGGACTCGACCTCGTCCAGGACGTCGAGGTCGCCATGGCCCTGGGCTACACGTCGTTGTCGCTGCGGTCGATGTTCGGCACGAACAACGGCATCGCCGGGCAGGTCCTGGTCGGCTTCGGCACCAAGGAGCAGCAGTCCCGGTGGCTGCCCGGCATTGCTTCCGGCGAGGTCGTCGCGTCGTTCGCGTTGACCGAGCCCGGCGCCGGCTCCAACCCGGCGGGCTTGCGGACCAGTGCGAAACCCGATGGCGACGGCTGGGTGATCAACGGCGGCAAGCAGTTCATCACCAACGCCACCGAGGCCGGACTGTTCGTCGTGTTCGCCCGCACTCCGCCCGCGTCGGCCTCGGGCACTGGCATCGCCGTGTTCCTGGTCCCGGCCGATACGCCCGGCATCACGGTCGGTGCGAAGGACGCCAAGATGGGCCAGGAGGGCTCGCGCACTGCGGACGTCACCTTCTCACAGATCCGAGTCGGGCCCGAGGCACTGGTCGGTGGCGACGGCGAAGTCGGGTACAAGGCGGCGATGACGTCGCTGGCCCGCGGCCGGATCCACATGGCCGGGCTGGCGGTGGGCGCAGCGCAGCGGGCGCTGGACGAGTCGGTCGCCTACGCCGCCACCGCCACGCAGGGTGGCACGCCGATCGGGGATTTCCAGCTGGTGCAGGCGATGCTCGCCGACCAGCAGACCGGCGTGCTCGCTGGCCGTGCGCTGGCACGTGAGGCCGCGCGGCTGTACGTGACGGGGGAGGACCGGCGGATCGCGCCGTCGGCGGCGAAGCTGTTCTGCACGGAGATGGCCGGCAAGGCCGCCGACCTTGCCGTGCAGGTCCACGGTGGTTCCGGCTACATCCGCGAGGTCCCGGTCGAACGGATCTACCGCGACGTCCGGCTGATGCGGCTCTATGAAGGCACCAGCGAAATCCAGCGCCTGATCATCGGCGGCGGACTGGTGCGGGCCGAGAAGAAGAAGCAGTCGTGACGCGCCCGCTCGAGGGAGTCACCGTCGTCGCCATCGAGCAGGCCGTCGCCGCCCCGTTGGCCACCCGCAACCTCGCCGACCTCGGTGCGCGGGTGATCAAGGTCGAGCGCATCGAGGGTGGCGACTTCGCGCGCGGCTACGACCACGTCGTCCATGGCACCGGCGCACACTTCGTGTGGCTCAACCGTGGCAAGGAGTCGCTCGCCGTCGACCTCAAGTCCGCCGAGGGCCGCGACGTCGTGCGCCGCCTGGTTGCCCGCGCGGACGTCTTCCTGCAGAACCTCGCGCCTGGCGCCGCGGAACGCCTGGGGCTCGGTGACCTGCGGGCCGGGCACCCGGAGCTTGTCGAGGTGAACCTGTCCGGGTTCGGTGCGGGTGGGCCGATGGAGCAGCGCAAGGCCTATGACATGCTGATCCAGGCCGAAGCCGGGTTGATCGCGATCACCGGCAGTCCCGAAGCCCCGGCGAAGACCGGTATCCCTACCGCCGATATCGCGTCCGGGATGTACTGCTCGCAGGCCGTCCTGGCAGCGCTGTTGCGCCGGTGGCGCATCGGCGAGGGCGCGACGATCGAAGTCTCGATGCTTGAGGCGACCATCGAATGGATGGGGTATGCGCTCTACACGCAGATGTACGCCGGGACGCAGCCCGCGCGGATGGGGCTGAGCCACAGCTCGATCGCGCCGTACGACGCGTTCCCGACCCGCGACGGGCAGATGCTGATCGGCGTCCAGAATGACTCGGGGTGGCGCACGCTCGTCACCTCCGTACTCGACGCCCCGGCCTTGGCTGACGATCCACGCTTCGCCACGAACGTAGCGCGCGTCGCCCACCGCGCCGAGTGCGACGCCGAGGTCGCGGCCCGCACGTCCCGCTGGACCAACGCCGAACTCGATACCCGGCTGGGCGTGGCCGGCGTTCCGGCCGCGCAGCTGAAGGACGTCGGTGAGGTGGTCGACCACCCGCAGCTGAAGGCCCGGAAGCGCTGGCGCACGGTCGGCACCGAGCACGCTCCGGTCGACGCGCTCCTGCCACCCGTGACGTTCGCCGACGTCGAGGCGTCGATGGGGGACGTCCCAGCACTCGGCGCTCACACCCGCGCCTTGCTCGCCGAGTCCGGAGTGGACGCCGATGACCTCATCACCCGCGGCATCGCCGCGCAAGCCCACCAGGAGAGCCATGCCTGAAGTCTTCATCGTGGACGGTGTCCGGACCCCGCAGGGCCGCTACGGCGGCGCGTTGGCCGGTGTCCGGCCCGACGATCTGGCCGGTCTGGTGGTGCGGGAAGCCGTACGCCGCGCCGGCGTGGTGGGTGAGCTGGTCGACGAGGTCATCCTGGGCGCTGCCAACCAGGCCGGGGAGGACAACCGCAACGTGGGGCGGATGGCCGTCCTGCTGGCCGGGCTGCCGGACGAAGTGCCTGGATACACCGTGAACCGGCTCTGCGCCAGCGGCCTCACCGCCGTCGCGACCGCGGCCAACACGATCCGCGGCGGCGAAGCCGACGTCGTCGTCGCCGGCGGTGTGGAGTCGATGACCCGGGCGCCCTGGGTGATGGCGAAGCCGGGAACACCGTGGGCCCGGCCCGGCGAAGTCTCGGACACCTCGCTCGGCTGGCGGTTCGTCAACCCCGAATTCGCCGGCCACGACCGCGACGTCCCCGCGGACTCCGGCCCGGAGGTCCGCAAGGTGACATTGCCGATGGGGGAGACCGCCGAGGAGGTCGCCAGGCTCGACGGCCTCACCCGCGAGGAATGCGACGAATTCGCGCTGCGCAGCCACCAGCGCGCACTCGCCGCGACCGACGCCGGGCACTTCACCCGCGAGATCGTCCCTGTGCCGGTGAAGGCCGGCGAGTTCGCGGTCGACGAGGGACCGCCGCGGACCACCACCCTGGAGAAGCTCGCCGGGCTGCGGCCGGTCTTCCGCCCCGGTGGCATCGTCACCGCCGGATCGGCGTCCCCGCTGTCCGACGGCGCCGCGGCCCTCGTACTGGCGAGTGAAGACGCGGTGCACCGCCACGGTCTGACCCCGCGCGCCCGGGTCGTGGCCGGTGCCAGTGCCGGAGTCGCGCCGAACATCATGGGCCTCGGCCCGGTACCGGCCACCGAGAAGCTCCTTGACCGGGTCGGGCTGCGGGCCGACGACCTCGACGCGGTCGAGCTGAACGAGGCGTTCGCCGTGCAGAGCCTGGCGGTCATCCGGCGGCTGAAACTCGACCCGGACCGCGTGAACGCCGACGGCGGCGCGATCGCCCTCGGGCACCCGCTCGGCTGTTCCGGCGCCCGGCTGGTGGTCAGCCTGCTCGGCCGGCTCGAGCGGGAACAGGCCCGCCGCGGCTTGGCCACCTTGTGCGTCGGTGTCGGCCAAGGCGTCTCGCTGCTGGTGGAGCGCGTGTGAGCACGCTTCTCGTCGAGGAATGTGACGACCGCGTCGTCGTCACCCTGAACCGTCCGGACGCGCGCAACGCGATCAACGCGGCGATGATCGGTGAGCTGCACGAGGTCTGTGAGCTGCTCGAACGCCGGCGGGGATGTTGCTGCTCACCAGTGCGGGCGGGGTGTTCGCCGGCGGCGCCGACATCGCCGAACTGCGCGAGCGCGGGCGCGACGAGGCACTGCAGGGCATCAACAGCCGCCTGTTCGACCGCGTCGCCCGCCTCCCGCTGCCCACGGTCGCCGCGGTCGGCGGCTACGCGATCGGCGGCGGAGCTGAACTCGCGTACGCCTGCGACGTCCGCATAGGCACCCCGGCGACGGTTTTCGGCAATCCCGAACCTGGACTGGGCATCCTCGCCGCGGCCGGAGCCTGCTGGCGGCTCGCCGATCTGGTCGGCAAGTCGGTGGCCAAGCAGGTGCTCCTCGCCGGGCGCCGCCTGAACGCCGAAGCCGCTCTCGCGTGCGGCTTAGTCGCTGAAATCGTGGGGTCCGAAGAGCTTCTCGGGGCGGCCGATCGCCTGCTGGACGGCATCGCGGCGTGGTCGCCGTCGGCGCTGCGGCTGACCAAGCTGGTCCTCGATGCACCGGGCGCTCACCCGCTGGCGGATGACCTCGCCCAAGCGGTGCTGTTCGAGACCGAAGACAAGAACAGCCGGATGGCGAAGTTCCTGGAGCGGAGGAAAGCATGACACCCCAGACGATCGGCGTGATCGGAGGTGGTCGCATGGGCGCCGGCATCGCCCAGGTCTTCGCGGCCGCAGGGGCCGAGGTGACCGTGGTCGAAACGGCCGACGTGGCGGCAGCTCGTCGCGTCGCCGACGGCCTGACCAAGGCGGCCGAGCGCGGCAAGCTCACCGATACCCTGGATGCCGTCCTGGCTCGGGTTACGGTCGTCGACGACGTCACAGCGTTGGATCCGTCTGCGGATCTGGTCGTCGAGGCCGTGCCCGAACGACCCGACCTGAAGATCGACGTCCTGACCCGCGCGGAGAACGCTATCGGTGACACAGCCGTGCTGGCCAGCAACACCAGCTCACTGTCAATCACCGAACTCGGTGCGGCGCTGCGCCGCCCGTCCCGGTTCGTCGGCATGCACTTCTTCAACCCGGTCCCGGCGTCCGGACTTGTCGAGGTCGTCACCACGTCGGAGACGGCATCCGAGGTCGTCGAGCAGGTCCGCGGCTGGGTCGGGGAGCTCGGCAAGACCGACGTCGTCGTCCGGGACTCACCCGGCTTCGCCACCAGCCGCCTCGGTGTCCTGCTGGGGCTCGAGGCGATCCGCATGCTTGAGGAAGGCGTCGCGGACGCGGAGGCGATCGACAACGCGATGGAGCTGGGCTACCGCCACCCGATGGGCCCGCTGCGCTCCACCGACCTCGTCGGCCTCGACGTCCGTCTCGCGATCGCGGAGTACCTGCACGCGACGCTGGGAGAGCGGTTCGCGCCACCGCAACTCCTACGTGACAAGGTCGCGAGCGGCCTACTCGGCAGGAAGACCGGTCAAGGCTTCCACTGCTGGGCCTGAACAAAGTGGACCACCAGACGCGTCAACGGCTTCGCTTGGTTGTCCACGCGATCGGCGGTGTGCGACCCGACGACCTGGAAGACGACGCACTGCAGTTCGTCCTGAGCCGGTGCGAGTCCGTGGCGTTCCGTGCGTTGCAAGGGGTACCGCTCTTCCGCCCGGAGCGGTACCTCGCGTATCTCGGGCTTCGCCGGCCGGCTGAGTACAACGCTCTGCGCTCGCTGATGCTCGGTGTCCGCCTCGCCGCGCCGACGGCGTGGGACATTCCCCGCGAGCAGGGCACAGCAACGAGCCGTCGGCGACAGCTGTTTGCGGAAACACCCGAACGTTGCCGATGTCGGTGCGCAGCGAACGGACACGGAGTCGGCCGATGCCGCGGCTATGCGACTCCTGATGTGTACGCGCCGCTTCCCAGAGGACGTCCAGGTGACCGGGTCGCTGCATGCGCGCCGTGCGGGTCCGCGTTTCCTTGCCTTAGCACAGAAGAACATGCTGCTGCAGGTCCGCGAAACCGACGTCGTCTGCGTCGCCCCGCCAGGCTGGGCATGGCGTGGCATCCCCGCAACCACCACAACCGCACGCACGAACTCTTGCGCGCGCATTGGGCACATTATCGCCGCCATCGCGAGCGCCTGGCCCGGTGGCCGCTGGACGAACCGGCAGCTGACGAAGCCCGATCCGACGGGCATTCCGCACCTGGATCAGAACGCGGTCGGCCGGAGCATCGCGTCGATGCCGCCGTCGATGACGAACTGGGCGCCGTGGATGAAGGCCGCCTGCGCGCTGAGCAGGTAGCCGACCAGCGACGCGATCTCGTCGGGGCGCCCGTGCCGCGCGATCGGTGCCGCGAAGCCCCGGATCGCCTCGCCGTAGCGCGGATCTTCGGCGGAGGCCGCCAGCAACGGGGTGTCGACGGCTCCGGGGGCCACGGTGTTGAGACGCACCCCGGCCGCACCCCACTCGGCCGCTCGCCGGCGGACGGCGACGGTGAGGGCGTTTTTCGCCGCCGCATAGGCGAATTGGCCGCGGTAGTCGCCGCCTGCTTCGACAGCGGCGGCGACGAGTGACTCGTCGCCGGTGGTGACCGCCTCGGCGATCGGGTTGTCCGCCCAGGAAACGTGGGTGGAGGCGACCGAGGAGATGACCACCGCGGCGGGGTTTCGGCCCGCGCGCAGGGCGGGCAGCAGGCCGTCGACGACGGCGATGGTGCCGAAGTAGTCCACGCCCGCGATGCGGGTGACGTCATCGACGTGCGGGCCCAGGCCGGCGCAGGTGACCAGGCCGTCGAGCACGCCCGAGCAGCGCTCGAGCACCGCCGCCACGGCATCCTCCCGGCCGTGGGGAGTGGCCAGGTCGGCGGTCACCTCCGCCGAGTGCAGGTCGACACCGATGATCCGGTGCCCGGCGTCGCGCAGCTGCTGGGCGGTGGCCGCGCCGATACCGGACGCGCTTCCGGTGACGACGGTGGTCCTCATGCGTCCTCCGAGGTGGCCAGCACGCAGCGGGTGCCGGAGTAGATGGTCGGCGTGCAGCGGTTGCAGTGGATGCACAGCGACCGGGTGTGCGCGTCGGCTTGCATGCGCCGGACGAGGTCGGGTTCGCGGAGCAGGGCCCGGGCCATGGCGACGAAGGCGAAGCCCTCGGCCATGGCCAGGTTCATGGTCTCCACGGTGGTGATCCCGCCCAGCAGGATCAGGGGCATGCTCAGCGCGGCGCGGAACTGGCGGGCGCGGTCGAGCAGGTAGGTCTCGCGGTAGGGGTACTCGTGCAGGAAGAACCGGCCGCCCAGCCGCAGGCCTAGCCGCGTCGGCTGGGGGAACGCGGCCGCGAAGTCCCGGACCGGGGCGTCGCCGGTGAACAGGTACATCGGGTTGAGCAGGGAGCTGCCCGCGGTGAGCTCCAGCGCGTCGAGGGTGCCGTCGGACTCCAGCCACTGGGCGACCTGGATGCTTTCGTCGAGCCAGAAGCCGCCGGGGACACCGTCGTCCATGTTCAGCTTGGCAGTGATCGCCAGGCGGTCGCCGACCGCGTCGCGCACCGCCCGGGCGACCGCGCGGGCCAGCCGGGCGCGGTGGGCGAGGATGCCGCCGTAGGCGTCGGTGCGGCGGTTGAGCCGGGGGCTGAGGAACGCGCTGACGAGGTAGTTGTGTCCGAAGTGGATTTCCACCGCGTCGAAGCCCGATTCCAGTGCCGTGCGGGCCGCGGTCGCGTGGGCTTCGACCACGCGGTCAAGGTCTGCGGTGGTGGCGGCCCGCGTCGGCCGCATGCCGAGCGGGCTGAACCGGCGGGTGGGGGAAAGAGCGGGCAGGCGATTGGAAGCCGCGTTGGCCACCGGTCCCGCGTGCCCGATCTGCGCGCAGGCGGCCGCGCCTTCGGCGTGGATCGCGTCGGTGAAGCGGCGCAGCCCGGCCACGGCTTCGGGCCGCATCCAGATCTGGTGGCGGTCCGTGCGGCCTTCGGGGGACACCGCGCAGTAGGCGAGGGTCGTCATCCCGACGCCGCCGCGGGCCGGCCGCCGGTGGTACTCGATCAGCTCGTCGGTGACGAGCGCGTCCGGCGTCCGGCCTTCGAAGGTGGCGGCCTTGATGACGCGGTTGCGCAGTTCGACCGGGCCCAGGCGGGCGGGGGCGAACACGTCCGGGGCGGTCACGGCGCGTCCAGCCCGGCGACGACGAACGACCGGACGGCGGCGGGGGACAGCCGTGGTGGGGTCGGCGCCGGAGCGGCTGGCGTGCCGAACACCTGCAGCAGCAGCTGGAAGGCCAGGACCCAGCGGGTGCCGGCTTGCTCGCCCGTCAGGTCGGGGCGGGCGGCGCGCAGCAGGGCGACCCACGGCTCCAAGCTGAACCAGGGCGAGGTCCAGTGCATCCGCTGCCCGGAGAACAGCACCCGGGCGAGCAGGTGCAGCCGGAGGCGGCCGACGGGGTCAGCGGCGAGTTCGGTCAGCGGTTCGAGGATGGCGTCGACGAGATCCGCCGTCGCGGGTACCCACCCTTCCCGCCGGTGGCGTTCGACGTCGTCGAGCAGGTTGGCCCAGACGGGCGCCAGCCGGTCCTCGAGCATCGCGGCGACCAGCGCCTCTTTCGAGCCGAAGTGGTAGTGCACGGCGGCCGGGTTGAGCCCGGCCGCCGAGCAGATCGCCCGCACGGACACGCTGTCGTAGCCGACGGTCAGCAACAGCTCTTCCGCGGCGGCCAGCAACCGGTGCCGCGTCGAGTCCACCGTCGCTTCCATCCGTCGAGTAGAACATCGGCCACGAAGGATTTCAAGCAGTGATTCAAACACTGATTGAATCGAGGGAGACGGGTTCGAACATCGCCGCTTCGTCTTCGGGGAACAGCGCGGTCGGGCCGTACAGCCAGTCGATGAAGGAGTAGTCGTCGACCGCCCTGGCCCGCAAGAACGCGTTGCGGTGCTCGCGTTCGATACCGTCGAGGTGCCACAGTTCGCCCCACGAGCGGGCCGTCAGGACCACGCGGCGGCAGTGCTCCGGCCGGACTGCCTGGTACGCCGCCAACACGGCGGTCCAGTCGACGGTTCCGCCGGCCACGCGCAGGCGGCGGGCGTGCTCGGCAAGCACCCAGCCATCCTCGATCGCCATGATCGCGCCCTGGGCCAGGTACTGCAGGGGCGGATGGGCGGCGTCGCCGAGGAGGGCGAGCCGCCCGTCGACCCATGTGCCGATCGGGTCGCGGTCGTACATTCGCCACCACTTTTCCCGCCACAGGTGGGGCAGCCCGCCCCGGACGAACTCGCACGTCCGGGCGAACGCCTCGGTCAGCTCGTCGGGCGTACCCCAGTCTTCACGCCGGGCGCGGGCCTTGGGCGACTCGAAGACGGCGACCTGGTTGAGCAGACCGCCACCGCGTAGTCCATAATGGACGAAGTGACAGCGCGGTCCCACATAGACGACGACTTAGGAGAGTTCGACCGGACGGCTCAGGTCGCCTACCGGCACGGTGCCCCGGTAGGCGACATACGCGGACGAGACGGGCTGGTCGTCGGCGAAGTGCTTGCGCCCGACGGAATGGAGCCCGCCCGCGAGGGACGCGGCGGCGACTCCGGCATCGCGCACACGAACGTCAAGTCCCGGATGCCGGAGCGGTACTCCGCCGAGGAGATCGCGAAGCTGGTGGAGGAGCGGCTCGCCGGCCCCGACGTGGCCGCCTGGCCGAACCTGGTGCACGTCCTCAAGTACCCGCGCAACCGCGAGCTCTGGTTCGACATCGTGCTGAACGAGCTCGACGGAGACTGGTACGAGGAACGCAATCCCGTCACCCTGGCTCCGGCCATCGACATCCCGGTGTGGCTGCAGATCGACCAGGGCCGGGGCTGGACCGTCGACGGCACCATCGAGCTGTTCTCCCGGCTGAAAGGCCCAAAGAAGCTCGACATCGGCCCATACCCGCCCATGCAGTCGCGGCCGTTCGTCGAGGAGCACGACAAGATGTTCCGGTGGTACGACCACTGGCTCAAGGGCGTCGACAACGGCGTGCTGGACGAGCCGGCCGTCACCGTCTTCGTCGAGGGCAGCCGCGAGCGGGTCACCGGTGCGCAGTGGCCGCCGAAGGACGTCGAATACCGCTCGTTCTTCCTCCGCCCGCGCGGCAAGCTGGCACCCGAACCCGAACCCATGGGGGCTGGGCACGCCGCCCCGGACGGCTTCTACCAAGCACCGCTCACGGTCACCGATCAGGTGCAGATCCTCAGCTGGCGGACCGCGACGTTCGAGGACGCCGTCGAGCTGATCGGCACGGGGGCCGCGCACCTGTTCGTCGAGATCGACCAGCCTGACACGAATTTGATCCTGCGCCTGTGGGACGCCGCCCCGGATGGCAGCCGGCAGCTGGTCACCACCGGCTACCTGAAGGCCTCGTACCGCGAACTCGACGACCGCACCACCGAGGGGAACCCGTACCACCCGCACACCCGGGCGGTTCCCGTCGAGCCGGGGAAGATCGAGGAGTACGTGCTGCGCCTGTACCCGTTCGCGGCGACGTTCCGCCCCGGCCACCGCCTGGAAGCCGAGCTCTCCAACGGCGAACCGCTGGCCGACGCGCACAACGCGCTCCTGCCGCCGGATGCCTTCCACCTGCCGGTGGGGCGTCCGGTCACGCACAAGGTGTACCGCGACGCCGCCCACCGGTCCCGGCTCGTCCTGCCGCTCACCAGGCGCCGCGCCGCGAACGGCGAGTAGGCCGGGCTGTCAGATGTCACCGACGACCACGAATATCTGTCGGCGTTCTCGGCCTCCTCGCCGTTTACCGCACGTGCACGTCCGAAGCCTGCTTCGAGCCCGGGATCTCGTCGATCCGCCGGCACGCGCCGTTGGCTGAGGCCGGCCTTCCGCACTCGCCGCGGGCGCCGGAGCGGGGTCCGCCGATGTAGGGTCTCACGGCGCATGACATGTCGATCTTGTGTGACCTGGAGGTTCTTGGCAGTCTCACGGCCTTGTCACCCATGATCAGTCTCAAATCCGTGACATTTTGTCCGCTGCCAGTGAATCGTCCTTGAGGTGGGCGCCTTGACCTGCGGTGAGGAATTTTGAATGGCAGATCGGGTGGTGGTCGGTGGGGTCGTAACGCTGTGGGGTTGGGTGAGTTTGCCATTGGATCTTGCTCGTTCGCGAGCGCTGGGGGTCCTCGGAACGAGGGCGATGGCGTCGATATTGGGGGTCAGATTGTGGGGCTGAGGTGACTGCCGAGCCACGTGTGGATGTCCTCGAGTGCCGCCTGTGCCATCCGGGTTGGGTGGCCCGTGAACCCGTGGGGTGAGTCAGGGTAGACGCGGAGATCGACGTCTGCCCCGGAGGCAGACAGTCGAGCGGCCATGGCCAGGTTGTCCTGGAGCAAGAAGTCGGTGTCTCCGACGATTATGAGGATCGGAGGCAGGTTGGACAGGTCGGCGTAGATCGGAGAGAGGTCCGGGTCCGTGCGGTCCGGCGCTGCCCCGGCGTAGGCCTCGAGGAAGTACTCGTCGGCGATCAGACGTCCAGCCGGTGTCTGTGCGCTCAGGTCGTAGGTTCCGAACTGCAGCACGGCACCGGCGAATGCGGTGACTCCCCGACCACGCAGGCGCAGCAGCGTCGTCATCGCTAGTGTCGCGCCGGCCGAGAAGCCGCCGACAGCGAGCTTCGTTGTGCCGAAGCGGTGCTGGGCGTGCTCGACGAGCCAGAGTGCGGCGGTTTCGCAATCGTCCGGAGCGGCTGGCCACGGATGCTCAGGCGCGAGTCGATAGTCTACGCTTGCAACTGTGACGCCGAGTGCGTCGGCGAGCTGGCGGTTGCGGATGTCGCTGCCGGCGGCCGACCCCATGTAGAAACCGCCCCCGTGGATCTCCAAGAACACGCCGTTCACCGCCGCGTCCACGGGAGTGTGGATCCGCAATGGGACGCTGCGTCCGTCGGCGGCGACGAGTTCTTCGACGGCTGGCGGACTCGCGGGGGCAGGCTTGGCGGCACTGGCTCGGACTGTGCGAAGCTCCTCCACGCTGTTCGGACCTCGTCTGGCTGCGCGCTTTTCATAGAAGGCGCGTGAGTCGGCAACGAGAAGCAGAAGGCGAGGGTCGATCAGATTGGCCAGTCCGAGGTGCATGGATACTCACCGTACCGATTGCTGGTTTTCGCCAGCGTTGAGGTCGTTCGGGACGAGGGCGATGGCGTCGGGGTATTTCGCTGCGCGGGTGTAGGTGTCATGGTCGGTGCCGATGCCGCGGCGGTGGTTGATGGTTTGGAGGATGAGCAGTCGATGCCCTTCAGTGCAGTGGGATGTCGGCCGGTGTGGCTGGCCAGGGTGGGATCGCCGCGAGCGCGACTTCGTGCGCAAGAACAACTTGCTGGGGCGTGTATCGGCGCAGAAGTCGGTTGGCGCGGTGCTGACCGGTGATGATTTCGGGGCAGGCGGTGACGTCGAGGTTGGGTTGACCGGTGTCGCTGAGCCAGATGCCGTGCCGCGTGCAGAGTTTCAGGTGAACAGGTAGGTGGACGGGGACGGGTTCGGTGACGCCGCGGCGGGCAGCAGCGGCATGCGGTGGTGGCGCGGACCGGTCCGCGGGTGTGGGCCGCGCCGAATGCCGGCAGGGCGCCGGCGAGGTGTTGCGGGGTTGTTCTGGCAAGACGAGCGAGCGCGGACAGCGCGTCGGTGGTCGCGGGAGCGAGCATGTGGTGCTGGGCGAGTTCGTCGGGGTTGTTGATTTTCGTGGTGAACCAGGTCGGCAGGACGCCCAGCACCTCGGCGAGGGTGAGGTGGTTGGCGTGGGCGAGCCGAGGTAGGTAGGAACTGAGCAACTCCCCGGTGATTGGTGCGACCGGCAGTGGCAGCACCACCGTGTGCTGGCCCGGATCGGCGGTTGGGCGGGATCGCCTGACCAGGTCCAGCAGTAGATCCCGATCCGGGTCAGAGGTGACATGTCGACGTTGATTGGCCTGTTTTTCTTTTGTCTCATGGCGATGTCATCGAGGTCAGTCTCAAACTCGGGGCATTTTCTTGACTGCGGGCGCGCCTTCCGTTCTTTCCTGTGTCATTTCTTGGATTCCCCGACTTGCTTGGTTGTCCATGCCTGGGCTAGTTGAGGGTCTTCGGTCCGTAGTGGGCGGTTGCGGTTGTTGTCATGAGGGCCCAGTAGCGGTCTCCGTATGACCAGTGCCACCACTCCGTGGGGTAGTTGACCAGGCCGGCGTGGGCTAGGGCGGTGCTGAGGAAGTGCCGGAGTGAGCGCGCTTTGTCGGTGATGTTGGTGGCCTGTGTGTAGCAGGCCCCGGCGCTTTCCTCTGGGGTGGCGTTCATGCGGGTGCCGAGGTCGAGTTCATGGCCGTCGGCATCGGCAAGGGTCAGGTCGACGGCGGCTCCCGCGCTGTGTGGTGCGATTTCTGGTGGGGACACGAAACGGCTGGCTGCTGACCGGACGTCCTCGGCGGGCCATTCTGGGTGGTCGGCTCGTAGTTTCGCGGCGTATTCGTCGAAGTAGCGGCGTTGCAACGACGGCGGGCGGTATCCTTCGACGAGCAGCAGCCGCAGGTGTAGGGGCAGTGACGCTTCGGCTGCGAGGAGGCGGTCGAGTACGCCTTCCCGCAAGTAGGCGAAGGTGTCGGCGGATTCCCGCTGTTTCCGGTCATCGACGAGCAGTGAACTGGCGCGCCGCACGTCCACGAGCCGTTCATCGCACTCCACGGTTGGGATGGCGGCGACCTTCGGGTCGGACATCAAGATGATCTCGCTCATGCGGAGATGATCTCGTGGCCTGGGTTCACGCGGATCGGTCGGGTCGGTGGAGAACGGCCAAAACGGGGAGTAGATCGTGCTTGAGCTGTTCGCCGGCGGGAGTCAGTGTGAGCCCGCGGGAGCGGGGAGTTGTGTCGAGCAGTGTCGTGCCAATGACGTGTTCGAGATGGTCGATCTGGTGGCGGAGGCTGGCCTTTCCGATGCCGAGGTGTCTGGCGGCGTGGTTGAGGTCGGGGTGTCCGGGTAGGACCGAGAGCCGGCGGACGCGTTGTTCGGCTCCGCGGCTGGCGAAGAGGGTCCAGATGTGGGACGGGATGCCTCGGGGCCGCCGTGGTCGGCGAGGACGTGTTGGTGTGCGGCGACACCACGCCGGGTCGCGAGGCCGAGTCTGCGGGCGTGACGAGCCAGGTCGGGGGGCGGGACGCCGAGATCGGCGGCGATGTCGGCGAACGAGCGGTGGTTGTCCTCGTATTGCTCGCGAAGCCAGGCGGGGCTGGCTGCGCGCAGAACCTCACGGGGAACGGGTGGGCCGATTCCGCTGTTGATCAGGAGCGTGCTGATGCGTTGATGGCTGCAGCATCGCGACCGGACGGCCAGGATGTTGCTCCCGCGGTTGATGAGCCGGTCGGGCCCGAGGAATGTCAGTTCTCAGAGGGGTTCGACTACGTCGAGAACCCGTCTCGGACGATGTCGTGCTCGGACACCGTCTGGGAGTTGTTCACTACCAAGACCGAAGGCGGTCTGACCAAAAACACAGGGTGGATGAACTTCGAGAATCTGCAGTGGTCGGTGTACAGCCCGAACAGCACGTCGTGGCTGCACGGTGCCTACATCGCCGTGAAGGCCGGCGGTTGGGGGACTCTGGAGGACGGCGTCCAAGGTCGTATTGACCCGCTGTGCCGCGTCTCGCAAACCTCCCAATGCACCGCTGTGCAACCCTCCAATCCAGATGATGGCAAGTTGGTTACGCTGACCTCAGGCACGGTCTATGAGGTGACGTGGGGCGAGAACGACGCCAGCGACGCGTCTACGCAACCAGACAAGGCCCTGATCCGTTCGGATGTCGGCCTGCGTATCTCCGGGCCGGGCAGCGGCGCCGACATCCCGGCATGGTCGTTCGATGACGACTACCTTGTGGGGCGGTGCGACGCCCGCACCACCAGCTCCGGCAACGTCTCCCGCGGCTGCGTCAACCACGTATTCACACCGACGCTGAACCTGTCGGTGAGCACACGAGGATCGTCGGCGACCATGGTGGCCTGGGCGCAAACGAACTTGAACTGGCATCCTGGCAAAGAAGGACAGGGAGAGCCGCTGCACTACAAGCGCGAGTACGACACCGACCGCAAGATCATGTGCGGAGCGTTCGTGCCGGACTCGACGATGAATGAAGCACTGATCCCGTATAACACAAAGGACTCCTGCGACGAGTACGCGTTCGATGCGTCCTATGAGAACCCAGCCAACACCGGAGCGATCAAGGACGGCGCCGAGTGCGCGCAATTGACCGCGGTACAGAACGACAACACCGGTGTGCTGGCTGCAGACTGGCGCGACGTAGCCCTGCTCGGTAGCTCGACCGGATCGGAAAAGTGCGTACGTGGACACATCCCGCTGTTCCTGAACTCAGCCGCCGGAGGCGACTACGGCAGGCTGGTGACATCCGCGCGGCTGATCGACAACGACGCGTACTGGGTTGCGGTCAACCCGTGACCCTATGCGCCACCGCCCGCGAAGTTCGGCAGACTGTGGCCATGACGAAAGCCAACGAACACGGGAACCCAGTTGCTGGCGAGCCTGAATGGGCGTGGATCCTCCAGCATCCGACGATTTTCGAGGACGACGGCCGTATCACCTTCGTCCGCACCACCGATGTCAACGCCGTCTTCAGAGCCTTTGATGCTGACCCGGCACGGGCAAAACCGCAGAGCCTCACGGATAGCTGGGCTCCCTCAGGGGCTGCCTACGATGGACGCCCATGCCTGCGAGTGGCTACATCGGGCACGTGGACCGCGGCGATTGAGCCGGTGCGGGCAAGCACACTGCCCAATACCGCCGCTTCAGCACTGTCGTTCAAGACCGACGTTGTGACCGCCACGATGAACGCCATGGGCCAAGGCTGGGTCAGCCACATCGTTGGTGGTCGCCTCCAGTTCGGCCTCGAGGTCGGCCAAGCCTACGACGGCCTTGGGGGCGAGGCGACCACACGGCTCGAGCAGCCCATGCGTGAAGCCGGCCTCATCGATCGTGAAACACCACGCGACTCGCGCACCGAGTTCGTTGCCGCGCTGACTGTGCTGGCGCGGGAGTTCGGATTCAGCTTCTCTGCGCCGCAGTTTCGAGGCCCGCTGCCGACCGTGTACTACCCAACCTGACGAGGGGAAGCACATGCCATGAGCGACCAGATGTCTGGCTCCGATCCAACGCGGGGGCTGGCGACTGTCGGCGTCGACGTGATGGTCGACGACGCGTTCGACGCCCGGTTCGCCTACGGGATCGCGCGGCTGCTGCACGCCGGTCAGGCGGGCTCCTCGCGCCGGTCGGGGATGAAGAACGAAACCAGGAACCCGACCGCCAGCAGGCCCGCCAGGACGAGGTAGCTGTGCACGTAGGCCGAGTCCCGGTAGACCGTCGTTCCCTGCACGACGTTCGAGTCCGCGCCGAGCGTGCTGAAGAGGATCTGCGCCCCGACCGTGGCCATCAGGCCCAGAAGCATCATCGCCGTGCCGTTCGCCTGTGCCTGTTCCTTGACCGTCACCGCCGAGAGGACGAGCACGGGCGACGCGCTGTAGACGACACCGATGCCCAGGGCCGCCACGATCCCGGTGACCATGATCTGGGTGGCGTCGTAGTGGAAGAACGCCTGCAGCACCGTCCCGGCGATCGCCACCGGCACGCCGAGCAGCCACGGCGTGCGGGCACCGGTCCGGCGCATCACGCCGGACGCGGCCACGCCCACGGCGAACAGGACGAGGCCCGCGGGGAGCGCGACGAGCGCGCCGTGCAGCGCGGTCCACCCCAGACCGTCCGAGACACCGGGAATGCGGGGGTACAACGGGATGACGACGGTCATGATGCCGAGGCTGACGAACGTCGTGCCCTGGACGAGCGCGCTCGCGCCGACGACCGTCGCGACCGCCCGGCGGGACAGCATCCGCAGGTCCAGCACCGGGTTCTCGGCTCGCCGCTCCACGCGGACGAAGAGCGCGAACAGGAGGAGCCCGCCGACGACGCCGCCCGCGACCCGCGGATCCGCCCAGCCCAGGGTGGATGCCTGGCCGAGGCCGAACATCAGCACGAGGATGCCCGCGGCGAGCAGGAGCCCGCCTCGCGAGTCGAACGTGCCGCCGGCGGCGTGCCGTGGTGTCTCGGGGATGAGCGTCGCGACGAGCAGCAGGGCCACGGCCGTTCCGGCGGCGACGAACCACATCGCGCCGCGGAACCCGTAGGCGTCCAGCAGCCAGCCGGCGATCAGCGGCCCGACCGCGACGATCGCCCCGAGCGTCGCGCCCATGACGCCGGTCGCGGTAGCCAGCCGCCGGGCCGGCAGGACGTCGCGGGCCGCGGCGAACGCGAGTGCCGCCACGGGGACGTAGCCCGCCGAGACGGCCCGCCCCGCGACCAGCACGCCGAAGGTGGGCGCGACCGCGCAGAGCACGTCACCGGCGAGCCCGCAGACAACGAGCACGAGCATCACGCGGCGTTTCCCGTACATGTCGCTGATCTTCACCGCGAACGGGAGCAGGAGCGTGCCGAAGAGGGCGTAGACGATGCTGAACCACGCGATCTGGGTGGTGTGGAAGGTCTGCGCGATTTCGGCCTGGGCGTAGGAGGTGATCGCCGCGGACGCGTTGACCAGCTGCGCGGGCCAGAGCAGGGCGATGAGGAGCAGGGCGTAGGGCCTGCGGGTGGTGGGTCTCGCGTCGGTGGCGGCCTGCGGGGGCGGCGCCGCCGGGGGCGTCCGGAACATGGCGATCCTTTGCGGGTCAGCGGAAGCTCAGGGAATCAGGTGGGCGCGCAGGAAGCCGATCAAGCGGCCCATGACCGCGCGGGTGGCCCACGGGCGGACCGCGTCCGGGGTCGCCGAGGAACGCCAGGTCGCCGTGGCGGGCGCCGGCCAGCAG
Organism: Amycolatopsis sp. NPDC051371; assembly: GCF_040682155.1. Taxonomy (NCBI): domain Bacteria; kingdom Bacillati; phylum Actinomycetota; class Actinomycetes; order Pseudonocardiales; family Pseudonocardiaceae; genus Amycolatopsis; species Amycolatopsis sp. NPDC051371. Next base: position 150,203 of record NZ_JBFBAG010000027.1, read on the forward strand.
GTACCGCGTGCTCGATGCGCCCGCGGCGAGGAGTGCATTGTGCGGTAACAACGTCTGGCTCGGCGAGACCAGGCGGTCGTCGGTCCCGTGGAAGAGCAGGAACGGCGGAGCCTCGGCGTGCACGTAGCCGAGCGGGTTGGCGCCGGCGGCCTCTGCGGGGTCGTCCGCGCACGCTTTCCCGCTGTGGCGCCCGAACACGTACGAGACGAGGCTGTTGTGCGGCCCGCCGAAGAAGGCCTGGGTCGGTTCGTCGAAGTCCGCCGCGAGCAGGGCGAGGTCGCTGCCGCCGAACATGTCGACGACCGCCTGGACGTCGCCGCCGGGGTCCGGGTCCTCGCCCGGGTCGAACCGGCCGAGCCCGTTCGTCACCCCCGTCATGGCCGCGAGGTACCCGCCCGCCGACTCGCCCCAGACCGCGACCCTGCGCGTGTCCAGCCCGTAGTCCGCGGCGTTCGCCCGGAGGAAGCGAACCGCCGCCTGGACGTCCCGCACACCGTCCACATAGGTCGCAACGGGCGTGCTCGTGCGGTACTCGATGCTGGCCACGGCGAAGCCGGCCTCGGCCAGCAGCCGCCGGCGCGCGGGGTTCCCGCCCCGGTCGGCCAGCACGAAACCACCACCGGGGACGAACACGACCAGGGGGATGGGGCGCTCGGACCCGGGCCGCACGATGTCGAGCTTCAGGCCCGTTGCCGGGTCGAAGGCGACGTCGCGGTGTTCGCGCAGCGCGGCGCCGGAGCTGGGCAGCTGGTCGTTTTCGTCGACCGGGAGGATCGTGCCGGTGCCGGCCGGCCGGACCGTCGCGGAGACCTGGAGGGGCGGCGGCCCGGCCAGACCGGGCGGCGACGAGTGCTGGGTCACTGCGGCTCCTCGAGACGTCGTTGTCGTGGACCGGAAGCGAGTACAACCGCGGCCGGGCCGGGAAACAAGTGAGCGGGCGTCAGGATGGGTGCTGACCGGTGTCAGGAAATGTGACGCACGGCCTTGCCGTGGGGCCGGATCGCACGGGCTGGGCTATCATTTTAGCCAGTAATTGAACAGTTAACGGATGGAGTCGCCGTGGCCGGCAGGTATCTCCGTGAAGTCCAGCGGCTCGCGACGTCGGGTGCCCGCGGCGTCGCGGCTTTCACGGTCGGCGGCGTCCAGCGCTTGGCGATCCCGCAGCTGGCCTACGACGCGCCCGGCTCGCCGTCCGGCATGAACGGTGGCGACTCCAACACCGACATCCTCCTGTTCGACCGGCGCGACGGCGAGTTCGCACCGACCGGCCGGTTGCCCGGGCCGGGCGCCGAGGACGTCGAGTACTTCGAGGTCGACGGCACGCCGTTCCTCGCCTGCGCCTGCATCCGGATCGGGAGCGGGCCCTACAACTTCTCCGTCGGCCAGCCGCTCTACCGGTGGGGCGGCAATGCCTGGGAGCCGTTCCAGACGATCGTGGGGCACGCGGCGAAGCAGTGGCGGCACTTCACCGTCGGCGGTGTCCACCACCTGGCGCTCGCGCAGAACCGGCCGGGTGGTCCCGAGCTGCCGTCGAGGCTGTACCGCTGGACCGGCACGGAGTTCGGGCACTTGCAGGACATCCCGTCCCGCATCGGGTACAACTTCCACGCCTTCGACCTCGACGGGACCAGCTACCTCGCGCACGCCGACCACCTCCTGCCCAGCAGGCTCTACCGGTGGGACGGCGCCGAGTTCGTCCCGCACCAGGACCTCATGCCGGCCGGCGGCCGCGCCTTCGCCACGTTCGCCGCCGGTGGTGAGCGCTACCTGGCGGTGGCGAACATCCAGTCGGACTCGATCCTCCTGCGCTGGGAGAACGGCCGGTTCGTCGACCACGCCGTCCTCGGCGGCGGCACCGGGGGACGCGAGCTCCTGGTCGTCGACACCCCGGAGGGGCTGTTCATGGTGCGGGTCGACTTCATCACCGGCGGCCCGGCGGACCCGCACCCGCTGCTGAAGTCCCCGCTCTACAAGTTCGAGGACGGGACGTTCCGCGTCGTCGAGGAGTACGACACCTCGGGCGGGACGGACGTCGCGCTGGTCGCCGGCCCCGGTGGCGGCCGTCAGCTGGTGGTCTCGCACGGGCTCAACGGCAGGCTGGGGTTCGAGACCGAATCGGTCGTGTACGCCTTCTCGCCCGCCGGCGACCTCTGAGGCGGCGGCCGGGTACCGCGACGCGATAGAGTAAGCCGTAGTACACCGGTTGACGGAATGGGGGAACATGACGAACGGCGAGGCGCCGGTAGTGGCCTGGGACCAGTGGCGCGCCGCCCGTCCCGACCTCGACCTGGCGGCGATGTCGCTGTTCGGCGGGCTCAAGCACGCGCACGCCATGCTCGAACTGCTGCTGGAGCCCGCGTTCGAGACCTCGCTGATCAGTTCGTCCGAGTTCGACCTCCTGTTCCACCTCCGCCACGCGCCGGAGCCCGTCATCGCCCGCCGGCTCGCGCAGACCATGGGCAAGTCCGCGGCCGCGCTGAGCAAGGCCTTGACGAAGCTGGAGCGGCGTGGCCTGGTGGAGCGGGTGGCGAACCCCGCCGACAAGCGAAGCTTCCTCGTCACGATCAGCGACGAGGGCGCGGCCGCGGTCGACGACGTCATGCCCCAGCGCCTGGCCTTCGAAGCCGAGGTCGTCGAGGGATTGACGGACCGGCAGCGCGCCGACGTCGCGCGAGCGTTGCGCGTCATCGGCGGCGCGCTCGAAACCGCTGCCCGCCGGCACGGCTGATCGCCATGCGGCGCCGTTTCCACGCCGCTGTTGTTCTCCCCGCCGACCCGTCCTGTTTGCTTCTCCGTGACGCGGTCGTCGATGTGGACGCCGACGGGCGCATCTCCTACTGCGGACCGGCGGCCACCGCCCCCGAGTCCGCCGCACCGGTCACCACCCT